>JBGZBY010000001.1:0-10317 GCA_041844915.1 Eubacteriales bacterium
AAACGGCACTGCTATTATGGAGCGGTTAACCAAAATAAAAGTAATGATTATCGGAATCGGCACAATCGGCGCTACTCTTGCGCTTTCTTTGGCAAAAATGAATGTAACCAATCTGATTTTGATTGATACGGACAATATTGAACCTCACAATATCCATGCGCAAATGGCATATACCTTAGATGATATCGGAAAGAAAAAAACTGTTTCATTATCGGAAAAGCTTCGGCACTTCTCCTCTACCGATCCTATTTCCTATTATGATATGTTTATTAATGATTCTACTTTGTATAATTTATTGAATATTATCGAGGACAAACAGCCTGATCTTGTATTTTCCTGCTTTGATAATGCCAGCTATAGGATTCATGATGCTATTTACCAAAAATTAAAGGAGATAAATTCTCACTACATTCTAAATGGATATTTTGATGATGAAATCGTATCTCTGCTTTTAGATAGCGATAAAACCAAGGATAGCATTTTAAATTCCTATCTGTCCTTTGATCTGGACTATTCCTTTCCAGCAAACAGAGGAATCATAACGCAGTCTTTAAGCGGCGCACTGATAAATTGCTATCGCACACTTCAATTTGCCGACAATGGCACATTGGGAGCTCATTCGATTTCTTTTGACATAAGAAATTTAGAGCTTTCAAAAAAAGAGTTTTCTTTTTCTTCCCCAAGTAAGCTGCTTTCTTTTTTAAAGAACAACTATAATTTAGAAGCCGCAGCCGAATGGATAAATCGTCTACTTCCAGTGGAAATTGCCAAAGAAAATCAAAATCACCTAGAAAATCGTTTGGCAGAAATCAGTGCTGTGCTTGATATTCTAAGGAATTTGGACGACACTTCCTTTGAGCACGCGCAGGAAGCCTTGGAGCAATATATTTTGGAAAAGGACGAGGACTCTTTTTCTGAAATTGAAGATAGTATAGAAAAGTACCACACTATTGTTGACAATATTCTTTTAAATGGTCAGCATATTTTCAAAATCCTCGCTGCCATTAACTATGAACCTTCCTATGAGAAAAGAATTGAGCTACAAAAAAACATATTCAATGCTTTAAAAGAATCTGCTCCCTCGCTGCTGCCTCTTTTAAAAAAAATAAAGCTGTTTCATTATAAAAACCCTGCTTTTTTAAAAGAGGAGATGAAAATTTCCCCTCATACCTTAACCTGTTTTTCTGACCTATTTCAAAACGATTTGTGGGAAACGGCTCAGCCTATTTTTCAGATAATTTTTCCGGATAATAATTTTGATTATTTGTTTGATATCGACAGCAATATCCAAATCCATATGAGCTTTGAAGATTCTCTCAGTTTTATTCGCGATACCTTTTCTTCTACAGCAAATTTATCTTATTTTCAATCCGATCTTTTTTATCATATTGAAAATAGTATAAACGATCAATTTATATTGGACATTAAGGGAAAAAAGGTGTATGATACTTATTATCTCCCAAGTACAAACAAAGCCGTTATTGTGTTTGATCATTTCGACACGATGTATTCGATATTATTGCTTGTACATGAACTCGGTCATTCCTATTTTAGCCGATTTTATGGAAATCAATTTTATGATAATGCAAATATCATCATCAATGAAACCTTAGCGCAATTTTTTGAGATTCTGTTTGTACACAGCATTTTTACTTCTTCTACTTGTACTGACGCTTTAAAAAAAGGAGCGCAATTTCACTATTTTTACAGAGTCAACCAATCTGTTGTTTCCGCTTTGGTTTCTGAGCAGCTGGAGCGTCAGGTTGTTTCTCACCTGCTGGAGTATGGAGATATTTCTTGTGATGATTTTTTAGAGTTAAATAAGCCTGCTTTTCACCAAAACAACGTTATACTGAAAAATCAAGAAAACTCACGACTGAATATCCTGTTATATCCACCTTTTATGACTTCTTATAAGGAATGTTCCATCGGCGCATTAACTTATATATTGGCTATTTCTCTCTTTGAAAGCTATAAAAAAGATCTTAATCGCTTTTTTGCTAAAATTGAAAAAATCTTAGCCACTCCGCAACTGACTTTTGAACTTTTTATCAAAGAATTCTTTGACGCTGCGCCGGATACCGACTTTTTCCTGCGCTTAAAAAACGATTTTGTGAACCACATTCACCATTTCAGAAAGGATTTCCTATGAATATCAATGCAAAAAAGTTATTGTTTGGTCGCTCCGTTTCCGTTCTTGGCGATAGTCTGTATCGTCTGGCAGTTGTCTGGTATATTTATTCGGTAACGCAAAACTCATTTTATACCGGACTTGCAACTGCACTTACTATGCTCCCTAAGTCAATGTCTTTTTTAATCGGACCTTTGGTCGATCATGGCAATAAGAAAAAAATCCTCGTTTCGGCACAGTTGATTCAAGCCTTGCTGATTTTTGCCGTTCCCGTTGCCTTTGCCCTTAATCAAGCAGTTTTAGTCGTCATCTTCCTTGTCATATTTTTGGTTTCTTTTTTTGAAAATTATCAGGCCTCTGCCGAATTTGCCATTATGCCCCATATCATCGACAAGGAAAAATTGATGGATTATAATTCGCTTTCGACTTCCATCAGCCGTACGGTGGATATTTTGGTCGGTGCTGCATTTGCTTTCATCATCAGCTATATCAGTATCAGTCAAGTCTACCTGTTTAACGGCATTACCTATTTAATCGCCTTTGCTCTGTTTTTTGGCATTCAGTCGCCGGAAGAAAACAAGACCGAAAAGCTGGATCTCGCCAAGTATACTGCCAGCTTTAAGGAAGGCGTTGCCGCATTTTTTTCTTCCGAAGCTGTATCTATCTGCCTGCCGATCATGTTGTTAAACTTTGTAATGGGCATTGTTACCGCCATCTTACCGGCTTATTCGGCAGCTCTTGGCAGTATCGACTACTTCGGCTATGTTACTCTGGCGATGAGTATCGGTTTGGTGATTGGCACGACCTTAGCAATGAAGCTGACCAAGCTTTCTTATCTTACGAAAATGCGATTTTTCCCGTTGATAACTTCCGCTTTGTGGATTGCGGCGGTGCTGGCAGGTCAGCTTTATGTTACGCTTGCCCTCCTTACGCTTGCCTTTATCCCTTACGGCGTGCTGATGGTTACCATGATTACCCAAATTCAAAGCTCGCTTCCCGTTGAGCTTTTGGGCAGAATCGTAACGATTATCGACAGTGTTTTAGTAGTTGCCATGCCGATTGGTGCAATCCTCGGCGGCATTTTGGCACAGGCGATTCTACCTTTTTATGCCATGCTTTTGGGCGGAGTCAGCATTTTACTGATCAGCTTGACTACTTTTTCTAAGAAAAAAGCCTAAAGAAGTTAGATGTTTCTGTCGGCTGGTTTGGATTTGCAGCGGAAAATACTGCTGCAAATCCGAGCTGTGATCCGTGTTTTCCTAATCTTTTTACCGACGAATTTCATCACCTGCAAAGTCAAGGATACCGCTCTCACCACTACGGAAAACCCTTGATTTTACAGCTTGCAGACATTAACTGCACAATATCCTTAAAGAAAAAGAAAGTCCGTTCCTTACTTCAGCCTTTGTTTTTTTGCCGCTTCGAATTTTTATTTCATATATTGCTCCGAACAAACTGGAAGTTATCTACATGACCCACTTTAAACGAATAGGATAAATTTCAATGACAAAATGCGTTTCATCCATTCCAGTGGATGGATGCGATTCTGCTATCCTCGCATTAACCGAATCTATAACTGTTTCCGTAAAATCATCCCATTCGCCACAAACAATATATTGAACTCCCAGATAATCAATATACCCCGATTTCTCTGGCTCAAGAGGCATAGTTTCAAAAGGTTTCGATATCAACACCTAAGCGCTTTAAATATTCCGATACTTTAGGCTAAGCTTTTTTGATTTCACTAACATAATTTCGGCAATAAGTACAGTCGCACAGCTCTTCTTCCTTTATCTGTATATAAAAATCTCTTGTTCTGTCAATATTCATAGATAATCCCTCCAATAAATTTACATTTGAAGCGCACAAATACAAAGGAATGCGGCTGCGAAGCAGACATATTCCCTGCGGGCTTCACCAACAAAATCACAAATGCCAAGTACGTCCGGCAGTCTTTTGCGATTAGCTCTACAATAATCATTCCAGCGTCCTACTTGCTTTTCCCCGAAAAAACTATCCCTTTCCAGATTTTTGATAATCACCAAAGGATTGCCATTGCTGCTTAAAATCAGGGTCTGAATCTCGCCCGCCGATAAATCTCCCCGATTGTACAGCACCTCCAGTACGGCAACTGCGCCGGATTTTATGCTCTGTATTCAGCCTTTCTTCAGATAAAAGCCGGAATTGACAAAATCGGGGAAAATGTTACAATAAAGAAGCGAAAAGCTTCCGGTACCAGACGGATTGTGCCGACAGCTTTTCCAAACGTCAAATTTTTAATTCAGGAGGACATATATCTTATGGAAAAAGGAAGCTTATCAATTCACAGCGAAAATATTTTCCCGATTATAAAGAAATGGCTGTATTCTGACATCGACATCTTTGTTCGGGAGCTGGTTTCCAATGGCTGCGACGCTATGACCAAGCTGAAAAAAATGACTTCTCTCGGAGAGCTTTCCCCGTCGGAAAACGCCGAGCTTCGGATGGATATCCACTTTAACGAAAGCGCCGGCACGATTACCTTTTCAGACTGCGGCATCGGTATGACTGAGGATGAAGTCAAAAAATATATTAATCAAATCGCCTTTTCCGGCGCCTATGATTTCTTGGAAAAATACAAGGATAAGGACGAAGGGGAGCAGATTATCGGTCATTTCGGACTGGGCTTTTATTCTGCCTTCATGGTAGCTGACAAGGTTGAAATCCAAACCCTGTCCTGCACCGAAAACGCGCTTCCTGTCAAATGGACCTGCGACGGCGGCTCGGAATATGAAATGTCCGGCGGCAGCCGAAGCGAATATGGCACAGACATCATTTTATACGTCAATGAGGACGGTAAAAAATATTTAAGCGAATGGACGCTGCGCGATACGCTGCGTAAATATTGCTCCTTCATGCCCTATCCCATCTACCTGAAAAAGGAGGATGCCGAGCCGGAGAAGGATGAAAGCGGAAATATTCTAGTTAAGGAAGAAACCCCGATCAATACTCCTGCACCTCTTTATTTAAAAAATCCAAATGAAGTCAGCGAGGACGAATACAAGGAATTTTACCGCAATACCTTTATGGATTTCAGCGAACCGCATTTTTGGATTCATTTGAATATGGAATATCCCTTCCGTTTGAAAGGAATCCTTTATTTCCCGCGCCTAAAGCATGAATTCGATACCATGGAAGGGCAGATCAAGCTGTATAACAGTCAGGTTTTCATCGCCGATAATATCAAGGAGGTAATTCCCGAATTTCTGCTGCTGCTAAAGGGCGTCATCGACTGCCCTGACCTGCCGCTGAATGTATCTCGAAGCTTTTTGCAAAATGACGGCTTCGTCAAAAAATTAAGCGACTATATCACCAAAAAGGTGGCGGATAAGCTGAATTCTCTTTTCAAAAAGGAAAGAAAGGAGGCCTATGAAAAATTCTGGCCGGATATTCACCCCTTTATCAAATACGGCTGCCTGCGTGATGAAAAATTCTTTGAGCGCGTGCAGGATATCCTTATTTTCAAGGATATTGCCGGAAATTATTTGACCCTGCCGGAATACTTGGAAAAAGCCAGCTCCTCCAATGTTTATTATTTTACCGACCGAAGCCTTCAGGCCTCTTATATCGCTGCCTTCGTCAAAAACGGACTGAATGCTGTCGAGCTGGCGCACAATATCGATCAGCCCCTCCTGCAAAAGCTGGAAGCCGAAGATAAGGAGCATAAGCTTCACTTTCTGCGGATCGACTCGGATATCACCGCCGAAATGAAAACTGAGGAAAGCATGAGCGAGGATGTCAAAAAAAGTCTGGCGGAAAACTTAGAAAAGCTTTTCCAAAAATCACTGGCTAAGGAGAATTTAAAAATTTCTGTTGAGCCGCTTAAGGACGCTCAAATCTCCGGTATGATTCTTTTGTCCGAAGAAAAAAGACGGATGCAGGATATGAGCAAGATTTACGGCTTCATGGGCTTAGACCTCGGCGGCGGCAGCGAAGAAACCCTGCTGCTTAACAAAAACAATGCGCTGGTAAAATATTTGCTGGAAAATCCGGCTGCCCCCAAGGAAACCGTTGATTTGCTTTGCGCTCAAATCTATGACCTAGCAGGGCTTAGCCATAAGCCGCTGGAGCCGGAGCGCATGACCGCCTTCCTAGAAAGAAGCAATCAGGTGCTGGAGCTGCTCCTGCATGAGAATAAGAAGTAAGCCCGCGGGAATTCGCCGCTTCATAAAGCGATGGAACGCTTGGCAGCAAAAAAAGGGCAAAAAAGAGGGACTTTGTTTTCCGCTTTTTCAAGCTAATGTATCCCATTAGCCTTATGCGATATCGGAATGAAAATCTGTCTTTGCCGCCTTCCAAAAAAATTCCTTGGATTTGCCATATCCGGCAAACCCAAGGGATTTTCTGTTGTTTCAAGGTTTTTCGCCATAACCTTGCGGCTACACCTTTTTAGCAGACGGCCTCGCGCCCTGCCAGCGCTTGCAATTGCCTGCTGCCGGCATTATCACTTTGCCCTTTTATGCTCTATAACCTCTCTTTTTACCTTGATCGGCTGAAAGCTCTTTCTTTGATAGGTATAGTAGGTAATATAGTGAAATTCCTCCTCACCCAGCCATTTTCTTTCTTCCAGCTTGATTTCCTGAAAGCCGTCGGCATCGACATCCTCAAATTCCGCTGTCAAGAAAATTGGCGCATCAAAATATGAGCCGGACCATAAGCGATTTAGCTGCTGCTCCTTAAAATTCCATGTGAATAAATAGGGTCTGGTTCCCTCCGGAAAATAGCGGGTCGCTCGATAGGCTCCAATAAACACCTCTATATCCTCTTGCTGATCCATTTGCCCCATGGCTATGCACCAAGGGCCAACTCCTTCAAAATTATACCGGCCCTTTTCCTGCCAGCTGCCGCCGCTTTCCGGTTTTTCGTAGATTACAATCTCCTTACCCAAGATAAAAGGCTTCGACAAGCTTTTTCCCGCTAAAAAGCCGCTCCCTTCCCAATGCTTCGTTTCCGATCGTCCTTCGATTGCCGCTCGATAGGAAATTCCGTTTTGCGTATATTCTGCCGAGTCCAAGATTTCCTTTTTCGAAGAAAAAGAAAATCCCATCCCCAAAGCAAAGGCGAAGAAAAGAACGAGAACCACTGGGCTTTGCCAAAGCCTGCCCTGTCCGGCCTTCATTATTTCTCCTGCTTCGGCCAGTCAACCTCGACCTCGTAATCATGATGGATCTGGTTCGGCTCGCCGGTAGAAAATTGTTTAAAATATTCCATATGGAGATCCCGAATCTGCTGATAATTTGTAAGATCAAGCTCCGGCACTCCCCATTCCAAATTGTCTACTAGACCAAGCGCTTTATACCAATCCTCGTCCGTCAAACGCTTATCGCTGATAAACTCAAAGGAAGAATAGACAAAGCCCTTCGCTAAAATATCCACGCCGTTGACATGGCACAAAACATATATTTCATAGGGAAATCCGGTCGCTACCTCCAGAACTCCTCCGGGAAGATCTCCCCTAGCCAATACAGTTGCGATATCGGCGATCAAGGCCGAGCTTTTCTTTGCTTCACTCTCAAAGCCCTCGGTAGCCAACGCATAAATATAATGAGAATTTAAATATTCAATCAATCCGCCGGCATAGCAAAGCTCCCGCAGCTCCTCCTTGGTCAGATTCTCCCCATTCAGCTCTTTTCGCGAAATTGTCGCGAAGGCCTTCATAAGCTCCTTGATAGAAGACAAGGGCTCTATCCACTCCTTGGCTACACCTGCTTTCTTCATCAGCTTTTCCGCATGAGTAGAAAGTGTTAAAAGCTCCTGATACAGCTCCTCGTTCGGCTCGAGGTAGTGCAAAATCAAGTTTTCTTCCGGAGCCCCCATTTCCGCCATCGCCTGTTTGGCATATAAGATATTATCATGCTTCAGCTCGGCATAGCTTCCCAGCGCCGCATTGATTTTTTTGTATTCATATGCCTCCGTTGTCATAAAATGTGGAATAATCTTGCCCTCCGGCACATAATTCAGCGCTCGGTCGATTGCTCTGACCCAGCCGTTATAAAAATTATCGCCGTCCGTCAATTCTCCAGCCGCATATTCCTCCTTCATTCTCTTTAAGACTTCATCATATTCCTTCCATGTCTGGTTCGTTTCGTAATTTGCCCGCAAAAAGTTTTCTGCCGTCTTAGAGCCCATCGCCGCAAACACATCAAAGGAGGTCGGCATCGGTCTGAGCAGCGGCTCCATCAAATTTTGCAGGATATAGCCGTCAACATTAAAGCGCTGCCCCATCAGCTTAAAATTCTTGCCGACTTCAAAATCCTTGTTGTCTTTGCTCAACTTAGCTACGATTCTGGGCTCCGGCAGCTTTTCAATTTCCTTTTTCAAGATATCCAGTCCTGCCTGACCCGCCAGCTCCCGCGCCAAATTTTTCCCTTCAAAGGCCTTTAGCACCTCCTGCATTTGGCTGACCATAATATCATCGCTTTCGCCGGAATAAAGAGCGGACAGCTCATAGTTTTTCTGCCACAGCTCCATCAGATCTTTGTTTTGCGCCAGCAAATCAGCAATCAGCGCCGCCTCCACCGGCTGCTCTTGCAAATCAAAGCCCATAAAGCCATACCACATCATCGCTTGAAAATATCGGCTCAGCGCTTCGCTGGAGGTATAGTGTCCTCTGACGGTAAACTGAGAATAATCTATATCTCTCTGAAGCAAAGCAGAGCTCTGCGCTGCTTCGGCTATAATATTTTCCATCTCCGCTTCCGCAATCTCCATAGCATCGCCATGCGGTTCCACCGGCAGCGTAGCGCTCCCACGGTGCCAGTAAATGTTTTTCCCATCCTCCTGTAAAAGACTGTTGGCAACATGAAAATAAGCGATAATATTGCTGTATGCATAGTCTAAGGCGTCCGGCGCATTTTGATAAGCTTCGATCGCCTTTTCTTCCATCTCCAGAGAAAGCTCCGTCAAATTGGGTAAATATGTCGCCAGCTCCAGCGCCTTCATGCTCTCGGAAAAGAAAATATGCCACATATGCAAAACGATATCGGTGGTAATAATCATCGACCCTTCGCTATACTCCATAAATTCATAGGGCTGATGCATCATCCGCGAAAAATTGTTTTCTGACGGCTCCATGATGATAAAGCCGTTTTTCTCCAGCATAGCCAGCTGCTTTTCTGTAAAGCCCGAATAAAAGCCGGCGTTAATAATGTTTTTATAGGAAATCTTGCGAACATTTGCCGCATTGACCTCTTTCTGGCTTGCGGTCTGCTCGCTGTTTGTCGACGCCGCCTTATTTTCCGTTTCGCTGCTCGTCGTATTGCTGCCGGTCTGCTTCGTCGCTTCCGTACCCTCCTTTGGCTTTAACCCCAGCATACTACAGGAGCTAAGCAAAAGACAAATCACACATAATATACTTAGCAGTTTTTCTCTTTTTAACATACTCTCTCCTCCGCTTTTCATCTTTATTCCCTGTTTTTCAGTTTTTTTAGGTTTCTTCTTTATTATAGTAAATTACTCAAAAAATTTCAAGCCTAAACCACAAGATGACATCCGCGCCGATCCTATCAAACCCTCCATCAGTTCGGCATTCCCTTTTAAACTGATACAGTGCAACAGAAAAGCTTCCTATAGTCAGCGTTTCTGCCAAAGGCTTTTTTAAAAGCCTTCTCCCCATTATATCCATGCCATACTCCATTCTATCCATGCCGATCTTATCAAGCCCTCCGTCAGTTCGGCATTCCCTTTTAAACCGATACAGTGCAGCAGAAAAGCTTCCTATAGTCAGCGCTCCTGCCAAAGACCTTTTTAAAAGCTTTCTCCCCATTATATCTATGCCATATTCCATTCTACCCGTACCGATCCTATCAAACCCTCCATCAGTCCGGCACAGCCTTTAAGTCGGTATGCAAAAAAGCGCTTGTAAAACAAGCGCTTTGGATGAGTCATCAGGGGATCGAACCCTGGACACCCAGATTAAGAGTCTGGTGCTCTACCAGCTGAGCTAATGACCCGTATGCTTAAGCTTTCCGAAAAAGAGAAAACTCCTGCCTTCGGATGAAGGCGAATGCCCAGAGGCGGAATCGAACCACCGACACGAGGATTTTCAGTCCTCTGCTCTACCGACTGAGCTATCTGGGCATCTCACTGGCGGAGAGGGTGGGATTCGAACCCACGGTCCATTTCTGAATCACTGGTTTTCAAGACCA
>JBGZBY010000002.1:0-9070 GCA_041844915.1 Eubacteriales bacterium
AACGGGAAACACAACTCCTGGGAACAATACGCCGTCAACAGGAAATACAACTCCGGGAAATAATACGCCGTCAACAGGGAATACAGCTCCGGGAAATAATACGCCGTCAACGGGAAATACAACTCCTGGGAACAATACACCGTCAACGGGAAATAATACTCCATCCATAAGCACGACTAAACTGGAAAAAACAGGCTTTATTGACATTGTCAATCATTGGGCAAGGAATGCGGTAGAAGAAGCGGTAGCAAAGCGATTGTTCCTTGGCACTGATTCGGAGCATTTTTCACCGGAACAGGCAATGACAAGGGGAATGTTTGTTACGGTACTGGGAAGGCTGGCAAAGGCCGAGCCAACGGCGGAAGCAGGAGAAGTAAATAAATTCTCTGATGTTGGAGCAGAAAAATATTATGCTCCTTATATCCAGTGGGCAAACAAGAACGGTTTGGTAAAAGGGATTGCCGAAAATCTTTTTGCGCCGGAGGCAGAGCTTACGAGAGAGCAGACAGCAGTGCTTTTGCTGAATTATCTGCAATTTTCACAGAACGGATGGACTACTGGCAAGGAGCGGCAAGAATTTGCCGATGAAGGAGATATCAGTGCTTGGGCGCTGGAAGCAGTACATGCCTTACATCAGGCGGGGATTTTTAACGGAAAAGAGAATGGGCGCTTTGCTCCGAAGGAAGCAGTAACCCGCGCCGAGATTGCTGCGCTGCTGCAAAGAATGGAGCGGCTTTTAGCCGGAAAGGTGCAGGGAAAATAGCAAAAGCTTTTTCGGGGAAATGCGACTGACAAATAGGGAAAAAATAAAGCCCTGTTATCACAGAATACTGTGGTGACAGGGCTTTTGCTACAGCTGAAGGATTTTGATGTTTTTTGATGGAAATTCTTTGGTTATTCTAGGGGCGGCCGATAGAAACGACCATAAAAATTGATTGAAGGCAAAACATTGATGATTACACCAGGATCGGCGCTGCGAATCGTTTTGATTGTGGCATCAAGCTCATAGCTGGAGCAGACAATGTGAAGCAGTGATACGGGATTGCCGCTGTATCCGCCGTAACCGCTGACCACGCTAATGCCGTGCCGATGACGGGCAAGATATTCTTTGATAATTGTATCAGGGATACGGGTTGTAATCTGCAAGGTGACCCGCTTATAGCGTTGATAAAAATTCTCGATTGTCTTGGTTGAAATAAACTGATACAGGATCGAATAGCCGGCATATTCCCAGCCAAAAAGGTAGCCAAATAAAGCGAGTAAGAAGATATTGAAAACAAAAATATACTGCCAAATCTCCCTTCCGGTCTTATTCGACACATAGAGAGCAATAAAATCAGTGCCGCCACTGGAAGCGTTGCCGGATAAGGCGATCACAATAGAAAGTCCGTTGAGAAAGCCGCCAAAAATAATGTTTAGAACAGTGTCATGAAAAATTGGAGTAAACTGGAACCAATTTAGAAAGAAGGCGGCGGTAATAAATTGGATCGAAGAAAACAGCGTAAATTTTTTGCCAATTGTTTTTGCACAGACCAAGGCCACGGGCAGATTGAGAAAAACAATAAAAAAAGCGGTGGAGATCTGGTAGCTGGTAAATTTGGCAGTGATTTGATTTAAAAGGATGGCAATACCGGTAAAGCCGGCAGACAAAAGCTTTGCCGGCAGCAAAAAGGTTTCCAGAACAAAGGCCTGCAAAAAAGCGGAAAGCACGACACAGGCAAAGCTCCAAGCATTCTTATAATAAGGGTTTTTATTCACAAACTGGGGTAACATGATTGACATCCTTAAAGGTCAGCAGGATCGGTGAGCGAGGTTTTACCTCGTGGCGCCTATGAGCTTCGTCCAATGCATGAGCGAAAGCCGGCGCTTGCATTTCTTCCCGCTGCGGGGAAGGACAATTTTTCCGTGTTCATTATAATTTGTTTATTGGAGAAAGTCAATATCTTGATAGCTTGATTTTAAAGGCAGCGGCGCGGGAGGAATTTTTCAATTCTTTTCCTTATCGGCATCCTGAATGTATGTTAGAAGCTCGGATGCTTTATTTTGCGGTTTATAAAGAAGCTCGCTGCAAAACACCAGTAATAATATGCTTGAAAATCAGGCTTGCTTTTGTTACAATATTAACGCGAGAAAGGCGCGCTTAAAGCAATTGAAAAGCAGGAGGCGGGCTATTTGAAGAAATCTGGTAAAGGTTTATGGGAAAGGGAATGATGAATGCTGGAGCCGGAAAAAGAAGATCAATATGTCAATGGAGAAAGGAAGGAGGCTTTGGCGGACAGACTGCTTGACCATAAGCACAGTCAATGTGGAAAAGCCTCAAAGGAGAAATGAATATTTTTGATATTTTAGGCCCGGTGATGATTGGGCCGTCCAGCTCGCATACTGCCGGAGCTGTCAAATTGGGCTATGTGGCTCGAAAGCTTTTGGGAGCGGAGGTGCGGGAAGCTAGGATTTTTCTGCATGGCTCCTTTGCCGATACTGGAGAAGGGCATGGTACGGATCGAGCGGTGATTGCCGGTCTTTTGGGGATGAAGGAGGATGACGAAAGAATTCCGCATTCCTTTGAGCTGGCAAAAGAAAGCGGCTTGCATTTTGCTATGGAAAAGATTAAGCTTGCCGGAGCGCATCCAAATACCGTGGTCATGGATCTGCGGGATGCCAAGGGAAGAAGGATAGAGGTTCAGGGGGCCTCGATCGGCGGAAGCCGGATTGTGATCAATAAGATTGACGGAGCGGAGGTCGAATGCACAGCGGAATATCCAACCCTGATCGTGTATAATCGAGATTTGCCTGGCTATGTGGCGGAGGTTACTTCAGCGTTGGCGGCAAAAGGCATCAATATTGCGACAATGCGTTTGTTTCGTGGGAAAAGAGGCACGGAAGCCGTTATGATTATTGAAAGTGATCAGGCCATTCCGGCGGAGGTAAGGGAAAAGCTGGAAAAAATAAGCGGAATCTTAAAGGTTACATATATTGCCGGATTATAAAAGCGGAAAACGGCGGGCAAAGGGAAAGTGCAGCCAAGAAAAGCCCACATTAAAGCGGAAAAGCCTGAAAAAGCCTATTGATAAAAGAGGAAAAGAGCAGAGCGGAAGAAAAATGCAAGGAAGCAAAGCCCTGTTTTAAATGGGGAAATTCATTGTAGAAAAGTGGCGGGCAAAGGAAATGTACAGCCAAGAAAAGTACAGCTAGGAAAAGCCCGCATTAAAGCGAAAAAGCCTATTGGTAAAAGAGGAAAAACAGAATCAGGAAGGGAAAAAGACAGGAGGAAAGGCCGCAGAGTGTGGCAGAAGAAAATGGCATATCAATCGTTACGTGAAATTATAGAGTTTTGTGAGAGGGAAGGCGTAGAATTTTGGGAGGCGGTGCTTCGAGAGGATGTCGCAGAAAGGGGAGTTGACAGAGAGGATTCCATCAGACAGATGAAGGTAATGTGGGATGCGATGCTGGCAGCCGGCGAGAATTATGACGGCAGTATTCGTTCGAAAAGCGGCTTGATCGGTGGAGATGGTGAAAAAATGAACGATTACCGCAGGGAAAAGGAGCCGCTGATGGGTGAGCTTATGGCAGAGGTCATCACCGAAGCCTTAAAGACTGGCGAATGCAATGCTTGCATGAAAAAAATAGTGGCGGCGCCTACCGCAGGAGCCTGCGGTGTTCTTCCGGCAGTGCTGATTCCGCTTTATCGCAGGCGGAATATTCCGATGGAGCGCATGCTGGAAGCACTTTATGTGGCGGCGGGAATCGGTCAGGTAATTGCTGTAAGGGCGTTTATTTCGGGGGCGGCGGGCGGTTGTCAGGCAGAGGTCGGCTCGGCTTCCTCTATGGCAGCAGGTGCGCTGGTATATTTGCAGGGCGGCGGAAAGGAGCAGATCCTTCATGCTGCGGCGATGGCAATGAAAATGCTGCTGGGCTTGGTTTGCGATCCGGTGGCGGGGCTGGTTGAGGTTCCCTGCATCAAGCGCAATGTCGGTGGAGCGGTCAATGCCATGGCGGCGGCGGATATGGCTTTGGCAGGAATTGAAAGCGTAATTCCCGCAGATGAAGTGATTGATGCGATGAAGGAGGTTGGTCAAAATATGCCGACAGCCTTTCGAGAAACAGCCAAAGGAGGGCTGGCCAACAGCAAATATGCCAAAAAAATTACCGAAGAACTAAAAAAGCGGCAAGGGCAGGTCTAAAAAAACAACGCCTTTGCTAAGGCAAGGCCCAGAAGAAAGGAAAAGGAATGATTTCCCAATTACAATTTCAAAATTTTAACGGAAAAACAATAGAGCTTTTAGCGGATCAGGATAAGATACTAATTGAAGCGGTCGGAAGCAATGTGCTTCATATTTATTCGGAAAAGGCAAGGAGCTATCCCTCCTATGCCGTGGAAGAGCAGCCGGAGCCAATTGTGCTGATAGAAGAAAGGAAAGAGGATAAGCGATTTTATTATGCCGATAAATGCGGCGTCTGTATCGGAGGGGACGGTTTTTTTGATTTTTTGGGTGAGCGCAAGGAAACGCTTTGCCAGACTTATCGCGGAGAAGCCAAAAGGAGGGCAAAGTTGGAGGAGGATTTTTTTAAGCTTTTGGCAAGCGAAGGACATGCTGCACCGGAGGAAGCAGATCCGGCGGCAGTGGAGCTGGCCTTTTATTTGGAGCCGGAAGACAAGCTTTATGGATTGGGCGATAAAACCGGATTTTTGAATAAAAGAGGCTATGAATATATTATGTGGAACACGGACGATCCTGCGCCTCATGAGGATAATTTCAAGGCGCTGTATAAATCGGTTCCCTTTTTGATAGTGCTTAAAGCAGATAAAGCTTATGGACTTTTCTTTGACAATCATTATAAAAGCTCCTTTGATCTGGGAAAATACAAGGAGGATTGTCTGCGATACGAAGCGGAGGGGGGAGCGCTGGATCTTTATTTTTTTGCCGGAAAGGATCTAAAGGAGATTTTGACTGCTTATACGAGATTGACCGGAGCTACGCCCTTGCCGCAGCTGTGGACGCTGGGATATCATCAATCCCGCTGGGGCTATCGGACAGAAAAGGACATGCTGGAGCTTGCAGAAAAAATGAAGCAGCATGAGCTGCCCTGTGACGCTCTGCATTTTGATATTGACTATATGCAGGGCTATCGGGTATTTACTTGGAATCAGGAGAGATATGAGGATGCGGGAAGGACTTTGGAGCAGCTCAAAAAGATGGGCATCAAGGCAGTTACTATCCTTGATCCGGGAGTGAAGGTTGACGCGGGCTATCCGGTTTTTGATGAGGGACTGGAAAGAGAATATTTCGCTAGGGATAATAACAATCTGGTCTATGTCAATCAGGTGTGGCCGGGTGACGCCGTATATCCTGATTTTGGGAGAGCAGAGGTAAGGCGCTGGTGGGGTGATTGGCATCGCTTTTTGCTGGATAAGGGTGTAGCGGGGATTTGGAATGATATGAATGAGCCGGCAAGCTTTAACGGACCGCTGCCGGATGAGGTGGTTTTTTATGATGAAGAAAAGCCTTCTGATCACAAGGCGATGCACAATGTCTACGGCCACAACATGTGCCGAGCCTCTTTTGAAGGTCTGCGCCGGTTAAGCGAGGAAAGACCTTTTGTTATTACCAGGGCCTGCTATGCCGGCACCCAGAAATATGCAGTTGTTTGGACGGGAGATAATCACAGTATTTGGAGTCATTTGCGCATGGCAGTTCCGCAGCTTTGCAATTTAGGGCTGAGCGGTTTTGCATTTGGCGGTACAGATGTAGGAGGCTTTGGCAGTGATACTACGCCGGAGCTTTTAATCAGATGGTACCAGCTTGGCTGCTTTAGTCCGCTTTTCCGCAATCATTCGGCATTGGGAACACGGCAGCAGGAGCCGTGGTGCTTTGGAGAAGCGGTGCTTTCGATTATCAGAAATTATATTCGTTTGCGTTATCAGCTTTTACCCTACCTTTACGATTGCTTTTACCAAACCGCCGGAAGCGGTCTGCCGGTGATGCGGCCTCTGGTGCTTGACTATCCCTTTGACAGGGAATGCCGCGAGAGGAATGATCAGTTTTTAATCGGAGAAAATATTTTGGTGGCACCAGTACTGGAGCAGGGAGCGAGTAAGAGGCTGGTATATTTGCCGAAAGGGGAGTGGTTTTGCTATCACAGTAAAAAGCGCTACAGTGGAGAAGCGCATTATATTGTTGATGCACCCTTGGAGATATGCCCGATTTTTATCCGAGAGGGCAGCATTTTGCCGAAGTATCCGGTTTATTCCTCGGTTGGCGAGAAAAAGGATGAAATGCTGATTTTAGAAATTTATGGCAAGGAAGCGGAATATTTTCACTATCAGGACAACGGCAGGGATTATCGCTATGAAAGGGGTGAGTACAATCTCTATCATTTTCGCTGGCAAGACGGCAGACTGGCGACCGAGCTGCTACATGAGGGTTATCCGAAATATAAAGAGATTCAGCTGGTGAAATTTTCGGAAAAATAATATTTTCAGGCAGCCAAAGCCAAGAGAAGCCCTCTGCAAGGGAGCGGCGGCTGAAAGAGCAGAAAACCGCGGATTATGAAGCTGTTTTTATGGGAGCAGCGGCTGGGAAATAGCTGGAAGAGTGCTTTCAGGCAGCAAAAACCAAGAGAAGCCCTCTGCAAGGAGGAGGCGACTGAAAGAGCAGAAAACTGCGGATTACGAAGCTGTTTTTATGGGAGGGAGCGCCGGCTGGGAAACGGCTGGAAGAGCGCTTTCAGAAAATAAAATCAAGCGGAAAAAATAAAAAGTAAGTGAAATCAAAGCGAAAAAAAAGCCCCTATTCTTAAAGAGAGTGAAAGATAGGGGCTTAAAAAAAATTAAGCATATGGTACTCAAACTGGTCTTATTTGCAGATGTCTGCGCTTTCTATGGAGCAGCCGCAAAGGTCGATAGCTTGAGAATTTATAGTAAAATACGGATATTGATAAAACAAGGAATCAGATCCCTTTCGGCTTTCTCCATAGTCCGTATAATACTCCAGTAATGATCGTGCCGATGGCAATGGACAGCAGAAAATACAGAATGTGAGCAGGCTGCATCACAAACGCTACTAAAATACCGCCATGAGGGGCAGGTGCATTGACCTGCCACAGCTGAGTCAGTCCGCCGGCAACGGCAGCTCCGAGGATTGAGCTGGCGATCACTCGAATCGGATCGGCAGCAGCAAATGGAATAGCACCCTCGGTAATAAAGGTAAGTCCTAAAAGCCAGTTCGTAACACCGGACTGTCTTTCTTTTTCATCAAATTTATGCTTAAACAGCACAGTGGCTAAAGCAATTGCCAGCGGCGGAACCATGCCGCCTGCCATGACGGCCGCCATAAGAGTGCCGTTTTGGGTAGAGGTAAATACGCCGATGGAAAAGGCATAGGCAGCTTTGTTTACCGGACCGCCCATATCGACTGCCATCATTCCGCCCAGAACCGCTCCGAGCAGCATAGCGTTGGCAGTGCCCAATTGATTTAAGGTATCGTTCATGGAGGTGTTGACCACTGCAAAAATCGGATTGACGATAAAATACATGAAAATACCAGTCAGCAGCAGTCCGAATACCGGATAGATAATCATGGGTTTAATACCCTCTAAGGATTTCTGCATTCCCGCTGTCAGCTTTTTCAACGCCTGAATCACATAACCGGCAAGGAAGCCGCCGACCAGACCGCCCAAAAATCCGGCGCCAGCCTGTACAGCTAAAAGTCCTGCCACCATGCCGGGCATGAGCGCCGGACGATCGGCGACGCTCATAGCGATATAGCCTGCCAATATTGGAATGAGGAAGGTAAAAGCGCCGTTTCCGCCCAAATCCATTAAAAATTTATAAATTTGACTGTCAGAGCCTAAAAGGCGTTCTGCCATAAAGGAAATGGCAATTAGGATTCCGCCGCCAATGACAAAGGGCAGCATATGGGAAACACCATTCATTACATCCTTATAGATTTTTCCAAAGAAGGAGCTGCTTTGCGGAGCGGCGCTTTCGGAGATGCCGCTTTGCTCGGCCTGATAAGTCGGCGCTTCCTTTTGCAGGATTTTTTGGATTAATTCTTCAGGTCTGCGAATTCCATCACTAACCGGCACCTTAAGGAGAGGCTTGCCATGAAAACGAGCCATTTCGACATTTTTGTCGGCGGCAACAATCACGCCGGCCGCCCGCTTGATTTCATCGTCGGTCAGAATATTTTTAGCTCCGTCGCTGCCGTTTGTTTCCACCCGAAGCTGTACGCCCATTTGCGCCGCTTTTTGCTTTAAGGCGTCCTCTGCCATATAGGTATGGGCAATGCCTGTCGGACAGGCGGTTACGGCAACGATAAAGGGTTGTTCAGCGAAGGCTGTGGTAGAGCTGGATGCTGAAGCAGCCGACACTGGCACAGTTTCCTTGTTTTCTGACTCGGCAGCTTCTATCAGCGCGATGACTTCATCGGGAGAAGCCGTTTTTTTCAGGGCTTCGCCAAATTCCGGCCGAATCAACAGTCTGGACAAGGCAGCCAAAGTTTCAATATGCTCATTGTGAGCGCCTTCGCTGGCAGCAATCATAAAAAACAAATACACCGGCTCATCATCCAGCGCCTCATAATCAACACCGACAGAGCTTTTGGCAAATAGGACGCAGGGGGTGTTGACAGCACCTGTTTTGGCATGAGGCATGGCAATTCCACCGCCCAAGCCGGTTGAGGTAAGTGCTTCTCGCTTTAGGATTTCGCTGCGAAAAGCATCTTCGTCGTTTATCATGCCCTTTTCTTTCAATTTGGCAATCATTTCATTGATTGCATCAGCCTTAGTGGAAGCTTTTAGCTCCATGATCATAATTTCTTTTTTCAATAGATCTGAAATTTTCATAGGCTCTCCTTATCATAAAAATGCTTGGAAAACAAATTTCCCTTTTACTCGGATACTTTTTGAAGTAAAAACACAAAAACAGAATCATGAAAAAATGCTTGGAAAACAATTTTCTTTTTTATCGATTATTTTTTTAAGCAAAAAAATATAAAAAACAGAGTTTTTTGAGAAAATTATGACATCGGAATCAAAACAATCTGCTGCAAGACCTGTTCGATATCCTTCT
>JBGZBY010000003.1:0-4627 GCA_041844915.1 Eubacteriales bacterium
GAAGGCCTGGCAAAGGTTCGCCTGGGCGACAAATGGGGATATATCGACAAAAGCGGCCAAGAAATCGTGCCGCCCAAATATAACGGGGTAGGGAATTTTCAGGAAGGCCTGGCACAGGTTTGCCTGGGCGACAAATATGGATATATCGACAAAAGCGGCCAGGAAATCATTCCGCCCAAGTATTTGGAGGTAAACAATTTTCAGGATGGCCTGGCAGCAGTTAGAGAGCCTTCTTTTCTTTTTCTATGGGGCGGCAAATGGGGATATATCGATAAAACCGGCAAGGTGGTCGTGCCATTCAAGTATGACGGCGCACGTTAGGTAAGGGCTAGTAATGATTCGTCTGGGCAATAAGAAAACCGGCAAATATGGATATAAATATGGATATATCGATAAAACCGGCAAAGTCGTGCTTTGCCATCCGCAGGATAAGGCATTTTGGGAAAAACAGAATGCCGGATATTAAGCCTCTTGCTGGCATGCGCGGGTTTGGCAAATAGCCCGCCGCCCAGTTCGGCGATAGGAAGAACCGGCAGCTGGCGAAAGTCTGGGCAGGCAGAGGCTTTCCCAAGAAGCGGAGCATATCCGGATATAAGCAAAGCGGCAAGGCTTTAGGGATTGGAGAAGAAAAAGCACTTAGGAGGGAGATATGTTTTGTATGAAATGTGGCAACCAATTAAAAGAAAATGATAAATTCTGTGGCGGTTGTGGGCAGCCGGCCGGCACTTCCGCCGATAGGCTAGGTGGGGAAGACTTTGCGCTTTCTAGGCTTTCCTTTGCGGAGGATACGCCGGCGCCCGCCGCCCATCCTACCGGAGCAGGCAGACCAGAGCAAAGCGGACAAGGCGCGCCCTATCCCTATCCCGCCGGAGCTTTTGCTCCCTCGGCCATGCCGAGCGCCGGCGGGCAGCCAGTCGGGCCGGGGAGCCGGCTTCAGGCAATCTTCCAGGAAAAAAAGGCATTAGGAGTAGTCGCGACAGCGGTGGCAGCAGTGGTGATGATACTATGGATTGCCCTTTCTATAGGGAGCGAGCGCTTTGAACCGGTGGGCGTCTGGCAGGTCAAAGCCCCCGAAGCCTTGGCGGGCAGGATGAATGTCGAGCTCGACGAGCAGGGCGGAGTTTGGCTGCGAATAAAGGAGCTGGGGATTTTTCACCACACCGGTCTGCAATGGAGCAAAGACGGCAATAGTTTGCAGCTTAGCGGCAGCTTTATACCCTATAATGAAAACGATGCCGGTACTGTCGGCTCTGTCATGACCTATGATGTGCAAAACAAAGTACTGCGCTGGCAGGTCGGCGCTCACGAGTTATATCTAAAAAAAGAATAAGCGCCAGACCAGGCCAAGCAGTCCCATGCTAAAAAAGCCGCATAATAGCGGCAGCCGGCAAAAAAGAAATCAGCCCATGGCTGCCCAGACCGCAAGGGCCGGGATAGAGCAAAACAAAAAGGCGCCGCCGGCAGCAAAGCCAAGCCGGCAGGCCAAGTCGCCTCGGCTTTCGCAGACCGCAAGCAGAGAATAACAGCAGCCAAGCCGGCAGGAAAAAGCAGGAAAAAGCGCAAACCACCGCAGACTGTGTAAAAAGCGCAAAGCGTTTCCATGCAGAAAAAGCGTATAAAACCATCGCCCCGTCATCTTGGCGGGGCGATGGTTTTATACGCTTTTTCTGCAGACCGCTTAGGCTTTGCGCGAGAAAGCTTGGCCAAAATCAAAATCAAGATTGAAAACCAAGAAAAAATATGTTAGATTAAAATAAATTGAGCGCTTCAAAATTTTGCCGAGAATGGGGCAAAAAAGCGGAAATTGCTAATAAAAAGACCAAGACAACAGGATTGAGAGCTGGGGGAGGCTTCCCTTTGAGGTAACGCCATGACAGAAAAAGATGTTTTACAAAATTACAGCAAATTAACAGAAATAGAGAAGAAAATCTTCCACTATGTTGTGGAAAATCCTGGGGAACTGTCAACCCTGACCGCCAAGGAAATTGCCGAGCGCAATTTCGTTTCCAAGACAACCGTAATCAATGTCGCAAAGAAATGCGGCTTTCAGGGTTTTTCGGATTTTAAATATTATCTGCTTTATCATCAGGCGGCGGCGAAACCGGCAGATGACTTCCTGTCGGTCTCCAAAAAGCTTCAGGAGGAGGTGGAGAGAACCTTTTTTCTGACAGATGAAAAGGCTTTGACAGAGGCGGCGAAGGTGCTTTTAAACAGCCGTCTGATCTATATTTTCGGCGTCGGCTTATCCGGACAGATTGCCTCCATGCTGGAAAATCTTTTGCTCAAGCAGGGGATGAAGGCTCTTTTTGTCCGAGATGGCAACAATGTTCCGATGATTACCGAAAATGGCAACAAAGAAGATACCGTTATTCTGCTGTCCTTGTCCGGACGAACGATTAAAGCGGTGGAAATGGCGCAAAAATCAAAAATCAAAGGGATGAAGCTGATCAGCATTACTTCGTTTACGGACAACGAGATTCAGGAAATGGCAGATATTCGGCTGTATTCCTATGCCGGCGTATCGGACACCCAAAACAACGACACCCTGTCGCGGCTGGGAATGCATCTGATTATTTGCCTTTTATCGGAAAAGCTCAAGGAGCTTAGGCAGAGAGTATAAAAACTAGCCCGATAAGGCAAAATATATATTGAATTTTTACGGAATTTAGATATAATTTAAATATAATGCAAAATGGTCGAAAGCCTTATCGGGACTTGACCAAAAGAAGAAGCAGGAATATAATACATCAAAGAGCTGTTATTGCAAACGACATTCAAGCTTGTGGGCAGACGTTGGAGTTATTATTCCTGTTTTTATTAAGGAGAAAAATACATGGAAGAAGTGATCAAAAGGCTTGTACAAATTGAAGCTGAGGCGGCTGATGTTGAGCGGGAAACCGCTGAAAGGATTCGGAAAAAGAAGCAGGAGCAGGAGGAAGCGCTGCGAAGCCTGCGACAGGAAATGAAAAAAAAGGCGGAGGATAAGCTGGTTACCCTGCATGAATGGGGAATGAAGGAGGTCGATGAGGAGCTGGAAAAGCAAAAAGCCGGATTGACCAAAAAGCTGGCCGCCTTTGACAGGATAGAGAAGGAAAAAACACAGGAATGGGTAAACACTCTGTTTTTAAAGCTGACAAGGGAGTAGGATATGGCAGGAATCTATGAGTATAATCATGCCGGAGCCAAAATAAAGGCGATGAAAGCCAAGCTTTTAAAGCAGGAGGACTATCAGAGCCTGATTCAGATGTCCAGCGTAAAGGATGCGGCGATGTATTTGAAAAATTCGACCTGCTATAAAGAGGCGTTAAGCGAATTACAAGAAAACGATATTCATCGCGGGCATTTGGAAATTTTGCTGTATCGCTCTATGGCGGCGGATGCAGATAGGCTGGCGCATTATATTTCCGGCTACGAAAAGGAATTGTTCGGTTATATCTATGCCGATCGCGAGCTGGAAGACGTCAAAAAAATGATCCGCTTTCTGCGCTTAGGGCATCCGCTTTCGGAAATGGATCGGCAGGTATTGTTTCAGGATCGGCGCAGCCGGATAGATTTTGAGCGCTGCCTGCTGGCCAAAAAAGATGAAGAATTGGTCGAAGGATTAAAGGATACTATCTTTTACGGTGCGCTGAAGGCGCTGCTTTCGGAAAAAAAGATTTTGCCGACCTTTGAGTCGGAGATGACCCTAGATTATTATGCCGATCTGGAGATTATTCGCCATATCGAGCATTTTAAAATGCAGGAAGCAAAGGCGCTGGCGCTAGAGATGTTTGGCAGCCGCTTTGACTATCGAAATATTTTATTTATTTATCGGGGGAGATATTATTATAACTTGCCCAAGGAGATGCTGTATCGTTACACGATCCCCCTGCATCATCGCATCTCAAAACGAAGCCTTCAGGAAATGATAGAGGCCAGCACCTTAGAGGAGGCGGTGCGAATTGTCGAGCAGTCTTTTTACGGAAAGATCTTCGATTTAAATCAAAAATGCTCCGCTCTAGTATTTCAGCGCTTTATGAGAAAACAATGGATTCATTTGATGAATGTGCATCCGTTTGGATTGGCTTCGATCTTGGGCTATTTGCTGCTAAAGGAAATTGAGATTGACGACATTACCGCGATTATAGAAGGGATTCGGTATTCTGTTACAAGTAGCGCCGATTTGGCAGAGGAGATTGCATTTCCTTTGAGCGGAAAGGAGAGTAGAGGCAGTGGCAATTGAGAAAATGCATTTTATGAGCATTGTGGGACTTTTGCATGAGCTGGATGATTTTGTGATTTCCAGTATTGTGCCCTTTGATGTTCAGTTGGTAGATGCCTATGAAACATTAGATTCCTTAAAGGGAATACAAAAATTTTCCGAAGAAAATAAGTATGAAGGGCTGGTTGAAAGGGTCAGGGAGCTTGCCGGAATCAGCGGAGTGCAGTGGGAATACGATGAGAACAAGGCCCGCAAGGTGGTTTCCCTGCCGGAAATGGAGGAGCGGATCGCAGAGATAGAGGCGGCGGTCAAGGGATTAATGGAAAAGCAGCGGCTTTTGCGGGCGGAAAAGGAGCAAAAGCAGAAGCTGGTACAGCAGCTGCTGCCGTTGAAGCCCTTTCAGGTGGAGATCGACCCCCTGTTTCA
>JBGZBY010000004.1:0-4802 GCA_041844915.1 Eubacteriales bacterium
AAAGAGAGAAAATTATGAAATACCGGTTGAAATTATCAAATAGAAAATAATTTACAGAAAGAGAGATTAAGCAATGGCTGCGATAAAAATTGAAAACCTATGCAAAACATTTGAATACTATGAAAAAGGGCAGGGGTTGCAAGGATCGGTTCGGAATTTGTTTTTTAGAAAAAAATTAAAAAAAGAAGCGGTTAAGGATTTGAATTTTACAGTGCAGCAAGGGGAGATTGTCGGTTTTTTAGGACCGAATGGGGCAGGTAAAACGACCAGCCTGAAAATGCTGTCAGGGATTTTGCATCCGTCCGGCGGTCGGGCGGAGGTGCTGGGCTATACGCCGTGGGAGCGAAAAAATGATTTTAAGCGCCGGATTTCGATTATTATGGGGCAGAAAAATCAGCTATGGTGGGATTTGCCGGCGATTGACAGCATGAATTTAAATAAGCAGATTTATCAAATTGATGAGGGAAAATACAAGCAGCGGCTGGCGGAAATGACGGCGCTTTTAAATGTGGAAAAGCTGCTAAATATTCAAGTTCGGCGGCTTTCGCTGGGCGAGCGAATGAAGATGGAGATTATTGCGGCGCTGCTGCATCAGCCGGAGGTCTTGTTTTTAGACGAACCAACGATTGGGCTGGACATTATTTCGCAGAAAGGGATTCGGGAGTTTCTGAAAAAATACAATGCCGCTACGGGCGTTACGATTTTGCTGACCAGCCACTATATGGACGATATCAGTGATTTGTGCAGGCGCTCGGTGGTGATCAATCATGGCGAGGTAATCTATGATGACGAAACAGAGCAAATAAGAGGACTGCTGGGCAATAAAAAATTGGTTAAGCTAAAGCTGGAAGTGGCTGCGGAAATGGATTTTTCAGAATACGGCATTGTCAAGGAAAGGCAAGAAAATGAAATAACCCTTGAAGTGGAAAAAGAAAAAGTCAAGGAGATTACCAAGGAGCTGCTGACGAAATATATGGTTACTGACTTTTCTGTTGAGGATGTACCGCTGGAAGAGGGAGTGGCGGCTTTGTATCAGGCCGGATGAAAGGAAGAAAAGAAATGCGTAAATATACAGCGTGTTTTATGATGGGAATACAAAAGGCGGTAGAATATCGGGCTGACTTTTTGGGCGGGTATTTCAGTGCGGTTTTTCCGATTATTATTCAGGTGTCGATGTGGACAGCGATTTATGGAGCGACCGGAAGCGGGCTGCTCTATGGATATTCTTATCAACAAATGATATTATATACCTTTTTTGTCGGGGTAACAGCTAAATTTTTATCAACCGGCTTTGAATATGAAATGAATGACGATATTAAGAGCGGGGGCTTGAATAAATACATTGTGAAGCCGGTCAATTATTGCGCTTATCGGGGAGCTTGCTTTTTGGGAGAGCGCTTTTCGGTATCAATTGTCTTTTTGGGGGTGTTGGCGGTGCTTTCCTTGCTGTTTAAGGCAATGGGCTATTTTGAAATCAGTGTCGGCAAAATAGTTTTATTTTTAACAGCTTTGCTTTTGGCGCTGCTGCTTAATTTTGCCCTGTATTTCTGCATTGGCATATCAGGGCTGTGGCTGACGGAAATTTCGCGGCTGTTTCCGGCGCTGACAATCATTATTTTAGTAATCAGCGGCGGGATTTTTCCACTGGATATCTTAGGGGAAAATATTAATAAAATTATTTTTTTCCTGCCGTTTCGCTACCTGCTTCAGTTTCCAGTTGATATTATTACCGGCAAGGAATTGACAGCTTCGCTGTTGTCGGCGGCGTTTTTGGTTCAGCTTTTTTGGGTGGTATTTTTAAACATCACAGCCCAATTTCTTTGGGAAAAGGGGTTAAATCAATATA
This sequence comes from Eubacteriales bacterium, assembly GCA_041844915.1. Taxonomy (GTDB): domain Bacteria; phylum Bacillota; class Clostridia; order Lachnospirales; family Vallitaleaceae; genus W11650. The sequence continues at coordinate 1,847 of JBGZBY010000004.1, forward strand.
CAGCGATTGGAGGGTGAAAATGCGTGATTTTTTGCGGACGATTCGTCGATATTTACAGCTGCTGCTTACCTTTGCGCAAAACTCGTTAGCCGGACAATTAGAGTATCGAATTAATTTTTTGGCCGGTCTTTTTGTGGAAAGCGGCTTTATGCTGGCCAAGCTTACCTATGTGGCGCTGATATACAGCGCGAATGTCGAGATTAACGGAATGAGTCCAGATTATATTTTATTGTTTATTGGCACCTTTGCCATTATGACTGGCATTTATATGTCATTTTATCCTAATTTTTGCAATATTGCCGGTTATATCAAGGACGGCACGCTGGATATTTATTTGACGAAACCGGTATCACAGTTGTTTTTGATTACCTTTCGCTATATTGATTTTGCAATGCCGATTCCGAATATCGTGGGCGGTTTGATTATGGTGGTAATTGCTTGGAGCCGGTGCGGTTTTCCGGTTACGCTGGGCAATGTTTTGGTCTTTATGGGCGGTCTGGTGTTGGGAACGATTTTGACTTACGCCATTTTCCTGCTGCCTAGGCTGGTGGCTTTTTGGACGGTATCGACCAGTGCCATTATACAGGTCAGCGATTCGATTTGGGATTTTAATAATATGCCGATGAAAATTTATAACCGGCTGATTCAGGAAGTGGGCTGCTTTGTTTTTCCGGTGTTCTTGATTACCAATATGCCCGGACTGATTATTGGGCAGGAAGCGGGAATAGCACTGGTGCTTTGGTATGTGGCTGCGCCTTTTTTGCTGCTGGCGGTTACGCTCTTCATTTGGCGGGTGGCGATAAAGAGGTATTCCAGTGCTAGCAGTTGATAGATTCAATTTATATAGAAAAAGTGTTTCCATTGTTAGGAGTTCGATTTATTTCCGTAAATGACAACTTTGATACCAAAGACGGTATGAAATTTTATCAAATCCCTGCATGAGAGTCCTTCCTTAATAATTTGTGATAATCACTTCTTTTCCCGTCCTTTTGGAAGCATCACGATTAATTGCTCTACGAACATCAAATTCTTCTATCTTAAATCCTTCGTAGAGCTTGTGTACTAAAGGTACGCTATGATTGCTAAGCATCACTTGCACACCGGCAGCATCTAATCGTCTATACAATGCGGCAAGTCGCCTATGATCCTCCAACGAAAACCCTTCCTTTGTATAGTCAGTAAAACTCGCTGTTTCACTTACCGGAACATAAGGGGAATCGAAATACACAAAGTCCCCAGCTTTAGCATCTTCACACGCCAACGCAAAATCACCCTGTCGAATCTCTATGTTAGATTCACTGAGGTATCTACCGACGCTCCTTATATTTTCTTCATCAATCGATACACCATTTTTTTTGTTATTAAATGGAACATTAAACAAACCCTTAGAATTAACTCGGTAAAGTCCATTAAAGCAATGCTTGTTCACCCATATCATTAGAGCTGCACATTCTGCATCCAAGTCATGGGCGTTTATCTTTTCATTATACCTATCTCTTATACTGTAATATCTTTCCGTATCACAGGATTCAGAATCAAGAACATTTACTACTGCTATAACTGCCTCGGCGTCTGTCTTTAGGCATCTATAAACATTCAGAAGTTGTTCGTTTATATCGTTTATCACACCGTTTTTCGGCTGCGCTTCAAACAGTAAAGCGCCGCCTCCAATAAAAGGTTCAAAATACCTTTCATATTTTGAGGGCATATTATTCCTAAGTCGGTCTAAGATTTGAGTCTTTCCGCCCGCCCATTTAACAAATGGACCAATATTGTAATTCATTGGCAAGCCTTCCTTTCGATTGTTTTATTGTATAGATGGCATAAACCCGAAAATAGCAAAAATGAAATAACCACTTAATGGTCTTGATAATGTGGTCTACGGGAAAACCATTCTTGAAGGAAATTGCTTCAATCTCACCATCGGCAACCTCATGACAATTAAACCCTTTTTCTAAAAGCCGAATCAACTTCCTATACTCAGATGGATTCTCCCTTTTCTTCATTTGTAAGTCAGAGCCTATATCTTCGTGTTTGGGAAAGTTTCACCTACGGCAAAATGATTCATGTTCTCTACGCGCACCAAAAAATCAAATTACTAAAACCCTATTTCTTTGCATATTTGGTCTATCTCTTTCCAGTTCATTCCACGCATAAAATTGGCGGCTTCCTGAACAGAAACACCTTCGATTAGCAATTTATGAACACCCAGTCTTTTGATCCTTTTACCAAGACGCGTGTATGCTCTGCGCTCCTCGGCTATCATCGCCATGTATAGGATTGAAAGGATTTTATCCATTTCCAGAGCATCTTCCCCGTATGTTGATGCAACACTTGATATAGTTGCTAAAACGCCTTGGTCTATCTGTTTTCCGGTAAGTTCATACACCGTCGCGTAGTCGCCATAGACCTTATTTGTACCGTGTTTTGAAGCCAGATTGGTAAGTTCAGAAAAATAATCTGCATCACGTGGCGCCTTTCTCTGTCCGTTACTATTTGTCATGTAAACGCACCATTCATCAAAGCAGCCCCTGTCATATTCTAAAAAGGCGCCATCACCAAAGCTTTTTATCAAATCTCCCATCTATCCCTTCCTTAACAAGATAAACCTGCCAATTTTTATGGCAGGTTTAAACATAATTCTCAGTTGCATACTACACGCCTATCATATCACAGGAAGTGTGTTTTTACAATCGGTTAATCAGAAAGAGTGTGAAGATATGAATTACAAAAAAGATGAATAATTTTCTTAACTACCCTTGACAAAAGCTATCAGAAGATAGGCTTTTAAAGCCTATGGAGATTGCAAGAAATGAAGCCTAAAGGTATAGAAGTTGAAAAAAAGGACTTGGAACACCGGCAACAAGGGCTGAGATTATTGAAAATCTGATTTTTAAGGGCTTTGTAGGAAGAGATAAGAAAAATCTATAGCCACGTATAAAGGAATTAGCCTTGT
>JBGZBY010000005.1:0-30125 GCA_041844915.1 Eubacteriales bacterium
CCGGGTTGATAGGCTTCGGGTGTAAGTGCAGTAATGCACTCAGCTGAGAAGTACTAATCGGTCGAGGCCTTGAACTTAGAAAGTCCTTTGACTTTCCTGAGAATCAAGATTGTGTATGTTCAGCGTTTTGCCGTAGGCAAAATCGCGAAGGCACCAGCGTTTTATGCGAAGCATAAAATCGTGGGAGAAAATCAGCGTTTTGCTGCTAAGCAAGACTGCGGAGAGTTTTCAGCGATTTGTATGAAGCATAAGGCGTGGAATGAAATGGAATGCGCTCTGACTTTTCCTTTGCATAGCAAAGACAGGTCAATCATCAGTTTTTTCTTATTTAAGTTTATCAGATCGGATTTAAAAGATTCGGTTATGTGAAACTGGTTCGAGGTTATGGAGGGCGGCAAGGGAACTGGAAAAGTTCCTTTCAGCTTTTTGTAGATAGTTAAACTTTACCGTCGGAGTGGGTTATGCCTGTTGCGTTGCGGTAATGTCGGCCCATTGGTCAAGCGGTCAAGACGCAGCCCTCTCAAGGCTGAATCGGGGGTTCGATTCCCCCATGGGTCATTGCCTTTTGGGGAAAGCTTATTTTATTCTTTCATTTATTTTGGCAGACTTGTATTGAGGACAGATTTTTTCGGGCCTTTAGCTCAGTTGGTTAGAGCAACCGGCTCATAACCGGTCGGTCTAGGGTTCGAGTCCCTGAAGGCCCATCTTATTAATATATTAGCCCGAGTGGCGGAATAGGTAGACGCACAGGACTTAAAATCCTGCGGTAGCGATACCGTGCCGGTTCGAGTCCGGCCTCGGGCATTATGTGTGCATAGCTCAGCTGGATAGAGCGTCTGGCTACGGACCAGAAGGTCGAGGGTTCGAATCCTTTTGCACACGGCAAAAGCTTATGGATTGCAGAAATTGCGGTTCATAGGCTTTTATTTTTTCTTTCCAATGGAAAGAAGTATCAAGAATGGCAGGAAATCTATGAAAGACAAAAGAAAGCGAAAAAGGAATATTATAGAATTGAAAAAAAGAGGAACTTCCAGAATTGAGAAAATATCATAGTGCAAGCAATAAGCTATTTAATCAAATTGGGAATGAAGTCGGAAATGACGGGAAGTGCAAAGTATGATATAATTAAATAATAAAAAAAGGGAGTTGAAGGAATGGACTTTAGGCTGGCAAGGCTAGATGATTTACCAGAGATTGTAGAAATGTATCGAGAGTTAATTGAGGAAATGTATAAAAATGGGATAGATATTTGGGATGAGATTTATCCCTGCAATTATCTTAAACAAGATATTGAAAAGAAACAATTATATGTGCTGCTGGATGATAATGTGATGGTATCTGCATTTGCACTATGTGATACGAATATTGGAGCAAATTGTGTTGAATGGGAAAGTAGAAACAGCAATGCTTTATATTTAGATCGTTTGGGGGTTAGGGTTAAGTATTCGGGGAAAGGCATTGGCAGCTTGATGATAGAAAAAGCAAAAGAACTTTCCAAAGAATTGGGTGCCGAATATCTTAGGCTATTTGTTGTAGATATCAATATGCCGGCAATTCAGCTCTATAGAAAAAAAGGATTTTCTCAAGCAAGAGGTGCTTTTGATGAAATCATAGATGAAGATTTAGTGCTTCATGAGTACGGATTTGAGATAAGCTTATAAAAAACGTAAATTAAGAGAATCTAAGCATAATAATAAGATGGATAGGCTAGAGGAATGGGAGATAATGTAGCGTTTGACGTGAAAATAATGAAAGGAGCAGCGGAACTGGCTTAGAGGTAGATTCGGGTTATATTCGGTCATTGACACGAAGGAAAATAGAAATGATTATAGATTGGAGTATGGAGGATTAAATGAGTAAAAATTGGAGTGTAAAAATAGAAGATATGAAAGAGCTTTTTCGCTGGGATGAGCCGGAGGGCTGTTTTGCTACAGATAGAATCATGGTAGACGGAGAAAAGGTAGGCTATATGTATAGAGAATATCCTGATTTTGAAGGCGATAGCGGCTGGAGATTTAGCTGCGGAGATGAAGATGAAGAATATATGAACAATCCGGAAAATTCTGGGATATATGTGTTAAATACGGTTGCAAATAATGACGAGGATATCATTCCGCTATTGGATTCTCCGATTGGAACAGGATTTTATAGGGATAAGAATGGGAGATTTGTAAAAGATAGTTTTAATATTCTTGCCAGGCAGGAAATTGACGGCATTTTGTATGAATACCAAGTTGAAGATGGAAAAGATTATAAAAGCAGATCACCAGAGGAGCTTGCGGAGATTTATGAAAATTTTAAAATTGTGCAGGAGAAATATGAGATTTCTGAGGATGAGCTTGAGGAAATTTTAGCAAGTATTTTTGGGGAGTGATATTCTATGCTGTCAGAAAGATTTGAGGATCTCCTTATTAAAATAAAAAATCCAATGCTGAAGCATCCTGTATTTTATAATTGTCCCATTGCGATTCGCTTTGAAATAGGCTGCAAAACACCGGTATATTTAGATACTTTACCTTCCGGCGATATAATAATAAATCCTGAATACATTGAAGAGGCACAAAGACGAGCAAAAGCGATATATACATCTTTTTTGCAGGCTCCGAATTTGTTGCGGATAGATAGCTATTCCAACGAGAACAGACTTGAATATAAAAGGGAATTTGATTTGAGCATATTTCAGGAGCTGATTTCTTTTCCGCAGGAACAACGGCAAGTACAGATTAAGGACGGAAACGAGCAGCATACGATATTGCAGCTGTATTGGGATTTATGCAAAATTGATTTTTTGCCAGACCTGCTACTGAAAGAAATTATCAAAGCCGATTTAGGTGGTATTTCAGCTTTGGCTTCAAATGTGTATTTTGCAAATACAGAGGAAGTATATTTATATCATATTTACGATGACAGAGGTGCAGATTTAGCGGCAGAATGCCAAGAAACATTATATCCTATTTATAAAAAATTTAATCAATGGATTTTGGAATACAACAGGAAGGAAATTGATGAGTTATTTATAAAATAAGGATATTCCTTTATGTGCTTGTAGAGGAATTGAAAAATGACAAAGGATAGAGAGTTTTACAAGAAGCTACGGGAATTAATGATTTGGATTTAACAAGAGTGCTGCCGAAGGAAGGACAAGGAGCGCAGGCAGCATAGAGTTAGAAACGATCTGTCCGGAAGGGCTTAGTCTGTTAGAGGGATGGTTAATTTTCATACGGACGCAGGAAAGCGAGGTGCGAAAAGCGATGGCAAAGGGACATGCGACACTGGAAAAGGCGAATCGTCTGATGGAGGAATTTCATCTGGACAAGCAGGAGAGAATGCGCTATCAGGCGGCGATGAAATATGAGCGGGATTATAATTCCGAGATGGCATGGAGAGAGCAGAAGGGCATCGAGGAAGGCATCCGCATCGGCGAAGCCCACGGCCGCTTGGCAGGAAAGCAGGAGGCAACGATCCAAACCGCCCGAAATATGAAGCAAGACAATATTCCGATTGCTTCGATAATGAAATACACCGGCCTTACCGCCGAGGAGATTGCGAAGTTGTAGTGTGTAATTACCGAGTGGAAATATATTTATTTGTACGGGAAGCCATAAATGAAGCAGCTTATTATGCTATTGCACATAACTTTTGCTGAATGAGTAGAATTTGCGGCATAACCGATATTGTACATCAGCGGGGTATTCAAAGAAGAAGAAAAACTGAATATTAAGAAATTTTCCAGTTGAAAACGGAAAATCATGATTACCTGCTTTTTAGAAGGCAAAGTTGCCGGAAATTGTCAGATTTCCTTTCGCTCCAGAATGAAGGACAGGCGCCGAGCGTCTGTGGCAATTGCCGTTTTACGGGAGCTTTGGAGTCTTGGAATTGCAATCCCAAGAAGTAGCGGCAAAACAAAAGCGCCTGCTAAATTAAGTATTCCTTAATTTAATAGGCGCTTTTGTTGTGTCTCAAAGAGAATGCTCATTCCGAAATCGGCAAACAAGCTCTATGATTTTTTTAAGCTAGCGACGGGAATCGAACCCGTGACCTCAACACTACCAATGTTGCGCGCTACCGACTGTGCCACGCCAGCTAATTTCAGCCGTTCCGGCTGACCACTTTGACTATTATACTAAAAAGTTTTTGGTTTGGCAAGTGTTTTTTTCAATTTTTTCGTTTTTTTTCAAGCTATGCGGCTAAAAAGCTGTGCTGTTCCGGTGGAAGGCTTTAAGAGAGCTTAGGGATTGACAACTTTTTCTTTTTGCGCCAGATAGCAGCTGCCGCACATGGCGATATACTGAACCTCCGCTTGGTTATCAATAACGATCTGCTTGCCTTCAAACACGAATTGCCCATTGATTTTACGACAGTTTAAAATGGCTTTCCGGCCGCAACTGCAAATAGTTTTTAATTCTTCAATGCTGTGAGCAATCAGTAGAAGGCGCTGCGAGCCATCAAAGCCCCGTGCCATAAAATCGGTGCGCAGACCATAGCAAATAACGGGGATGTCATGCTGCACAGCCAGCATAAAAAGCTGGTCAATTTGCTTTTCCGTAAAAAATTGCGATTCGTCAGTCAGAAGGCAGTCAATGCGCCCATGCTTTTCTTGGCAGGAGAGCATCAGTTCAAGGAGGTCGGCGTCCGGCTGGACAGAAAAATCGACCTTGCGTCCAATTCCCAGTCGAGAGGAAACGCGATCGCCGTCCTTGGTATCGATCTTGGGTTTGGCGACCACAACTCGCATTCCCCGCTCTTCATAATTGTGAGCGACTTGGATTAAATTGGTTGATTTGCCGCAATTCATTGCGCCATAGCGAAAATAAAGCTTTGCCATTGGATTCCTCGCTGTTAAATACTTTTTTATTGGTAACAGTTTTTTATTCTTAAAATGAACAGCCCTTGGTTTTGCCGGTTAGGCAAAGAAAACGCTTGGGGAAGCTTGGGACTGAGTACTTTCTTCTTAGTTTTAAGAAATATCTTTAAAATCTTGCTTCCAAGTCATGTTGAATATGGATTTCCTGCAAAAAGGCAGAACACCTTGCCTGCTGAAAGCATTATGGATACCTTTTTACAGAAAAAAGCGCAAAAATCAAACCTCCAGCGTCAATATTTTTCCAGTTTTGGGCAGAGCGTAATAACGAACACCAACCATATCCATCATTTTCTTGGCGGCAATCACAGAATCCGTATCGGCATATTTATCACTCTGATAATAGACCTCCTTGATTCCTGCCTGAATAATAGCCTTGGTGCATTCGTTGCAGGGAAACAGTGTGGTATAAAGCTTCGCGCCGCTAAGGCTAGAGCCGGAATGATTTAAAATAGCGTTCAGCTCGGCATGGCAGACATAAAAATATTTAGTATTTAAAGCGTCGCCTTCATAGCCCCAAGGCATGTCGTCGTCCTTAACGCCGGTTGGCATACCATTGTAGCCGACAGACAGGATCTTGTTATCCTGACTGACAATGCAGGTTCCAACCTGCGTTCGGCTATCCTTGCTGCGCATAGAGGATAAGCCTGCTATGCCCATAAAATATTCATTCCACGAGATATAATCCTGTCGTTTCAAGGTGCTGTGCTCCTTTCTTAAAAAATACTGCGTAAATGTTTCTTTATATGATATTCTCATGCTGCGGATTGCGCCTGCTGCTTTTGCTGGAAATCATGAAAAGCCGCTTTACTCTTTGACAAATATGAGTTACAATAAAAGTAATAGCATGCCTTGCCTTTCTCTCGGCTGTGCTTAGGCACGGGAAAGAATTGGCACCTAGCGAGCTTAGCTTTCTTGCGTTCGGAAGAAAGCAAGCTATGGAATGGGCTTGGCAAAATGTTCTGACAAACAGGGAAAACGGCAGATCGTCAAAAGCCTTTTTTAAATATAACATAAGAATTTGAGAAAAACAAGAAGAAAAGCAGGAGAGAGGTTTCATACCGGACACCTCAAAAGCAGAAGGCCGCTCAAAGGGCTCGGCGGGTTAGCGTTGTGAAAGCAGCCCCAAAAGGGAAAGTTTGACCGAGTCAGCGGTAAAAGAGCAGCGGAAAAAGGGGAAGGGGAAAGCAGAAAACTAAAAACAGAAAGCCGGTTGGGGCGCGGCAGCGTCAAGCCGGAGATTGACAAAAATATAGAAAGCATTTAGAATGAAAGGAATAGGAAGGAGATTGCAATATGCCAAAAAAACAAATTGCGGCAATTGACGTGGGTTCTCATTCAATTCAAATGACGGTTGGAGAGATAAATCGCAAGGGGGAGTACCGAGAACTGGATTATTTTTATAAGACGACGGCACTGGGACGCGACACCTTTAATGATGGAAAAATCAGCTTTGAATCAGTTGATAAATTATCCGAGTTGCTGGAGGTGTTTGCTCAAGTAATCAAGGATTATCAAGTTTCGCATTATAAGGTGGTGGCGACCTCTGCTCTGCGTGAAGCAGGAAATAAAGATTATATTATTGATCAGATTAAGCAGAAAACTGGAATTCAGATTAATGTCATCAGCAATTCAGAGGAGCAGTTTTACCATTATCGGGCAATCAAATCGCGGATGAAACAAATAGAAAAGATATTGACCGAGAATACTCTGATGATCGCGCTGGGGGCGGGAAGCATTCAAATCACGGCATATCATGACCAAACCCTTCATTCGACCCAGAATATCAAGATCGGAGCACTGCGTCTGCGTGAGGTTTTCGGCACCTTGGAAAATGAGCTTTTGGATTACCAGACGGTGGTTGAGGAATATATTAAGGCCAATTTGGACGCGATAGAAATTTTTCGGGAAAAGCTTCAATATAAGAATTTGATTGTAGTTGGCGGGGAGATTGAGCTTTTAAACCGAATTCAGCAGTCATTTTTTAAGAAAAACGAGGAGTGCTTTTCTGCCAAGGCCTTTCAAGAGCTGTTTCATTTTATTTTGAAAAAAAATGTGGAGGAACTGGCGAAAAACTATGAGATTCCCTACGAGCGAGCGGAGATTTTACATCCAATTTTTATGCTTCTGGGGAATGTGATTCGGCAGATTGGCATCGAGCAGATTATATTGTCGAAGGCGGGCTTAAACGACGGCATTATCAGCGAGCTGCATGAGGAAATCTATTCGCTGACCAGTAAAACGACCTATGCCGAGGATATTCTGGAAAATGCCAGAGAGTTGGCAAGGCGCTTTTATTATCATGAAAGGCATCAAAAAACTTTGGAGGAATACGCTACCTTTATTTTCCAAAAGACCAAGAGAGTACATGGAATGAATGAAGAGGAACTGCTCCTGCGAGCATCGATTATTTTGCAGGATGTAGGGAGGTCAATTGATCAAAGCAATCATGCAGCACATTCTTATCATATTATTAAGGCACTGGAGATATTGGGTCTGTCCGAGAGAGAGGTAAATATTATTGCACATGTTGCTGCCAATCATACGGACAGTAGATTTAAGCATTCCGATACCGCTTACCGGAACCTGCCGCAGAAGGACAGAATATTAATCTCCAAGCTGACGGCGCTGATCGGGCTGGCCAATGCGCTGGATAAATCGCATCAGGGCAAATATAGGCTGCAATCTGTTAATATTAAAAACAAAGATTTAGTGATAACCGCTGCGACACCATTTTTGACCAATACGACACTAGAGGAATGGAGCTTTCAAGGGAAGGCCAGATTTTTTAAAGAGGTGTTCGGTATTATGCCGGTGTTGAAGATTAAGAAGGAGTATCAGTAATGGCGCAGAAGGAAAAACAAGAGGCGAATTTGTTAAATCCAGAGTATTACGAAAATAGGGAATTAAGCTGGTTGGAATTTAATCAAAGAGTATTGGAGGAAGCAGAAAATCCGGAAAACCCTTTATTTGAAAGACTGAAATTTTTGTCGATCGTCAGCTCCAATCTGGACGAATTTTTTATGGTGCGGGTGGCCTCGCTTAAAGAGCAGGTCAATGCCGGATATACAAAGGAGGATTTCGCTGGCTTTACTCCCAAGGGACAGCTGAAGGCGATTTCCGTGCGGACGCATGCCATGGTGGAGGAACAGGTGCAGCATTTTAAGCGGGGGATTTTGCCGCAGCTGCGGAAAAAGAAGATTTTTCTGCATTCCGAGCTGCCGAAGCTGACGGATACGCAGAGAATTTTTGTTGAGCAGTATTTTAACGATGTGCTGTATCCGATTCTTACCCCGATGGGTGTGGATTCCTCGCGGCCATTTCCTTTGATTATGAATAAAACGCTGAATATTGGTGTAATTGTGCAAAACAAAGGGAAAGAAGAATTTGCTACAATTCAGGTACCGTCGATTATCGACCGGATTTTAAAGATTCCCTCGGCCGAGGAGGGAAGCCATGAATTTGTGTATTTGGAGGATATTATTGTCGAGTATATAGATCAGCTCTTTGTAGGCAGGAAGGTGCTGGCCTTTGGAGAATACCGCATCACCCGAAATTCCGATTTGCTGATTGACGAGGAAGAAGCAGAGGATTTATTACTGGAAATTGAAAAGTCAATCCAAAAGCGAAAGTGGGGACAGGCGATTCGGTTGGAGCTGAAAAAAAATATTGATCCGCGGATTGTGGAGCATTTGCAGAGAGCGTTGGAGATTCATGGCAAGGATGTCTATGAGATCGACGGACCGCTGGATTTTACCTTTTTGATGAAATTTTATAATCACGAATGCGGCAGCGATATGAAATATGCAGCCTTTACGCCATGCCAGCCTTGGAATTTGCTGGGTAAGGAAGATATTTTTGCTGAAATCAGAGAAAGAGATATTTTGCTACATCATCCTTTTGAGAGCTTTCAGCCGGTGGTTGATTTTGTTAAAACGGCGGCAGAAGATCCGCAGGTATTGGCGATTAAGCAGACTCTCTATCGGGTCAGCGGAAAATCTCCGATTATTCAGGCTCTGGCAAAAGCGGCGCAGGCAGGCAAGCAGGTTACGGTTCTGGTGGAATTGAAGGCTCGATTTGACGAGGAAAACAATATCCAATGGGCGAGAAGCTTGGAAAGAGCGGGCTGCCATGTTATTTACGGCTTGGTCGGTTTAAAGACACATAGTAAAATTACGCTGGTGGTACGGCAGGAGGAGGATGGAATTCGGCGCTATGTTCATTTGGGAACCGGCAATTATAATGATGTTACCGCCAGATTTTATACGGATATGGGGCTTTTGACCTGTAACGAGCGAATTGGAGCGGACGCGTCGGCGGTCTTTAATGCTTTATCCGGTTATTCGGAGCCGCCAAAGCTCCATAAGCTGACAATGGCGCCGACTGGTTTAAGGGATAAGTTTTATAGCCTGATTCGGCGAGAAGCGGAACATGCGAAAAAAGGTAGAGCGGCCAAAATGATTTGTAAAATGAATTCTCTCTGTGATTTTGGTATTATGCAGGAAATTTATAAGGCAGCGATGGCGGGAGTCAAGATTGAACTGATTGTTCGCGGAATTTGCGGCATCATTCCGGATATTCCGGGGCTTAGTGAAAATATTACAATTCGTTCGATTGTCGGAAAGTATTTGGAGCATAGCCGAATTTATTATTTTTACAACGACGGCAGGGAAGAAATTTATTTATCCAGCGCCGACTTTATGCCGCGCAATTTAGACCGGAGAGTAGAGCTGCTTTTTCCGATTGAAGATGAAAAGATTAAGGAAAGATTGCTGGATATTTTGGGGGTCGTCTTAAAGGATACGGTCAAAGCCAAATTAAAAACAAGAGAAAAACAGTATCATGCCATTGACCGGCGGGGAAAAGAGGTTTTAAATTCGCAGAGTAAATTTGAGGAAAGAGCCAAGGAAAGAGCGAAAAAATTTGAAGAAAACCGGCATGCAGATATTTTTGTTCCAATTATGGGGCAAAATGAAGAAATTGAAATTAAGGATTAAAAGAACGGAGAGAAAGGAATTTGAAGAAAATACCGGGGAAAATTATTTTTGATAACTAAAAAATTCACAAATACAAGATAAAAAGAGAGAAAGTATATGAGAGATTTAAGCAAATATAAGGAAATCATTTTGTGGGGAGCTTGTGAGGGAGGAGCTCAAAAAGGTGCGGAAGCTACATTTTATTCGCGACATGAAAAATAAAAATTTGATTAGAAGCAGAAGATAGTCTACTCAAACCTTATTTTTTGTGGTATGATATTCCAAGCAAAAGCAGAGTTGTATCGGAAAAGGCCAGACACCCTCCTTTGGGTGAGAGGCTGATGAGGGTGGAATGCGGGAGCTTTGGCGAAGCGTTAGGTCTTATCGGTAAGGAAATGGCGAAGAAAAAATAGGAGCGTTTTTAGAAAAATGGGTAAGCAAAGTAAAATATTGATAGTGCTGTGCAGTTTGATTGTAGTTCTGCTGGTCGGCAGCTATGTCTTGTTGCAAATGACAGAAAGCAGGAAACAGGAAAATCAAACGACAGTGAAGGAACCTGAGCAAGACAACAAAGAAACAGAGGAATTGCCGCCGGAAGTGGAACCAGTTCCGGAGTCCAAAACCGGACTAATGATAGGCTTCGACCAGTCAAACAAGCTGACAGATGTGCTGATGGTCGGGCATGTTGATACAAAGCAAAATAAAATTAAAGTAGTTTCAGTACCTCGAGATTTTTTTATTGATTTTAGTCAGGAACCTTTTCGGAGTATAAAAAAAGCAAATCCTCGCAATAAAATTGGATATTGCCGGATTAATGAAATATATATCAATATGGGATCCAGTGAGGAAGGGCTTGAAACCTTAAAGCAGGTGGTTGAGGCGCTGACGGGATTGACCATTGATTACATGGCGACGATCAATGTCAACGGCTTTAAGGAAGTGGTGGATATTGTTGGTGGTGTGGAGTTTAATGTGCCGGAGCGCATGTATAAAATGGATCCCTATCAAAATCCTCCACTTAGAATCGACTTGCAGCCAGGCTGGCAGCTTTTGGACGGAGAAAAGGCACAAGGGTTGGTACGCTATCGGGGCTATCGGCTGGGAGATTTTCAGAGGATAAAGATGCAGCAGGAATTTGTAACAGCACTGTTTCAAAAAATTACTGCCAGCAGTACAGAGCAGATGACTGATCTGGTAAAGCAGATATTTAAAATGTTTCAGGCGGATTTTGGTATTGTTGAAATCATGGATTATTTGAATTATTTTCTGGATAAGGATATCAGCCAGATACTGAGTTCTGCCAATATGATCACACTGGAGGGCTACGGCGATAGCGTCAACGGAGCGTCGATTCTTCGCTTTGATCTGGATAAGAATCAGGAGCTGGTTAGGGCGCTGATGGAAGGAACGGAGGAGGACAGTGAGGCGCAGGGAACGGAAGCGTCAGACAACCAGGAGAATTCAAGCGTGGAAAAGAGGTGAGGTCGGTGGCAAATAAAAATAAAGTGCGCAGAAACAAGTTTTTTCGGGTGTTTATCATGTCATTTGCTGCCTTTTCGGTGGTGGTGGCATTAGCGACGACTGTCTATGTGCTGGTTGCCAAGAATAACCTGCTAAGCAAGGTTTTGCAAAATCCCGTGCTGAAAAATGAAAATGCAAAAACCTCGGCAAAGGATAAGGCGTTTACGGTGATCGCTCTGTTTGGGGTTGACCAAATGGGCTCTTATCGAACCGATGTCAATATGCTGGTTTTTTTCAACCATAAAAATCAAGAGATCAATGTAGTTTCCGTGCCGCGGGATACCAAGTTCAACTGGCCGGAGGAGCTTTATACTGAAATATCCGCCAAGCGCAAGGATGTTCCGAAGATTATTCCGATCAATGAGGTGCCGGCGTATGTTGCTGCCGATATTCGCAATGAGGCTTCAGTTAAGGTATTGGAAAATGCTTTTCATATGAACATTGATTATTATGTTAATATGGATTTGGCGGCGTTTAAGTATATTGTCGATTTGGTTGGGCCAATTTCCTTTGAAGTGCCTGTGGATATGAAGCATTCCGATCCGGCGCAGAATCTGGAGATCAATTTAAGCAAGGGGCTTCAGGAGCTGAATGGAGAAAAGGCGGAGCAGCTGATTCGCTATCGCGGCTATCCGGATGCCGATTTAGGCAGGATAAAGACACAGCAGGCTTTTTTGAAGGCCTTTGTCGAACAGCTTTTAAAGCCGGAAAACAAGGTGAATCTGCCGGGAATTATAAAGGGAGTATACCCGTATATTCAAACGGACTTTACGGATGCTGCCGACTATTTGGTCTATCTGGATCAGATCAGCACAGATAAGCTGCTGACGACTACACTGCCGGGTAATCCGACCGAAGATAAAAAATATGCATATGATTCGGCGGGGGCCAAGAAATTGTTTGAAGCAATCCTGACCACTAAAACCCTAGCAGCGGTTCAGGAAATAGCCGAGGCATCGGGAACGACAGGTACTGTGCAGAGTGGAGAGGTCACGACGGAGCCGACGACAGAAAAACAGACAGGCGAATCGGCCGAGTCGAGCAGCGGTGTTCAGGTTCAAGAGGTGTATGATGTTAAGATTATGCCGATAGGAGTGTATAATGGCACAGATATCAGCGGTCTGGCGGCTAAAACAAAGCAAAAGCTGGAAACGGGCGGCTATCGGGTGGTGAAGGTTGGGAATTATCAGACCAAACCGGTAGAAAAGACCATGATAAAGGTATATGCGCAGCCGATTGGAGATGAGCTTTTGCCTTATTTTGAAGGAGCGATTGTTCAGGTGGATGAAGCCTTAAAGGGCAAAGAGGAAGAAATTGTTATTATCTTGGGCTTGACAGAAAAGAAATAGCAGCTTTGCTGATGGCGGGCGAGGAAGCCCCTTCTCTTATGAAATAAAATTTCGATTTTGCTGGCAGGCAGTGTGATTCCGGCGTTTTCTTTGAGAAAATCGAGAGGGCATATTCAGCCGCAAAATCAATACAAATCAAAATGACCCTATCAGCGATAGGGTCATCTTGCGTCAAGCCTTTGGCGCAGCGATTGAAGCAGCGAGAGGGATTTCTCAAAGGAAGAAAGCTGGCGAAGGCAAACAAAAGCTTTATGAAAACGGAGGCAGCAATGCAGCAGAAAAGCGATATGAAAAAAATAGACGTTTTAGGCGTGCAAATAGACGACTTAACAATGGATCAGGCGGTGATGACAGTTCGCAAATGGCTGAAAGAAGAGCGGAAAAGAATGATTTTTACAGTGAATCCGGAAATTATTATGCTGGCCAAGGAGGATGACAGTTTTCGCCGCCTCTTAAACCGGGCGGATATGGTTACGGCGGACGGAATTGGTGTGGTTATGGCGGCAAAGGAGCTGGGTACGCCCTTGCCGGAAAGAGTTGCCGGCTATGATCTACAGCTTCGTCTGTTTGCAGAAGCCGACGCCAGCTTTTATTTTTTAGGAGCAGCGGAGGGAGTGGCAGCGGAAGCGGCTCAGAGGATCATGGAAAAATATCCCAAGACCAAGGTATTGGGCAGCCGGAACGGCTATTTTAAAAGCGCCGACGAGGTTGCTGGGGAGATTAACCGCTGTGCACCGGATGTGCTTTTGGTCGGGCTGGGGGCAAAAAAGCAGGAGGAATTTATTGACAGATATAAGGATGGACTGAACGCTAGGGTCTTTATCGGGGTGGGCGGTTCCTTTGACGGCTTTTCCGGAAGGGTCAGGCGAGCGCCGCAATTTTTTATTCGTCTGCACTTGGAATGGTTCTATCGTTTGCTTAAACAGCCGAGCCGCTGGAAGCGAATGCTTAAGCTGCCGCTTTTTTTGCTGGAGGTAAAAAAATACAAAAAATCCAATAAGGAGCGTTAACATGTTAAAATGGAAGCAGAAATATAAGGTGTTAGATTATGGCTTGATCATTGTCGGAACAACCTTGCTGGCGATTGCAATCAATGTATATTTTGAAGCCATGGGGCTGGTTACGGGTGGCGTGACGGGGATTGCCATTATTATCAAAAATTTCAGCCATGGACTTTGGCCGGGAGGAATTCCCTTATCCATCAGCAATCTTTGCATCAATATTCCCTTGTTTTTGGTTGCGTTGGCGATCAAGGGCAAAGAATTCGGCGCCAAAAGCTTATTTGCTACCATTTATCTGTCGGTTGCCTTGGAATACACCAAATTTCTTCCTCAGCTGACGCATGATTTCTTTTTGGGGGCGGTGTTTGGCGGTGTGATTGGTGGGATAGGCATTGGACTGGTGTTTGTGGCAAATTCCACTACCGGCGGAACTGATCTAGCCGGCAGCATTATGCATTACTTTTTTCCGGGGCTAAGCACAGCAAAATGGATGCAGATCATAGACATTGCTATTATTGTAGCGGGCTTTGTGGTATTTGGCAGCGAGCGGGCGATGTATGCTATTATCAGCGTATATATTACCGCGCAAATCATTGACGCGATGCTGGAGGGACTTAATTTTTCCAAAGCCGCCTTTATTATTTCGGATAAGTATGAGGAAATTGCCGAGACAATTATGAATAAAATAGAGCGTGGAGTGACCGCTCTGTACGGAGCTGGAAAATATACTGGAAATCAAAAGGAAATATTGCTTTGTGTAATGTCTAAGCGAGAAATTATTGCAGTCAGGGAAATTGTCAAACAAATTGATCGGCAGGCATTTATGATTGTAACCGATGCTAAGGAAGTATTCGGCGAGGGATTTATTGAAGATCCTGAATTGCAGCGGGCAAAGAAGAAGGCGGAGCAGCTGGAAAAGAGTAAAATTAACTAAAAAATAAAAAAGTGTTCCGAGCGGCACGAAAAATTCAGCCGAAAGCATAAGGATTTGTCGGCTTTTTGTGAAAAACTTTGTGGAAATAGCGGGAGGATGGCATTTCTGACAGAAAGAATAATTTATTTTTGGATATTTTATCAATTGTCGGCTATTTGATTTTAAGGTATATTATTAGCGATAAAGCTTGAAATACATGTGTACGGCTTCGTAGAAGCTGGCGGTAAGTGCAAATGTTCATCAGGCGAAATATGTATTTTTAGAAGGGAGCTATTATCAATGGCAAGTCTATCTTTAAGAAATGTGAAAAAAGTATATTCCGGTAATGTTACAGCGGTTTCGGATTTTAATCTTGAAATTGCGGACAAGGAATTTATCATTTTTGTCGGACCTTCCGGCTGCGGTAAAACAACGACTCTGCGTATGATCGCAGGCTTGGAGGAAATTACCGAGGGCGAGCTTTATATTGGAGATCGTCTGGTTAACGATGTTGAGCCGAAGGACAGAGATATTGCGATGGTATTCCAAAACTATGCGCTTTATCCTCATATGACGGTTTATGATAATATGGCGTTTGGCCTTAAGCTGCGCAAGACTCCGAAGGAGGAGATCGAAAGAAGAGTTAGAGAAGCGGCAAAGATTCTTGGAATCGAAGCTCTTTTGGATCGCCGTCCGAAGGCTCTTTCCGGCGGACAGCGTCAGCGTGTTGCAATGGGCCGCGCAATCGTGCGGGAGCCGAAGGTATTCTTAATGGATGAGCCTTTATCTAACCTTGACGCAAAGCT
This sequence comes from Eubacteriales bacterium, assembly GCA_041844915.1. Taxonomy (GTDB): domain Bacteria; phylum Bacillota; class Clostridia; order Lachnospirales; family Vallitaleaceae; genus W11650. The sequence goes on from JBGZBY010000005.1 coordinate 15,428, forward strand.
GCGTGTGCAGATGCGTGTTGAGATTTCCAAGCTGCATAAAAAGCTGCAAACCACGATTATTTATGTAACCCATGATCAGGTCGAGGCTATGACGCTGGGTACCCGTATCGTTGTTATGAAGGACGGCGTAATTCAGCAGGTGGATTCTCCGTCGACCCTGTACTCCAAGCCGGCAAACCTGTTCGTAGCAGGCTTCATCGGTTCTCCGCAGATGAACTTTATTGAAGCGGTAGTATCCAAGTCGGATAATCGTGCGAAGCTTACTTTCGGCGCCAATTCCGTAGTGCTGTCGGCTGAAAAATCAAAGGCTGTATTAGACGGCGGATATGAAGGCAAGACGGTTATCTTGGGCATTCGTCCAGAGGATATCCATGATGAAGAAAACTTCATGGCCAACAAGGAAGCGGTGGTTAATTTTGAGGTTGCCGTTACCGAAATGCTGGGCGCAGAGGTTATCTTAATCGGAAGCATTGAAAACTTTGACACGACGGCAAAAGTTGGTCCGCGTTCGACCGCTAAAGCAGGAGATAAGATTCAACTGGCCTTTGATGTAGAAAGAATCCATGTCTTTGATAAGGATACGGAAAAAGTAATAACAAACTAAACAAAAATATGTTAAAAAAAAGAGGAAATGCACAAATTTTTGCTTTCCTCTTTTTTTTTTGCACAAAATGCTATACAATGAATAATAGTGAGGAATTTATGGACAGATATTCGTTTGCAGCTTTTTCATAAAAAAGCGCTTTGATGAATTTGAACATAATGGCAGATTGGTTCAGCGAACCGGTAAAGGAGAAGAAAATGATTTCAAATCAAATTTTACAAACGACAATTGAAGGACTCAAAACAATTACCCGAATGGATTTGACCGTTATGGATGCAGAGGGAAGAGTATTGGCTTCCACGGAAGAAGATACTTTTGGCGACTATAATTTTTCGGTTGTAGATTTTGTTAATTCGCAGGCGGAAAGTCAATTGGTGCAGGGATATCAGTTCTTTAAAGTGTTTGATGAAGCGACGGTGGAATATATCATCACTGTTAAGGGCGAGGCCGAGGATGTTTACAAGATCGGAAAGATTGCCTCCTTTCAGATTCAGAATCTCCTAGTTGCGTATAAAGAGCGGTTTGATAAGGATAATTTTATTAAAAATTTATTATTGGACAATTTGCTTTTGGTAGATATTTATAATCGCTCCAAAAAGCTGCATATTGAAGCCGATATTCCGCGGGTCGCTTTGATCGTAGAAACCAAGCTGGAAAAGGACAACAGCTCTCTGGAAGTGGTAAAAAGCCTGTTTTCGCCAAAATCACAGGACTTTATTACGGCGGTTGACGAAAAAAATATTATTATCGTTAAGGCGCTTAAGCCGACCGATACCCGAAAGGACATTATTAATTTAGCCAATATGATTGTAGATACCATCAATTCCGAAGCGATGAGCCAAGCATATGTCGCCATCGGCACAGTGGTCAACGATATTAAGGATGTATCCAAATCCTATAAGGAGGCGAAGATGTCCTTGGAGGTCGGCAAGATATTCTATCAGGAATACAATGTAATCGCCTATGAGAATCTTGGTATCGGCCGCTTAATCTATCAGCTGCCGATAGCGCTTTGCCGCATGTTTATTGATGAAATTTTCCACGGTAAGTCGCCGGATCAGTTTGATGAAGAAACTCTGACGACCATCAACAAATTTTTTGAGAATAGCCTGAACGTTTCGGAGACCTCAAGGCAGCTTTATATTCACAGAAATACTTTGGTATATCGCTTGGATAAGCTGCAAAAAAATACCGGACTGGATCTGAGAGTCTTTGAAGATGCGATTACCTTTAAAATCGCTTTAATGGTAGTGCGTTATATGAGATATATGCAGGATAACAGCATGTATTAAATCCGCTTGACGGTATAGCCTGTTTTGCGGAAGCTTTTTGGCGGAACTGCGCCGGAAGCTTCCGTTATGGGGAAAAATCAGGATTATGGAGGGCTGGGGGCGGAGTGAATCGACGGAGGAATACAGAAAAAGATAGGAGAAAAAATGATTAAGCTGGAGGATGTGACGAAGGAATATCCGGGCGGCGTCAAGGCGCTGGATAAGGTTTCGTTTCAGATTGGCAAAGGGGAGTTTGTCTTTATCGTTGGGGACAGCGGGTCAGGCAAGACCACTCTATTTAAGTTGCTGCTGCGGGAAATCGAAGCCAGCAGCGGCGCTATTTATATTGAAGGCGTGGATATTGCCCGTATTCACAAAAATAAAGTACCTAAGCTGCGCCGGAGCTTGGGCGTGGTGTTTCAAGATTTTCGCCTGCTCAAGGACAGAACGGTTTACGAAAATGTTGCTTTTGCTTTGGAGGTGACGGAAACTCCGTATTCGACGATTCGCAAGACGGTGCCGGCGCTCCTGAATATGGTAGGCTTAAAGGGTTATGAAAAAAAGAAGCCGAGCCAGCTTTCCGGCGGGGAGCAGCAAAGAGTAGCCTTGGCAAGAGCGATTGCCAACAACCCGCCCATCCTTTTGGCAGACGAGCCGACTGGAAATCTTGATCCAGAGCGGTCTTGGGCGATTATTCGCCTGCTTAAAGATATCAATCTGCGCGGGACGACAGTCGTAGTCATCACCCATGACAGAGAGATTGTCAATTCCATGAAAAAAAGGGTGATCACCATTCAGGATGGAAAAATTGTTCGCGACGACGCAAAAGGAGAGTATTGGCATGAGCTTTCGCACACTGGGATATAGCTTCTTCCATGGGCTGGAAAATATGTTTAAAAACGGCTGGATGTCGATTATCTCTATCATGACCATTGCCATCAATATTTTTGTTATTGTCGTTTTTTACACGGTGGTGACCAATATAGACTTTATGATGGAGGAATTTGAAAAAAATATCGGTGTGGCGGTGTTTTTTGAGAAGGATACGCCAGAGGAGAAGATCTTTGAATTGAAGGAGAAGATGGAAAAGCGCTCCGAGGTTTATCGTGTTGAGTATATCTCGGCGGAGGTAGCATGGCAAAGTTTTAAGGAACAGTATTTTGGGCAGAGAGAGGAGCTTTTGAGCGGCTTTGGGGAGGACAATCCGCTGGCAGAATCGGCGTCGTTGCAAATTTCCTTGGCGGATATTTCCATGCAGGGCACGCTGGTGCGGGTTTTGCAGGCGGAGAGTATCGTCCGCTATGTGCGGGAAACGAGGGATGTTACCTATGTGATAGAAGCGCTCAATAAGCTTGTGACCTATATCAGCATAGGACTTTTGACGATTTTGATTTTGCTGGCATTGTTTCTGATTTCCAATACGATTCGCCTGGCAGTTACCTTGAGAAATGAAGAAATCAGCATTATGCGCTATATCGGCGCCAGAAATATGATGATTCGGGGGCCTTTTTTGGTGGAAGGCATTTTGATTGGACTGATTGGAGCGATGATTCCCTTGGGAATTTTTTATTATATTTATCCGGGGATCGTGATTCAGATTCAAAAAAATTATATGATATTAAGCGATTATCTTATTTTTTTAAGCAGAGAAAGGATTTTACAGGTTCTGATTCCGATTGCCTTAGCGGCGGGAGCCGGAATTGGTTTTATCGGTAGTCGTTTGGCGGTTGGCAAATATTTAAAGGCTTAAGAGAGGCGTTTTAGAGATTGAGAAGAATTTTCTGCTTCTAAAGCGGAGCTTTGAGAAACAGGAGGGAAAAAATGAAGCGAGCTATTTTTAGAGCAGGTCTCGCTCTGTGCATTACATTGGCGTTTTCCTGCATTGCCTACGGAACCAGCGTGCTGAAGGATATGCAGAAGCAGCAGAAGGCAATTCAGCAGCAGATGAAGCAGAACTATGAGGAGCTGAAGGCCAAAAAAAATGAAATTTCCTCGATTCATCAGGAGATTTTGAAATATGATCAGCAGTATGTTGAGGTTCAGCAGGTTTTGGATGTGCTGGAGGACAGGCTGGTGCAAAAAAAAGCGGAGATCGAGGTCACACAGGCAGATCTGGTCAAGGCAAAGGAAAAAGAGGAGATTTATTATCAGAATACCAAGGAGCGGATTCGGGTAATGTATGAATATGGCAATACCGAATATATTGCTGTGCTCTTAGAGTCCGATAATGCCATGGACTTTTATAATCGGCTGGAATATCTGAATAAGATTGTAGAATATGACAAAACGATGCTTTTGCGCCTAGAAGATATCCGAGAGGAAATAGAGGAAACAGAGGGGCGACTGATTATTGAAAAGGCGGAGATGGAGCATACCCAGGCGGAAACACTAATTCGCAAAAATGAGATTGAAAATATCAGGGTCTTAAAGACGCAGCAGATAGCGGAAGCGGAAAAAAGCAAGGCATACCTAGAGGAAGAAATTAAAGAAAGGCAAAGAGAAGAAGCGGCTTTGAATAAAAAGATCGAGGAGCATATTGCGGCGATCGAAAGAGAAAGGCAAAAGCAGGCTGCGACTGCTCTGAAATTCCAAGGGGGGCTGTTGCAATGGCCGCTGCCCGGATATAGTAGAATTACCTCTGGATTTGGTCCGAGGATTGATCCTATTACCAAACGTACCGGAGCAATGCACAACGGAACGGATATCGGAGCGCCGAACGGAACGCCGATTTATGCGGCGGCGGACGGACAGGTGATTTATGCAGGCTGGATGAACGGTTATGGCAATACGATTATGATTGATCATGGAAAAAATGCCAACGGGCAGCATGTGATTACTCTTTATGCCCATTGCTCCAGTTTGACGGTAACTAAAAATACCAATGTTATCGGCGGAAAGACTGTAGTCGGCAAAGTAGGCAGTACCGGACGCTCGACTGGCAATCATTTGCATTTTGGTTTGAAAATAGGGAATTCATGGGTAGATCCAATGAAAAATACCAGTAAATAGGTTAAATTCTCTGCCGTCTTTTTTGACGCTGCTTTAAGGCGGGCTTTTGCAGCTTTGACGCAGCTAGGGGCAGTGGGCGGCTGTCTTGCTTGTTGGTGAGCGCCTTCCTTTCGGGAAGGGAAAAACCGGAGCAGCAGCGAAAAACAGAGGGCGGCTTTCTTTTGGCAGGAAGGCTTGACCGGAAAAATATAGAAAGAAAATCGGCAGGCTTATTCGGAGCGCGGTTTTTGACTGTGAAATCGACCGGACGGCAGGCAGAGAAAACAGAAAGGAAACAGGATGAAAGCAAAATATTATTGGCTCGGGGTATTATCGACTCTGCTGGTCGTCGCGCTGGTCTGGCTCGGCATTTTGGTGGTAGATAATACACGCAGTTTGTTGGAGCAACTTCCGTCGACAGAGTCGGCGATTACCGCAGGAAATGCCAAGGCAAGCGTTACTGGCAGCAGTACGAAGCCGGAGAGATGGTTTTACTCAAAAATCAGAGATATTGATCATCAGCTGGGGCTTCACTATATTGAAGAAATCGACAAAAGCAAGATGTATGAAGAGGCGGTCAAGGCCTATGTGGCGGCGCTGGGCGACCCATATACCAACTACTTGACCAAGGAGGAATACGAGGCGTTTGAGCAGGATCTGGCGGCAACCTATGACGGAATTGGCGCTCCGATTGTTAAGGATAAGGAAACCATGCTGGTCATGATTGTTTCGCCGTATAAGGATTCTCCGGCAGAAAAGGCAGGACTTAGGACAGGAGATATTATCCTAGCGGTGGATGGAGTTGACACTACGGGCATGGATCCCGATGAGGTTGCCAGAAGAATTCGCGGTGAAAAGGGAACGGAGATTGTTTTGACGATCCGCCGCGATACTGAAGGAAAAACGGCGACCATGGATATTTCCGTTGTCAGAGCGACTATTACCATTCCTACGATTTCAGCCAAAATGTTGGAGGATAGCATTGGCTATATTGCAATTTATGGCTTTGATGCACCGACTGCCGAGCAATTCAAAACAGAGCTGCGGAATTTGCAGGCGCAGGGGCTTAAGGGATTGGTTATCGACCTGCGAGGCAATCCCGGCGGGTATCTGGAGATTGCGACACAGATTGCCGATGAGATTATCCTGCGGGGACTGGTTGTGTATATTGAGGATAAAAACGGTAACCGAGAGGAATTTTCGGCGATCAATGCCGCTAAACTGGAGATACCGATTGCCGTGCTGGTGGATCAGGGCAGCGCTTCGGCTTCGGAGATTTTAGCGGGGGCACTTAAGGATCATGAGCTGGCCACCATTGTTGGAACGACGACCTTCGGAAAAGGTCTGGTGCAGAATACCTTTCCATTTTTGGACGGATCGGCGCTGAAGGTGACGATTGCCAAATATTATACGCCGAATGGGGAATATATCCATAGCAAGGGGATTGAACCGCATGTAAAGGTTGAGCTGGAGAAGCCGGAAACGGGGAGCAGCGCAGCGCAGAGCAGCGGAGGAATGGATAATCAGTTGCGGAAGGCATGGGAGATTGTAAAAGAGAAGCTAAGATAACAAGCAAAGAAAATTTCACAAAATGAAAGGTCGCTAAGATGGAAGCTAATATTAATTAAAGCTCCGTTTTAGCGGCTTTTTGTATTTGCAGCTCAGCAAGAGTGCGCGCTTAGTATCCTGCTAGAAAAAGCAATAAAAGAGGGAGTATTAAAATTTTGTCTTAATCCTTAACAAGCTAAAAACAGCGTACCTACTCGGTATAAAATTTCCTGCCGCAAATACGAACAAATATTCGGATTGGGACTATACTTTTTGCAGGGAATTTGATATAATGAAAAACAAAGCAAAAGGAGAGCCAATATGCAAGAATTTAAATTACATTCCGAATATCGGCCGACCGGCGATCAGCCGCAGGCGATTGCCGAGCTGGTAAAGGGATTTCAGGAAAATAAAAAGAGCGGTACGCTTCTGGGAGTAACGGGATCGGGTAAAACCTTTACCATGGCAAACATCATTCAAAGGCTGAATGTTCCCACCCTTGTCATCGCCCATAATAAGACGTTGGCGGCGCAGCTCTACAGTGAATTTAAAGATTTTTTTCCGGAAAACGCGGTGGAATATTTTGTGTCTTATTATGACTATTATCAGCCGGAGGCATATGTGCCGTCCTCGGATACTTATATTGAAAAGGATTCGTCTATCAATGATGAAATTGACAAGCTTCGCCACTCGGCGACGGCTGCGCTGACCGAGCGGCGGGATGTGATAATCGTAGCCTCGGTATCCTGCATTTACGGCTTAGGTTCTCCGATTGACTACAAACAAATGGTGATTTCTCTGCGTCCGGGAATTGAAAAGGAAAGAGATGAGCTCTTGCGGAAGCTGGTCGATATCCAATATACCAGAAACGATCTAGATTTTAATCGAACCAATTTTCGGGTGCGGGGCGATGTGGTTGAGATTTTTCCGGCAGGCTCAACGGAGAATGCGATTCGAGTGGAATTTTTCGGAGATGAGATTGAGCGTATTAGTGAGATTAATTCCCTGACCGGCGAAAGCTTATGCGAATTGAGCCATGTCGCTATTTTTCCGGCTTCGCATTATGTTATTCCGCCGGATAAAATGGAAAAGGCCATCGTGGAAATTGAGCGGGAGCTGGAGGAAAGGATTGCTTATTTTAAAGCCAATGATAAGCTGATTGAAGCCCAGCGGATTAAGGAAAGGACTCGCTTTGACATAGAAATGCTGAAGGAAACCGGCTTTTGTTCGGGAATTGAAAACTATTCCCGAGTGCTGGCGGGAAATCCGCCCGGAGCTAAGCCGCATACCCTATTGGATTATTTTCCCGATGATTTTTTGCTGATTGTGGATGAATCGCATATGACGATTCCGCAGGTGGGTGCGATGTACTCAGGGGATCGCTCTCGTAAAACGACTTTAGTAGATTATGGCTTTCGTTTGCCTTCGGCTTTGGACAATCGACCGCTGAATTTTGGAGAATTTGAAAAAATGATCGGCAAGGCGCTGTATGTATCGGCAACTCCGGCTAAATACGAAAGAGAAAGAGAAGAAATCTTTGCCGAGCAGATTATTCGTCCGACCGGCTTGCTGGATCCGGAAATCAGCGTGCGTAAGGTAGAGGGGCAAATTGACGATTTGCTAAATGAGCTGCAAAAGACGATTCAGTCGGGGGGGAAAGCACTGGTAACGACATTGACCAAGAAAATGGCGGAGAATTTGACGGAGTTTTTAAAGGAGGCCGGCGTTCGGGTGCGCTATCTGCACTCGGATATTCAGACTTTAGAGCGAGTGGAGATCGTGCGCGATTTGCGCATGAATGTGTTTGACGTGTTGGTGGGGATTAATTTGCTGCGGGAAGGCTTGGATATTCCGGAGGTATCGCTGATTGCCATTTTAGACGCGGATAAGGAGGGCTTTCTGCGCTCAGAAACCTCCTTGATTCAAACAATCGGCAGAGCGGCCCGCAATGTAGACGGTCATGTTATTATGTATGCCGACACGATTACCGGCTCGATGGAGCGGGCGATGAAGGAAACGGAGCGACGGCGGAAGCTCCAACAGGCATATAACGACGAGCATGGCATTACGCCGCAGTCCGTGCGCAAGGCGGTACGTGATTTAATCAGCGTATCGAAGGCAGCGGAGCCGAAAGCCAAATATACATTAGATAAGGATGTGGAATCTATGTCGACGAAGGAATTGGAGGCGCACCTGCAAAAATTGACTAGGGAAATGAAAAAAGCCTCGAATGAACTAAACTTTGAAGAAGCCGCTCGAATCAGGGATGAGATTTTGGAGATTAAAAGAAGTCGGCTGGGATAGGATAAAAGCATAGGAAAGAATAAGGAGAACATCGTGTCCAAAAATGAAATAAAAATAAACGGAGCAAAGGAAAATAATTTAAAAAACATCAGTCTGACAGTGCCAAGGGATAAGCTGGTCGTATTTACGGGGCTGTCCGGTTCGGGTAAAACATCGCTGGCATTTGACACCATTTATGCCGAAGGGCAAAGGCGCTATATGGAGTCCTTGTCTTCTTATTCCCGCCAATTTTTGGGGCAAATGGAAAAGCCGGATGTAGAGAGCATTGAAGGGCTTAGTCCAGCAATATCTATTGATCAGAAAACGACCTCGAAAAATCCGCGTTCCACTGTGGGGACAGTTACGGAGATTTATGACTATTTTCGTCTGCTCTATGCCAGAGTTGGCAGGGTATATTGTCCCAAGTGCGGCAAGCCCATCACCAGACAGACCATTGACCAGATCGTAGATCAGATTATGGCTCTGCCTGAAAAAACGAGGATACAGCTGCTGGCGCCCATTGTTCGGGGAAGGAAGGGGCAGCATGAAAAGGTACTGGAGCAGGCCAAAAAAAGCGGTTACGTCAGAGTTTTGATTGACGGTCAAACCTACGAGCTGTCAGAAGAAATCAATCTGGAAAAAAATAAAAAGCATAATATCTCTATCGTGGTGGATCGGTTGATCATAAAGGAAGGAATGGAGAAGCGGCTGACCGATTCTATTGAAACGGTGATGAAGTTGAGCGGCGGGTTGCTGGAAGTCGATCAGGGGGATAAGATTAGTATGTACAGTCAAAATTTTGCCTGTGTTGATGACGATATCAGTATGCCGCAGCTTGAACCGCGATTGTTTTCTTTTAACAATCCCTTTGGCGCATGTAAGGAATGTTATGGACTAGGTTTTAAGATGGAATTTGATCCGGATTTGATTATTCCAGATCAAAGCAAAAGCGTCAGTGGTGGAGCGATTCGTGTGTTGGGGCAAATGGGAACACATGAGCAAAGCCATACCAGACGCTTATACGAAGCTTTGGCTAAAAAATATAAATTTTCCCTAGATATACCTTTTGCTGATTATCCACAGAGGATAAAAGATATTTTTTTCTATGGAAGCGGTACGGAGGTTTTGGAAATTCACTATGAAAATAAGAACGGCAAAGGGGTCTATAATACTGAATTTGAAGGACTTATCCCGATTTTGGAAAGGCGCTATCGGGAAACCTCGTCCGAATATGCCAAGCAGGAATATGAATCGTTGATGACCAACCATGATTGCCCTGCCTGCCATGGAGCAAGACTGAATGAAGCAGCGCTGTCTGTTCGAGTGGGCAGCAAAAATATTTCTGAATTAATGAATGATTCGATTGTGGAAATTCAAAATTATATTAAAAATTTGCAGCTAAATGATCGGGAAATGCTGATTGGAGAGCGCATTTTAAAAGAAATTACAGCAAGGATTGATTTTTTGGTGGATGTTGGATTGGATTATCTAACGCTGTCCCGTTCGGCAGGCACTCTTTCCGGCGGAGAGGCGCAGCGCATTCGGCTGGCGACGCAGATCGGCTCCGGATTAATGGGCGTGCTCTATATTTTGGACGAGCCGTCGATCGGGCTGCATCAAAGGGATAATAAGCGGTTGCTGGCAACTTTAAAGCATTTACGGGATTTGGGCAATACTCTGATTGTGGTTGAGCATGATGAGGAAACGATGTTGGAATCGGATTTTATTGTGGATATTGGGCCGGGAGCAGGCGTGCATGGCGGAGAGGTTGTTTATGCCGGAACGCCCAAAGGGATTTTAAAATGCAGAAAGTCCATTACTGGCGCGTATTTAAGCAAAAAAATAGAAATTGAAGTGCCACAGCGGAGGGAACCCGATGAGCGTTGGCTGAAAATTGTTGGAGCGACGGAAAATAATTTAAAAAATATTGATGCGAAAATTCCGCTGGGAGTGCAGACCTGCATTACTGGTGTGTCAGGTTCGGGAAAATCTTCGTTGATTAATGAGATATTATATAAGCGTCTGGCGCGGGATCTAAATCATGCCAAAACCAAGCCGGGAAGCCATAAGGATATTTTGGGGCTGGAGTATTTGGATAAGGTGATTGCGATTGACCAGTCGCCAATCGGCAGGACGCCGCGCTCAAATCCGGCGACCTATACCGGCGTGTTTGACGCGATTCGGGATTTGTTTGCCGAAACCAATGATGCTAAGATGCGAGGCTATAAAAAGGGAAGATTCAGCTTTAATGTAAAGGGCGGCAGATGTGAAGCATGCAGCGGCGACGGAATTATCACAATTGAAATGCACTTCTTGCCGGATATTTATGTGCCCTGCGAGGTATGCGGCGGCGCGAGATATAATCGGGAAACCTTAGAGGTTCGCTATAAGGGAAAGAACATTTCGGATGTTCTAAATATGACGGTGGAAGATGCACTACAGTTCTTTGAAAATATTCCGGCGATTCAAAGGAAGTTGCAAACGCTTTATGACGTCGGCTTAAGCTATATCAAGCTGGGGCAGGCTTCGACGACCCTGTCCGGAGGCGAAGCGCAAAGAGTGAAGCTGGCGACGGAGCTTTCCAAGCGGTCGACCGGCAAGACCTTGTATATATTGGATGAACCAACAACGGGTCTGCATTTTGACGACGTGAATAAGCTGGTTGGCATTTTGCGGCGCTTGGTCGATCAGGGCAATTCCATTGTGGTGATTGAGCATAATCTGGATATTATCAAAACCTCGGATTATATCATTGATATCGGGCCGGAGGGCGGTAGCCGCGGCGGCAGGATAGTAGCGGAAGGCACTCCAGAGGAAATAGCGCAAGTAGAAAGCTCCTATACCGGACAGTTTTTAAAGGAACTGCTGAAATAGGCTGTTGGTAGGAAGCTGTTTAAATCAAACTATTAATATAATACAGGCCCAAAGTGCAAAACCGCTGCCGCTGATGATTAAATTGATAGGGAGCTTTGCTGCGAGATAAAAACTAAGAAGTTTGTGCTATTGTCATGAGAAGCTTAAAGAAGAATTTTGCTGGCGATTATGCTGGTGGAATTTCTTATCGAGGGTATCAGCCGGAGAGGCTAATGGTATGTCTGGGGTTAAAGCCGGATAAAGAAAAGCTGAGATACTACACTTTACTTGATAGTTATTTTAAACAAAACAATAAAAACCGATTGCTGATACTATAATGATACCAGCAATCGGCTTTTTGTACTTGATAGAAAAGGATAAACTGAATTTATTTACAATGTAATTATATAAAAACAATGAATATATTTGTTAAAAAAGGTGATTTTAACGAATACACAAAGTTAAATTTGGCAGCAATAGAAATAAAATAGAGAAAATAAGATAAAATATTGACAATTTAAGAATAGTTTCATATAATGAAGTTCGTATAGACTAACTTGTTTTCTGCTCAACGCGAGGAGGATTTATGTGGAAAAAGAGTTTTAGAACGAGCATCGCACTGTTGATTTTATGCGCTATTATCATGCCGAATGTTTCAGTATATGCGCAGGCAGCCGATGAAATAAAAATTGTGCGCAGCAGTTTTTCATTTCTGAATTCGGCATCAGAATTTGTATTGCGAGATATGAGTGATTGGCAAAAAGTGGTTGGTATAAGGGTAAATGACGAGGAATACCAAAAAGTTTCGAGTATTTCGGAGTTGAAACAAGAAAAAAAATATTGGACACCGGAGATAGGACAAAGAGATCCTAGAATTTTGATGTCTAAATTGAAGAAAAATGATATTGTGAAATTTATTACGGCAAGGGGTTTTTTGCAGATAAGGATTTCTAATCCAGAAAATTACTTTGGCATTTATGACAAAAATAGTGTAAAATTTGTGTCAGAGCAGGAAAAACCGAAAGAAAAAGAAGAGGAGAAAAAAACACAACCAGAAGAGCAGACGATTACTTTAACAAAAGAATCATCGTTTATGGAATTTATCATTCGAATTTCTCCTGAACCAAAGCCAGAGGAAATACAAGGAATTTCGGTTGATTATACCCCTTATAAAAAAGGAATTAATAAAAATTCCATGTGGTTGCAGGGTGGTAAAGAAAGCTATTATCTGGAAAAGGATCGTTTGTATTTATTCGAGCCGAAAGATGGAGCGATTTTGACTTTGAATTATTCAAATAATAAGCAATATAGTTTTGTTTATAAGAAAGAAAATGGAAAATTTCAGCCGTTGATGGAGGTACCGAAACAAAAATCATTAAAAATTCGTTTAAAGGGAAAATTTGAAGCGGCAATGGTAAATCAAAAGAATTATGACGGAATTTCTTCGGCAACGGGACAAATCAATAATATAAAAAACAGCAATGTTGTGTTACAAGCGACGGAAGCAGAAAATCCAGAGGAAAAAGATTGGAAACCACTGCCGGAATTAAATTTGTCTTTAAAGGGCGCACCGATAATTTCTTTAGATCAAAATTCGGGTATGAAAAGCAGATATGATGCCATGACTGGCTCTGTTACTTTAAATGGAGTGCCGCAAATAGGGCATTATCCGGTAAAGGCGATAGCAGAAGATATTTCTGGCAGAAAAGCAGAAAGTGAACCACTTATTTTTTCGGTGTATGGATATAATGAAAAATTAGAAGATCACTTGCTGGAAAAAAATTGTCGGAAAATGCAGGACGGAAAATATATTTGGGATATGGCGCCATGGGTTATTCAGAAATTTGGCGGAAGAAATGAAACAGTAACAGTTCCCAAGGATATCAAAGCTTGGTATGGTTCGCATCAAAGCGGAACATATGGAGAACTAGGAATGGAGGGCGGACAGCCAGAACAAACTCTAATTGTTGATACGGAAACGGATTTGACACTGGTAAATATGAAAATACTTAGCAGTGTGAAAATCATTGTTCAAAATGGCGGAGTTTTGAATTTGATGGATTCTTCTATTCATGGAAAAATTATTGTCAAAGACGGAGGAAAGCTTCAAGTTAATTTTGATGCGTATAAGAAACAATTTAGCAAGGGTTCTTCAATTAACGGACAAATCGAGGTTCAAGATGGAGGTATTTTGGAAAATTCATTGATTTATTCCAATACTAATTATTTGCCGGATGGGAACGCCGCACGTCAAAATGTCGAACCAGTTGTTCGTGTAACGGGAAAAGCCACGATAAGAGGACAAGTATTTGTTCGTGGCGACGAAGCTCCGACGGGAGAAGATCCTAGGACACAAAAAGAGTATACCGGTCAGCCGGCGATGAAAGTGGAAAATACAAAAGTAACTATTGAAAAAGATGCGGTACTGGGGCTATATGGAGGCGGAAGACTGGCATTGACTACTTTGGGCGGATCTGCGCTCCTGTTAGAAAATGCTGAAATAGAGGGAGAAGGCGACTTGATTGCAATAGCAGGAAGCAGCCAAAAAGAAGATGGTGGAGTAGCAGTTAATGGACAAGGAATTCTGGCAGCAGCAAGGATGTTTTTGCAAGGTGGCGACACCTATGATTATAACGGAAACGGAGGTAAGCCATTAGCAGAGGGTGTTATAATCAGCGAAGAAGCGCAGTCTATTGGACAAGCATTGGAAGGAAAACGACTTAAGATTTTAATGGACGATGACCAGCCGACTTATTGGAAAGATAGCCAAAGAGCACCGGATTTATCGCTGATATCATTTGGGGATAAGGCGATTCAATGGAATTCGGTAAAACCCAATGAACCGAAGCCGAGCGAGCCGAATCCAAGCGATCCGAAGCCAAATGAGCCAAATCCGAGTGAACCGAAGCCAAATGAGCCGAATCCGAGTGAACCGAAGCCAAATGAGCCGAATCCGAGCGATCCGAAGCCAAATGAGCCAAATCCGAGTGAACCGAAGCCAAACGAGCCGAATCCGAGCGATCCGAAGCCAAACGAGCCGAATCCGAGTGAACCGAAGCCAAATGAGCCGAATCCGAGCGATCCGAAGCCAAATGAGCCAAATCCGAGTGAACCGAAGCCAAACGAGCCGAATCCGAGCGATCCGAAGCCA
>JBGZBY010000006.1:0-6666 GCA_041844915.1 Eubacteriales bacterium
GCTACTTGTCGATAAAGAGAGTGCAAAGGTCGTAAAACGCATTTACCATCTTGTTATAGAGGGATATGGAGTAACACAGATAGCAGATATATTAACCAAAGATAAAGTCCTTATCCCATCAGCTTATGCAGAAATACATTATCCTGAAAATAACCATAGCTCCAAGAAAAGAGGAATAGAAGCCCCGTATTTTTGGACACCGACCACAGTAGGTTATATCTTAGAAAAAAGAGAATATATACAGTATTTTGAAGATGAAATAGAAAGCTATCATCAGAGAAAAGTTGACACCGATAAATTCTTAAAAATGATAGAGAAATATACCGATATTGAGGAACTGACAGTATCAATGATAAATGAGTATATAGAAAAAGTTGTCGTCCATGAAGCAACAGGAGGAAGAAAAGGCAAAGACAGAAAACAACAAGTCGATGTGTATTTTAACTTTATAGGCAACTGTCAAGTACCACAAAAAGCTGATATAGAAAAAATGGCTTAAAAATAGTATAATGATAACATAAATTTGGGAGAAAATGCAATCAGAAAGAGATGAATGTTCGATGAGAAAGTATTTTGTATGGACTATTATAATAGCGATTTTAACGGTAATTTATGTAGCGTTGATTCATATATATGGATAGAAATGATGCACGGGGACATCTTTCTCTGCTGTATCTTTTGCTTCATTTTACAGGAGTGATTCCCTGTGGGATTGCGACTGTCCGTATTTTAATATGTGTCGAGGAATCGGTATGGGAGTGGTTTTGCAAGAAATATGGCAGTTATGTTGATTCACATATTTTCTTATATCCTATCATCTATTTCATTTATGTTATCATCTTCGGTGTCGGACCGCGTGGAGGTGGAATTGTTCCGCTCACAATACTGGTTGCAGTGGGAATGGGACCTACCATGATCGGCATTTTGATTGGAAATTTACTTTTGGGAAACGGTTGGACATTTATTATATAGACGACATAAAATCGTATACCCAAATACGAAGCTGGGATTAACTTCATATTTTGTGGAAGTCCTGAAAGCAAGTAGAAAATCTGACAGTGGAAAAAATTCTATAAAAATAGTATAATATCCTAAAATATTCAGAGAGAAAAATTAGAATTTTAGAGAAGTAAGAAATAGATTTATGGCATTAATAGAGTAAAATAAAAGTTATGGAATATGAAGAGATATAAGCAATTTATATGAATGGGGGTAATGATAAGATATGAGTTTTGATTTATTTGTTTTTGAAAGAAGAAGTTGTATCAATACTTCTTTGGATATTTTTTCTTATCAGGAGAAGTTTACAGAGTACACAGAAGATAAAGACTATAATTCTTTGAATGGGTGTTCTGATATTATCTCCTCGTGGGCGAAAAAAATGTTCGAGAAATTTCCACCGATGAACGGAGAATATGCACCATCTGATGAAATTGCTTATGCGTCGGAGGAGTCGGAGAACCATCTAACAGACTATAGCCTTGGAAAACATGGGGTGTATTGTGCGTTTTCCTATTCGGTTGCCGAGGAGGCTCTTGAATATATAAAAAGCATTGCCGACGAATACAAGGTAGGTTTTTATGACATGCAAAGTAATGATGTGATTTTCGGCAAAGGAATTGAAATTTTGAAATATAGAACTGAGAGCCATGGTGATACCATGGGCGACCTTGACAATATTGAGGGAGTGATTGATACTCTTGACAGCATAGAAAGAGGAACAACTAATAGAGAAAATGCGTTTATTACAATTTGGTTTGAAACAGACGGTGTGGAGAGCAACTATATTCAAGCTACCCCGTATTATAAGTCAAAAGGATTTTTCAAGAATATCTTTCACAAAAACAAATCAAATGATATATTCGGTTATTTTTTTGAGATTGAAAAAGACAGTGCTTTATATCAGACTCTAATAGAAGATAAGAATGAATTAAAAGAGATGGTAAGAGCATGGTGTATTGACAGAAAAGAACCGGATATTAGTAAATATAAAAAGATTCTGGATTGGTAAAACTATTTTACATCAAACAGCATATCGCCTTGTGGGAAAGTCTTTTGCGTACTTTTACCTATGGCTTCGGCAAGGTTGTTATTATCATTCCCTTGGCATTTTTGCTGGCTTATTTTTTAAGCGAGAGCAAAAAGCTGTATACCGTGGCGCAAAGCGTTATTTTTCTGCCGACGATTATGAGCTCGGCGGTTATGGGATTGGTGTTTTATTTGCTGTTTAATGCCTATAACGGAGAAATCAATAAGCTGCTTTTGGCTTCCGGACTGATTGCTCAGTCGATTAACTGGCTGGGGAATATGCTATGGGGACTCTGGTTTTGACAGCGGTTTGGGGCGGCTTGGGTAATTATATGGTATTGACCGAGGGAGGCCCCAACAATAAGACGATGGTTGCTTCTCTGTATAATTATCGTTATTTTTTTCCCATCTCGGCAACAGAATCAACAGTGCCTCAATATGGCTATGGCGTGGCGCTAAGTGTGGTGACGGCGTTTGTCGCCGGCTGGATGATATTTATTGAAGGGTAATGCGTATTAACGCGGCTTAGCGTATAAGGGAGAATGCTATGGAAAAACATAGGAAAAAACGAGGAAATTCCTTTTCGATTTTTCAGCTTTGTTCAAAGGGAGCAAAAAATATTTTTATCCTGGCGATGGTTGTATTTACTCTTTATCCTGTAATATATATCTTGATCGGCTCCTTTAAGACCAATGCGGAACTGACCTCCGGCGTCCGTTTTTTTCCGGAGAAGTGGCAGTTTCAAAATTATTATTAGGCGTTTGTAGAAGCGGATTTTTTGCGATATTCTCTGAATAGTCTGATCGTTTCCGGAGCAGTTACAGTACTGGCTCTGCTGACGACTTCCCTAGCGGGCTTTATTTTTGCCAGACGTAGCCTTGTCGGGAAAAATTGCTGCTGGCGCTTTATTTGTCGATGATGTTTGTATCGCTTGGCTCAATTACTCTATATCCGATTTATGGAATCATGCGTTCGCTTCAATGGCATAAAAGCTTAGCTGCTTTGATTTTAACGATGACCGGCGGGCAGGCTGCCAATGTTTTCTTAGTAATGGGCTTTATCAAGTCGATTCCGCAGCAGCTGGATGAGGCGGCCATTATTGACGGCTACTCGATTTATCAGGTGTATTATAGGATTATATTGCCCTTGATTAAGCCGATTTTGGGTGTGGTGGCTTTATTTTCCTTCCGCAATACATGGAACGATTATATTACCGGCTTGACGAATACCTGCTAAAGCCCTTTTTGCCGCAGGAGCTTTTGTGGAATACCTCTTTGAAAATTCAGGATATTGCCGAAGCCTGCGGTTATGACGATCAAAGATATTTTGCCAGCAGCTTTAAAAAACAATACGGCTGCACTCCGACCGGCTTTAAGGAAATTGCGGAGAAAGAGGGTATGTTCTTTTTTTAATAAATTTTACGTGGGAGCTGGCGAGTGCTTGCCTGTAGAAAGCAGAGGGCAGGAAGCCTTCAAGCCATAGATAGGCTATAGCTTAGTGGGGTACTTTGAGATATGCCGTGCAGGAGATCAAATAGCCTCAAAAAGGTGCGAGAAATGGGAGAATGTTGGTATTAGGAAGCTGGCGAGTTCTTGCCTGTAGAAAGCAGAGGGCAGGAAGCCTTGACAAGCCATAGATAGGTCATAGCTTAGCGGGGTACTTTGAGATATGCCGTGCAGGAGATCAAATAGCCTCAAAAAGGTGCGAGAAATGGGAAAATGTTGGTGCTGGGGAATACAGACAGGAGGAATGGAGAATGATACAATTTAGCGACTTGCAGATAGCCGAGCTGCGCCGCAGACGGGAATATTTTTCGGGAGCAATCGCCAAATGCCGGAAAGAGGTTGAAGAAATCTATCAAGGGGAGATTATCGTGTCTGATTCGGGAATTGCGAATTGGAGCTTGTATTATTTTTGCTCGGAATGCTCGGTAAAGCTTGATTTTCAACGGAACATGCCAACGGAGCATGTCTGTCCGAGCTGCGGAAGGGTCTACTGCGGAGAGCCGTATGACGGTGCGTGGTGGGGGATCGTCAATGATTCGACAGCCAAGCTGGTATATAAAATGGCGATTCTCTGGCTGATTACAGAAGAAGCCTCTTATGCCCGAAAGTCGATAGAAATTTTGCTGGCGTATGCGCGTAAATATGCTGATTATGAAATTCATGGGGATATTCCCTATAACGGTCCTGGCAGGGTTGGCGCGCAGACCTTGGACGAGGCCAATTTTCAAAGAATGATGGCAATGGCTTATGATATTTTGCAGACGGAAATGAGTGGCGCGGAAAAAGAGGAAATCAGGGATAAGCTGCTTTTGCCGGCGGCGGATTTTCTGCTGGCGCATCGAACGCCGCAGCTGCACAACCATGAGGTCATTATAAGCTCGGCGATTGCGGTGATTGGCATCCTTTTTCAAAGGGAGGATTATATTTTTCCTGCCTTATATGGAAAATACGGCTTGTATGATCAGCTGGAAAAGGGAATGCTGGAAAACGGGATGTGGTTTGAGGGGGCGTTCAGCTATCATTTTTATGCCCTGACCAGCTTTTTTGATTATGAGAAATTTGCTTTGAATACAAAATACAGCGGCATCCGGCATCCGAATTATCGAAAAATGATTGAGATGCCAGTTCCGTACTGGGAGCCGGAGCAGAATTTTCCGATGCTCAACGATGCCAATTACGGGCATGAGGATCAGTGGCAGGCACTGTATGAATTTGCCTATTGTCAATTGGGAACGAGGGCGGCGGCGTTTATCTTGGGAAATTGCTATCAGGCAAGAGAAAGAGATAATTTAGACGCATTGCTGTATGGAGCGGAAAAGGTCGAAGCGGTGGACTGGGAGCAGGGCAATATACTGCCGCCGGTCGGCAGCAGCGGGCATACGGTGCTAAGAGGAAAGGAAGGGCGTTATCTGCTGTTTAAGCATGATTGCTATGGAGGAGAGCATGATCATTATGATCGGCTAGGCCTTAGCTATCGGGCCTTTGGCAGGAGAATTTCGGCTGATTTGGGCACAACCGGCTACGGCGCAGAGCTGCATTATGATTATTATAAAAATACCGGCAGCCACAATACCTTGATGATTGGCGAGGAAAACCAAGCTCCCGTCAATGCGGTTTTAACCAGCTGTGAAGAAAAGGACGGTGTGATTTGTATCGAGGCAGAGGCGGACTGGCAAAAGCCTTATCAGCTCCCGGACAGCTTTACTATTGTGCAGTGGTCAGAAGAAAATTATCAAAAAGTTAAAATGAAGCGCCGATTGATATGGGCAGAGGATTACTTTATTGAGATTTTCCAAGCAACAGGAATCCCAGAGGGCAAAGCGATTGACTGGATTATGCACTTTAATGGGAGGAGGATAAACGAAAGCGGAGAGAGTGAGCCTGTGGCGGGGGGCTTTGTCAAAAAGCCATTAAGGCATCTTCAGCAGGTAAAGTGCTCGCAGCCGCAGGGAAATGCTTATCTCCGGCAATATCAAACGGAGGACATCATTACCAATGTCTTTGGCATGATAAACGGGCAGATGCTTTATGATGCCTGTGGTCCGGACAATCCCTCCAATACGGAAATCGCTTATCTGCTGGAGAGGCGATATGGCGACCGGCTGCTGGCGGCGCATGTGGTAGAAAGCTGGCGGGAAAAGCCGAAGCTGGAGCAGGTCTATTTCCGGCAGGAGGCGGATACATTAAAAATAGAGGTGCTGACGGAAGGACGGACAAGGCGGTTTGCGGCTGCGCTTGACCTATTCCTATGATGTGGCGGCAAAGGACAGGAAAAGCCGGAATTTATGTTTGATTGACATTTCCGGCTTTGTATAATATAATTGCAGCAGATAGAAGCGGGCTTGTCCGGCGGCTGCTTAGCCGGCGCAGGCAAATCAGGAGCCCGCTCGGGAGCGGATCATGCGGAATTGGCTAGCTTTGGGTTATTCCTTCGGGTATGTGTTTTTGATTCTTATTTTGGCGGAGATAATCGCCCGAAGAATCAAAAGCAAGCAGATTAGCCGAAAGATTATTCATATTTTGTGCGGAAACTGGATTTTGATTGCCTTTGCTTTTTTTGACAGCATGTGGGCAGCAATAATTCCGCCGATTAGTTTTATTTTTATCAATTATTTATCCTATCGTAAGGATTTTATTCCGGCTATGGAAGGAAAAAAATCTTTGGGAACGGTCTATTATGCTGTATCGCTTCTTGTTCTGACGGCAGCGGCTTGGCTGCTGGCGTTTCCGGCTATGGCATATGTCGGAATTTTAAGTATGGCTTATGGAGATGGCTTTGCGGCGGTTTTGGGCGAGAAATTTGGCAGGCGGAAATGGGAGCTTTCCGGCAGCGATAAAAGCTATGTCGGAAGTGCTGCCGTGTTTGCTTTGACTACGCTCGTAGTTTTTTTGACAAGCAGAATGTCAGGACTGACCGAGGCGCTGCCGATTGCCCTGCTTTGCGGGCTGTTTGCTCTATATATTGAGCTGTATGGTGTAGCCGGATACGATAATTTAACCCTGCCGCTGGGAACGGCTGTGCTTTATTTTTGCTTTTATTTTTTGCAGGCAAAAGGAGAACTGCTTGGCTTTTGGCTGACTGCCGGCATTAGCGCAGCTGTTTTGGCGGCGGCGCTGCGGAAAAGCTCCATTA
>JBGZBY010000007.1:0-3052 GCA_041844915.1 Eubacteriales bacterium
GGGAACAAAAGAAGAAAAGCGGAAAGCTGCAAAAAAGCTAGGAATTTTTGCTATGCTGGCATTTATTTTGCTGACCGGTTGTTTTAATAGGGAGCAAAGCAGAACGGGCTATAAGGTACTGATCGGCTGTGATGCGGCGGGATTGAGCGGCTGTCGGGGTTATGATATTTTGGTGGTTGATGCGGAAATGCTTTCACCGGAGGAAATAACAGAGCTTCGCCAAAACGGCAATAAAAGGATATGGTCGTATTTGAATATCGGTTCGCTGGAAAGCTTTCGCGCGGACTATGCTAGCTTCGAGGCGATTTTTTTGGGAGAATATGAGAATTGGGAGGAAGAGCGCTGGGTAGATGTATCACAAAAAATATGGCAGGAAAGAATAGTGCAAAAGGGGGAGGCTCTTGTTCGCAAGGGGATTGATGGTTTGTTTCTGGACAATGCCGATATTTATTATCAATATCCCGAGCCGGCAATTTATGAAGGACTTTTGACGATGCTAAAGGAGTTGCGGCGGCTGGACAAGCCCCTGATTTTAAACGGCGGAGATGTTTTCGTGAGCAGAGCGTTGAAAGAGGATGCTTTGCAGGAGTTGGTCACGGGGGTTAACCAGGAGGCGGTCTTTACCGAGATTGATTTTACCTCCGGAGCCTTTGGAAGGCGTGACGATGCCGATCGGCAATACTATCAGGAGTATTTGGAAGAATGCGGACGGCAGGGCTTGGAGGTTTATCTTCTGGAATACGGAGCGGAAGGCTTGGTGGAGGAAATCAACCAATATTGCCGCGATAACGGCTTTTTCTATGATATTGCTGCTTCGCTTGAGCTGGACAGGGAAAAATAAGATATGGAGAAATGCCTTTTGCTATAGATAGAAGCGGCTTTCCGCAAAGCAAAGGCAGTAGATATTTTTGCCGAGGAAACAACGAATTAAGGCTTTGGAGCAAAGGGAGGAAAATAACGCGAGAAACGGAAATATAATAGGCGTTCTTTGGCGAAAAATGGGATAGCTCCATTGCTGTGAAAGCTTACGTGGATGATTTAAAGCGGCTGTTCTTTTTGTTTTGATAAAGTGGGCGGGTAGTCTAAGATTTATGGTGCCGGTTTAATTTTTTATTTCGGATAATATAAAAGCGGGCAGCTAAAATTCATAGTGCCCGCCTAATTTTTTATTCTTATATAGAGCTTTGCCAAGTAATTCCCTCGGCAAAGCTTTTTTATGCGGCAAAAGCAAAGTCTTGCTGCGCCGGCGATTTTGTCGCAAAGAGATATTGCGCTAGAGCAGAAAATCTGCCATTTCAGCGAAGCTATCATCGTATTGCGGACAAGGAAGCAAGCGGCAAAGCTTTTTATGCGGCAAAAGCAAAGTCTTGCTGCGCCGGCGATTTTGCCGCAAAGAGGATAGGGCATGAGAGCCTTTATTTCAATGGTTCGATTCGATCAAAGCCGGTAAAGGCTTGTAATGCTTTCGGAATCAGAACAGAGCCGTCCTTTTGCTGATGTTGCTCCAAAATAGCGGGAATCAAGCGGCTGGTAGCCAGTCCGGAGGCATTCAGGGTATGCAGGAATTCCGCCTTTTTTTCGCCTCGACGCTTGAATTTCATGTTGCCTCGGCGGGCTTGGTATTCTCCAGCATTGGAAGCGGAGCTGACCTCTTTATATACACCCATGCTCTGAATCCAGACCTCAATATCATAGGTTTCCCGCATCGAAGCCGAGCAGTCGCCCGCAGCCAGACGGGAGGTTTGATAATGAAGCTCAAGTCCCTCCAGCAAACGCTCCGCCTTGAGAATCAGCTCCTGCAGGGCGGCGCCGCTTTGCTCCGGCGCAGTGTATTGGAACATCTCGACCTTATTGAACTGATGTCCGCGAATCATGCCTCTTTCCTCGGAGCGGTAAGAGCCGGCTTCCTTGCGGTAGCAGGGGGTATAGGCAAAATATTTTTTCGGAAGCTCATCCTCGGTCAGCACCTCGTCGCGGTGAAAATTGATGAGAGCTGTTTCGGCGGTCGGCAGCAGGAATTGCATATAGCCCTTTTCTTCCTCCAGCTTAAATACATCGTCAATAAATTTTGGAAACTGACCGGCGGTGTAGCCCGATTGATAGGTCAGAATATGCGGCGGAAGCATAAACTCATAGCCGTCCTTTAAATGCTCGGCGATAAAATAGTTGAGCAGCGCCCATTCTAAGATAGCGCCCTTGCCGGTATAAACCCAGAAACCATTCCCGCCAAGCTTTGCGCCTCTTTCATAATCAATTAATCCAAGAGAGGTTGCCAATTCGACATGATCCTTTGGAGTGAAGTCAAAAACGGGCTTTTGTCCCCATTCCTTAATTTTGACATTCGCCTCCTTGCCGCCGGCTGGCGTGTTTTCCCCCGGCATATTGGGCAGGCAGCTGACAAAATCAAAGATTTTTTTATCCAGCTCGCTCAATTCGGCGTCCAAAACAGCAATTTCATCCTTAAGGCGAACCATATCGGCAAGGAGATCGGTGATATCCTCTCCAGCCTGCTTTTTTTTCGGAACCTCAGGCGAGATGCGGTTTCTTTCCGCTTTCTTTTCCTCGACAATTTGAATAATTTCTCGGCGGCGCTTGTCCCACTGATTAAATTCGGAAAAGTCGGCCTGATAATTTCTTTTCGCCAATCCAGCAATTACTTTTTCTTGTTCATTGCGAATCAAATTAATGTCCAGCATTGTAGTTTCCTCCAATCGTTTGAAGTATGATTTTCTGCTTGGGAAGTTAAAAGGATCTCCAATGCTTGGAAATTCTTTTATTCACCATTGCAGGAAGTCGGTTAATTATGTACCAATATAGCATTAACAGGGGGATTTGTCAAGAAAAGGGCAGGAAGCATTCGAGATTAGCAATATTGAAGAGAATATATTTTCGAGTAGGAAGAAAAAGAAAAAGCGAAGGCTGATAGGGCGCTGCGGGGAAACTAGAAACAGAAGCTATGAAAGAGTGGGAAATAAAAATTTATAAAAAGGACAATGGAAATCTATGAAAAAAGCAGCAAATAGTAAGCTATGAAGGAGTGAGAAATAGAAAA
>JBGZBY010000008.1:0-10515 GCA_041844915.1 Eubacteriales bacterium
CCTCTCCTTCATTTTACTAGAAATCCATTTTTATTACAATAGTATTTTAGCAAAAAGAAAAGGGGAAGTCGTCCTCTAGTTGTGGAATCAGATTAGAATTGAATTAAAAATCAGAAGTCCCAACCGCACCCTCCATAATTCTTAATTTATCGTATTTTCAAGGCGTGCGTAGGGGTTTGCCACGGCGACTAATTCGCCAACACCGAGAGGCAGAAAATCCCGCAGGGATTTGCGTTCGACAGCAAAGAGAAAGAGCGATTAAAAGAAAGATGAAGAAGGGGCAAACCGCAATTTGTGGAATCGGATTAGAATTTCATTAAAATTTAGAAATTCTTATCGCACACCCTACGAACTAGAATCTATAGGGAAATGCCTCGCAGCACTGTCTTGCAGCCCAACTTAATCATCCCTTTTGGAAGGCGCGTGAAACTTGCGCCCTACGCCTACGGTCGCTTCAGACAACGGACGGCCTTCCAAAAGGGATGATGGGACTTGGGGTGCGGACGGGACGGTGGTGGCGATTTTATATGAATGGGTGTTGGGGGGGTGAGAAAGGATAGAAAGGATCTCGCAAAGCGTACAAATACAAAGGAATACGGCTGCGGAGTAGGTATATTCTTTTTGCGGTGCTTCGCCGACAAAATCGCAAGTGCGGAAAGCACGGCAAATGCGCAGCATTTCGTCTGGCAGCGGAACATGGCAACAACCAAAAAGCATCGCTCCAAAGTATTTCAGAACGATGCTTTTTCTTGTTTGTAGTTTATAGCTTATAGCTCCGCGATTTCTTCGGCGGTGAGACCAGTGATTTCCTGAATCAGGGAAATATCCAATGCCCTAGCTTTCATATTTAGGGCGGTTTGGATTGTTGCCTCCTGCTTTCCTGCCATGCGACCAAGGGCTTCTCCTTCTGCACGGCCGATGCGGATACCCTCCTCTATGCCTTTCTGCTCTCTCCATGCCATCTCGGAATTATAATCCCTCTCATATTTCATCGCCGCCTGATAGCGCATTCTCTCCTGCTTATCCAGATGAAATTCCTCCATCAGCCGATTCGCCTTTTCCAGTGTCGCATGTCCCTTTGCCATCGCTTCTCGCACCTCGCTTTCCTGCGTCCGTATGAAAATTAACCATCTCTCTAACAGACTAAGCCCTTCCGGACAGATTGTTCCTTGCTCTACACTGCCCTGCGCTCCTCGTCCTTCCTTCGGCAGCACTCTTGTTAAATCCAAAAAAATCTGCCAGTCTGCAACGTCGATCGTTATTTTTTTATTTTCCAGAGCATGCCAGTTGCGCGGTGAGATGTACTTCAGTTCATGCGCCGTCTGGAAGATTTTCATGCGTACCTCCGGATTGATCACCATGCTCTCATCCCTGTTTAATACCCTTGATACCGTCATCGGGGATACTCCCGCCATATTTGCTACGTCTTTTATGGTAGCTATCTCATTTCCTCTTCTTTCAAAAAGTTTGTTTGTCTGAACATTTTTTTAGTAAATATTTAGCAATTATTTTACCACAAAAACATTTTAAAAGAAAAAGCTCCGTCTTTATTTCCCCACAAAATTTGGCGTAATTCTAGCTTTTTATCCAGTTATTGCCTATCAGCCAGCTTTCCACGTCCTCCGGATCATAGCTGGCGGACAAGCATAGCCCCGGCAGAACCTCCGAATCTGGGCATTCTCTTTTGATATCCTCCTCCATACTTCCAAATCCGCCGCCGCCATGTGTGCAAAAAGGCACCAGTCTTTTACCGCTCAAATCAACGGTCTGCAAAAAGGTCAGCACCGGCGGAGCAAAGGTTTCCAGCCAATTGGGCGAGCCAATAAAAATAGTATCATATTCCGATACCTCCTCGCCTCCTGACGCCAGCTTCGGGCCATAGCCTCGCTGCATTTCCTGACGCACCTCCTTTACTGCCGTATGATAGGTCAGCGAATAGGGCTTTAGCGGAATCAGCTCTCTTTCTTCCCCGTGCGTCAGCTCGGCAATCAGCTTTGCCAACTCCTTGGTAATCCCCGAATACGAGTAATACACCACCAATGTTTTCAAAATAAACACTCCTTTTTTTCTTTCTGCTTTTTGTTTCCCTTTAGCAATATGATTTGCTTATCAGGCAGGATCTATCACCCTGCCTCTTTCTCCAACCCATGGATTTAAAACATATCCTTCTTATATAAATACGCCGCTACGGCACCGGTTACACCGATTGTCAGCAGAACCACAATCCAAAAGCCCTGCGGATTGTCCTGAAACGGCACCGGCACATTCATGCCCCAAATGCCGGACATAATCGTCGGCACGGAAAAAACAATTGTAATTGCCGCCAGCCATTTCATAACGATATTCAAATTATTGGAAATCACTGAAGAAAAGGCATCTATCGTACCACCCAAAATATTATTGTAGAGATTTGCCATCTCCATCGCCTGCCGATTCTCAATGATGACATCCTCCAATAGCTCCTCATCCTCCGGATAGGTCTTAATCGGCTTGGAGCGAAGCAGCTTTTCCAACACCAGCTCATTGCTTTTGAGCGAGGTTGAAAAGTAAACCAGCGATTTTTCAATTCCAACCAGCTGAATCAGCTCACTGTTGCGATAGCTCTTATGCAGCTCCTTTTCTACCTGCGTCGTAATCCGGTCAATCTGGCGAAGATAACGCAAATACAAAGTAGAGGTTCGATACAGAATTTGATACAAAAACCTTGTCCGCTTATTGGTGCTGAAATCCTTTACCTTGCAGGAAATAAAATCCTGCAAAACCAAGCTTTCCCGCAAGCAGACCGTTACGATATAGTCGTCGCCCATGATAATACCCATGGGCAAGGTCGAGTGTGTTCCTCGATATTTTTCACTGCTGTCAAAATTCTCATAGGGCATGTCAATGACCAGCAGCACCACGCCATCCTCCGAATCTAAGCGAACGCTTTCTTCTTCGTCCAGCGCCGCCCGCAGATAATCATCCGGTATCCCCAATTTATTTTCCAGCTCGGTGATCTCCTCCAGCGTCGGAGCAATCACGTCAATCCAAGTGCCTCTTTCCAAAGTATTTAATTCTTCCAATTTTTTATGAGGACCATCTCCATAGGTTCGATATACATGATACATTCCCGTTAACTCCTTCTTGCTCTCGTCATTTTCAGAAGCCTTTAAGCAAAGCCTCCTGAAAACTATTTTTGCTGTTTTGGTGAGCGACAATACGTTATCCACTCATATTCGTATCCATTTTCCTCCTGTCTTTCGCTGCGAAAAATTTCCTGCCACTCGGCATTTTTCTCAATATTTTCAATAAAGCGATCTGCACCAAAGCAATGATAGATCTTCGTTAAATAGCCCATCCGGCAATACGGCATAAAAAGCTGATAAATCTCCGCCCCGCCGCAAACAAAGACTTTTTCCAGCGGAATGTCCTTCGCTTGTAGCCATATCAGCACTTCATCCACAGAATGAAGCACGACCGCTCCCTCACAGCAGTAATCCCTCGCCCTAGTCAGCACGATGGTCGTTCGATTTGGCAGAGGCTTTTTTTTTGGCAAGCTCTCCAGCGTTTTTCGCCCCATAATCACCACTTTGTCCAAGGTTTTTTCCTTAAAAAATTGTAAATCCCTCGGTAATCTTGCCAGCAAATCACCGTTTTTGGCAATCCCATAATCCATATCGGCAGCTACGATAAAAACCATTTCTGTTCTCCCTTTGTCCGTTTCATGTCGGCATATTCCTCTTATCTCGCCTCATGCCCTCGGCAAGACAAGGCCTCAAATATGCCTTAATTAACACACCTTCTCCATCGGCTGCGCAGCCCCTTCCATCCGCGCGCTTTTTCTTGCTTTAGTATAATGTTTTTTACAGGGAAAGTCAATATTGACTGTAGCTCCGCTTATCGCTCCTCCCAAAAGCTTTTGCCGCTCCGTACCGACCGCAAATCGCAAAGATACTCATCAGTGCCTTTCCCTTTCCAAAAGACTTTCACCGCTCCCGTACCGACCACAAATCGCAAAGATATTCGTCAGCGCTTTTCCCCTTCCAAAAGGCTTTCACCGCTCCCGTACCGGCCGCAAATCGCAAAGACATTCGTCAGGGGCTTTTTTTCTTGTGTTCCGCACTATCTCTTTGTGAGCAGCCGCCATTGCTGATGTTTTCTGCATTCCGGCGCGCATTCCTCCTTTCGCGGTCGTACTATGGACTCCTACTGATTCGACTCTTCCCTTCTCGGGTACTATAGCCTCTGCTGACTTCTGCGCGTTCAACGATATCTCATGACACCGGTTATCCCTTTCGGGACGTGCCGCGCAGATCTCCCCGGATACCACACGTTTCTTTCCCTCCATCTACCTGCCATATCTATTACACATGATTCCGTGTAATTATTGGGCTTCGACTTGTGTGGCAGTCTTACCCTCATACGTAACCTCGTATATGGTTTCTGTTCGTCAGGCCAGAGGTTTGCCCGTAGTTAGTCTTTTCCTACATCCGGCTTCCTTCAGACCTCCATCTCGCGATAGACACCCTTGCCTTCGGCTATACCCTTCCCACTGCCGGATGGATTCGAGACTTTCACCCGGTAGAAAACGCCCATGCTGGGCAAACAAAAAGGATATCTCCCAAGGTTCTAAAAAGACCTTGGAAAATATCCTTCTTGGATTTTGGGGGATTATTTTTCGCCACGGAAGAACGCCTGATGAATTGCCGTTACCGCTTTCTTTTCATCCTCGGCATTGACCAGCACCGAAATCTTGATTTCACTGGTCGAGATCATATTGATGTTGACGCCCGCATCGTAAAGAGCCTCAAACATTTTCGACGCTACGCCTGCATTGGCAGCCATTCCGGCGCCGACCACCGACACCTTGGCAATATTGTCCTCCGCCTCAATTTTTTCAAAACCAATCGTAGCTTGATGCTCTTGCAAAAGCTTGATAACCTCATCCTTGTCCTTTTTTTCCACGGTGAAGGAAATATCCTTTTTATCCGCTCTGCCGATAGATTGCAAAATAATATCGACATTGATATTGTTCCTTGCCAGCAGCGAAAAAATCTCATATGCCTTTCCCGGCTCATCCTTAATATTTGATACTGCCAGCCGGCAAACATTGGAATCGCTTGCCACACCGCTGATTAACATTCTTTCCACTTTTGCTTCCTCCTTAACATAAGTTCCGCTATGATTGTTCAAACTGGAACGAACGACCAGATTGACCTTAAATTTCTTCGCCAATTCAACCGACCGGTTGTGCAGTACCCTTGCACCCAGCGATGCCAGCTCCAGCATCTCGTCATAGGTAATTTCCTCTATTTTCCGCGCGCCTTCTACTGCTCTGGGATCTGCCGTATATACTCCGTCCACATCTGTATAGATTTCACAAATATCTGCATTTAAAGCCGCCGCCAGCGCAACTGCCGTCGTATCGGAGCCGCCCCTGCCCAAAGTAGTATAATCCTCATAGCGATTCACTCCCTGAAAGCCTGTTACCAAAATAATACTGCGTCTTTCCAGCTCATTTTTCAAGCGCTCTACTTCAATATTTTTTATACGGGCATTGCCATAAACTCTGGTCGTCGTTATTCCGGTCTGGAATGCATTCAGAGAAATCGCCGGATACCCAGCCGCCTTGATCGCCATCGCCATCAACGCAACTGATTGCTGTTCGCCGGTAGTCAGCAGCATATCCAGCTCACGCTTGGAAGGATTTTTCGTAACCTCCGCTGCTTTTTCCAATAAAATATCGGTTGTATCGCCCTGTGCCGATAAAACCACGACAATTTGATGACCCTCATTATAATCCTCAATGATTCGATTTGCTACATTTTTTATCCTTGCGACATCCGCTACCGAGCTGCCGCCAAATTTTTTTACGATTAACATTCCTTTGCTCCAATCGCTATCTAATCGCCGAACAAGCTATTCCTCTCCGGCAGGCCTATCCGTTATTTTCTTCAAAAATACTTCCCAGTGATAGTTTTTCCTCATCTTCAAGCATCAAATCCACATCCAAAAGAACAATCATCCGATCGCCCACCTTCGCTACCGATTGAATGTAGCGGCGGCTGACGCCAGTAACAATCCTCGGCGCCGGCTCTGTCTGCGAATCCTCAATATTGATGATCTGTGAAACAGAATCCACAATAAAGCCGACTTTCATTTGCCCTAAAAACACCACAATTATCTTGGTGTTGTCATCAATGGCCTTATCCTTGAGATGAAATTTTTTGCGCAGACTGAATATTGGCAATATCTCGCCGCGCAGATTAATGATGCCCTCTACATATTCCGGACTATTCGGCACCTTGACGATATCCTGATACTTTTCGATCACATTGACCTTCATAATATCTACGCCATATTCTTCATTATCCAAATGAAATACTACTTGTTTCGTTGATGCCAATTTATTACCTCCTTTAAAACGAGTGCTTTGTTTCATAAGCGATGCGGGCTTACCTAACTCTTTTTTCATTTTCTTCATATACAAAAAGGTAGGCAAATCCTTTTTGACGCCTTCTGCTAACCTTTTTCTCTACTTTTATACAGAAGCACGCCACTGCTTTATTTGCTTTGCGATTTCCAAATCAGATACGCATTAATAAACGATTCTAAGTATCCGTCCATTACCTTTTCCACATTGCCGGTTTCTTCTCCGGTTCGGTGATCCTTGACCATACTATAGGGATGCATGACATAAGAACGAATCTGGCTGCCCCAGCCAATGTCCTTCATTTCACCGCGAATGTCCTGTATTTTTTCCAGATGCTCTCGCTCCTTGATCTCGTACAGCTTGGCCTTCAGCATTTTTATCGCCTTTTCTCGATTTTTATGTTGTGAACGCTCATTTTGGCATTGCACTACAATTCCCGTTGGCAAATGTGTAATCCGAATAGCGGAGTCCGTCTTATTGATATGCTGTCCACCTGCACCACTGGCTCTATAGGTGTCGATCCGCATATCCTCCTCCCGAATTTCAATGTCCGCATCCTCCTCCAGATCCGGCAACACATCGCAGGAAGCAAAGGAGGTATGTCTTCTACCCGAAGAATCAAACGGCGAAATCCGAACCAAACGATGCACGCCCTTTTCCGCCTGCAAATAGCCATAAGCATTCTCGCCGCTGATTTGAAAAGTGACCGACTTGATTCCGGCTTCCTCCCCATCCAGATAATCCAGCACCTCTACTTGAAATTCCTTGTTTTCCGCCCAACGACAGTACATACGGTAGAGCATTGCCACCCAGTCACAGGATTCTGTCCCGCCAGCTCCGGCATGGAGCGACACGATTGCATTGCCGCTGTCAAACTCGCCGCTTAGCAGCGTTTCCACCCGCAAATTCTCCATCTCGGCAGCAAAATGCTCCAGCATTTCCGCTACCTCCAGCGCCATCTCCTCCGATTTTTCCTCCATCCCCAGCTCAATCATCAGCTGCATGTCCTCAAAATCGCCAGTCAACTTATCCATTCGCGCCGCCTTCGTTCGCAATGCCTTTAGCTCCTGATTGACCTTCTGCGCCGCTTCCGGATCATCCCAAAAGCCGCTGCCCGTCATTTTTTCTTCCAATTCTTCTATGCGTTTCCTTATCCCCGCCAGGTCAAAGGGAAACACCCAATTCTTTTAGCTTATCGGTATAGCTTTTTAAGTCATCACTCAATTGCTCCAGTTCCAGCACAAAATCACTTCCTTTATTGGGTCAGACTAATTTTTCTTTCTCTCCAGCATTTCAGAAAATGCCCTTCCTTTATCAAAAACTGCGCCGCTAAATCACCTTAGCACCGCCGCCTTCTTCTTTTCGGCTAAAATCGCTTAAGCCTCTCTGCCATGGCATTGCTTAAATTTTTTCCCGCTACCGCAGGGACAAGGATCATTCCTTCCCACCTTTTCCGTCACTCGACGAACCGGTCTTTTCTTTACCTCTTCTCCGCCGCGATTGGTGGTAATATTTTTAGCAACCTGTTCCCTTTCCAGCTTTTCTCTGGGAACCACCCGGAAAAGCACCTTCACGGTATCCTCCTGAATGCTTTCAATGGTTTCGTCAAACATTTCAAAGCCGATAAATTTATATTCCACCAAAGGATCCTTCTGGCCAAAGGAGCGCAAGCCGATGCCCTGCCGCATTTGCTCCATATTGTCAATATGATCCATCCACTTCTGGTCAATCACCTTCAAAAGCAAAATTCTTTCAGCCTCTCGGAATTCTTCGACATCATCAAATTCATTTTCCTTCTTTTCATAAAGCTTATGCGCTTCCTGCTTTAGAAATTCAATAAAAGCCTCTCTTGTAATCTCTTCTCTCTCCAAATCGGGCATAGCCAGATTTCGGAAGGGAATAATCTCTCTGAGCGCCTCATTTAATCCCGCCAAATCCCATTCATCTATTTCATCGACACCACCAGAATATTTATTAACCATCCGAGTAACAAGTTCATCTATCATTTGCAAAATAACATGCCGGAGATTTTGGTTTTCCAGCACCTTCAAGCGTTCCTCATAGATGATTTCTCTCTGG
The DNA here is from genome assembly GCA_041844915.1 of Eubacteriales bacterium. Classification (GTDB taxonomy): domain Bacteria; phylum Bacillota; class Clostridia; order Lachnospirales; family Vallitaleaceae; genus W11650. The sequence continues at coordinate 8,492 of JBGZBY010000008.1, forward strand.
TCATTCATGACTTGGTCATATTCCAGCAAATGCTTACGAATACTAAAGTTATTGGCCTCAACCTTTTTTTGCGCTCCTTCGATCGTATTACTTAAAATTCCGGCGGCAATCGGCTCTCCTTCCGGCAGCTTCAGCCGCTCAATCGTTCCTTTCATTCTATCGCTGCCGAATAAGCGCATCAACTCATCATCCATTGAAATGTAGAAAATAGATTCCCCGGGATCGCCCTGACGGCCGGCACGTCCACGCAGCTGATTATCAATACGGCGTGATTCATGACGCTCAGTACCGATAATTCTAAGGCCTCCCGCCTCTACCACATTTTCTCCTAATTTGATGTCTGTACCGCGTCCCGCCATATTGGTCGCAATCGTAACCGCTCCAAATTGTCCAGCATCGGCAACGATCTCCGCCTCCTTCTCATGGAATTTGGCATTTAACACATTGTGCCGAATCCCTTCCTTTCGCAGGCGATTGCTCAATTCCTCTGATGCGTCGATCGTGATGGTGCCGACCAGCACCGGCTGCCCCTTGGCATGGCTTTCCTTAACCGCCTCTACGATTGCATTGAGCTTTTCTTCATGGCTGCGATAGACCTGATCATCCTGATCCACTCTAACTACCGGCCGGTTTGGCGGAATCACAATAACATCCATTCCGTAGATCTGCCGGAATTCCTCTTCCTCCGTCAGCGCCGTACCGGTCATGCCGGCTTTCTTAACGTAACGGTTAAAATAATTCTGAAAGGTAATCGTTGCCAGCGTTTTCGACTCTCTCTTTACTTTTACCTTTTCCTTGGCTTCAATCGCCTGATGCAGCCCATTGCTATAGCGTCTGCCGGGCATTAGCCGTCCCGTAAATTCATCGACAATAATGATTTCATCGTCCTTGATTACATAATCTTTATCTAAGTGCATCAGATTATTAGCCTTTAAAGCCAGATTGACATGATGCTGAATCTCCATATTCTTCGGATCGGACAGATTGTCGATCTGAAAATAGCTCTCGACCTTTTCTACGCCCTCGGCGGTCAAACTGACCTGCTTGGACTTTTCATCGACAACAAAATCGCCTTCTTCGGTAATTTCCTCATTCAGCACCGCTGCCAGCTTGCTGACCTCACCGATCACCTTGCCCCTTTTCAGGCGGCGCACCAGCATGTCAGCCTGATCATACAAATGCGTGGATTTGCTGGAGCTTCCGGAAATAATCAAAGGCGTCCTAGCTTCATCAATCAGCACCGAATCCACTTCGTCGATAATTGCATAGTAAAGCTCTCTCTGCACTCTGTTTTCCTTGTAAACCACCATATTGTCACGCAGATAATCGAAGCCAAATTCATTATTGGTACCATAGGTGATATCGCAGTTGTATGCCTCTCGGCGCTTGTCGTTGTCCATATCGTTTAAAATCACGCCAACCGTCAAGCCCAAAAAGCGATAAATAGCTCCCATCCATTCCGCATCACGTGCCGCCAAATAATCGTTGACAGTAACAACATGCACACCCCTGCCCTCCAGCGCATTTAAATATGCCGCCAGCGGCGCAACCAGAGTCTTTCCTTCGCCGGTCTTCATTTCGGCAATTCTCCCCTGATGCAGAACAATTCCGCCAATCAGCTGAACCCGATACGGCGTCATCTGCAAGGTACGGGTAGCCGCTTCCCTAACCGTAGCAAAGGCCTCCGGCAAAATATCGTCAAGGCCTTCTCCCTTCGCCAGTCTTTCCTTAAATTCCTCGGTTTTCGCCCGCAGCTCATCATCGGATTTTGCCCGATATTCCTCCTGCATCGCTTCAATTTCCTGTACGATCGGCTCTATCCTTTTCAGCTCCCTGCTGCTATGCGTCCCAAATATTTTTTCCAGTAATTTCATGTGCTTCCTTTCTTATTTCTCTCTTTTCGATATTTTCCAAAATTAATTTTCACGCCTTTTCGCCGTCTCCGCACTCCCCCACTTAAAATGCTTCCGGCTGCACATCCTTAAAAAGCCGCCTGCTTGGCGGAGCAGCAGGCCGGACATCCC
>JBGZBY010000009.1:0-51562 GCA_041844915.1 Eubacteriales bacterium
GGAATGTCGTTTAAAAAGAAAGAATGCGGTAGCCTGACCAGAGGAACAGAGATGAGAAAGCGAGCCTTTTGCTGGCTGGAGGGAAATGCCGGCGGCAAGGCGGCGGAAAAATTTTGGTCGGGAGCAGGATGGAAGGAGAAACGGGAAAAGCATATAATTGAGGCAAAGCGTCACGATAGGGAATGTCGTTTAAAAAGAAAGAATGCGGTAGCCTGACCAGAGGAACAGAGATGAGAAAGCGAGCCTTTTGCTGGCTGGGGGAAATGCCGGCGGCAAGGCGGCGGAACAATTTTGGTCGGGAGCAGGATAGAAGGGAAACAGAAAAAGCATATTTGCACAAAGGAGGAAGATATGAGAGAGGTTTACAATTTTTCGGCAGGGCCGGCGATGTTGCCGGAGGAAGTGCTGAAGCAGGCGGCAGAAGAAATGCTGGATTATCAGGGCAGCGGCATGTCCGTTATGGAGATGAGTCATCGCTCCAAGCTGTTTGAAACGATTTTGGGAGAAGCAAAGGAGGATCTGCGCAGGCTGATGGGGATTCCTTCGGAATATGAGATTCTTTTTTTGCAGGGCGGAGCACATACTCAATTTGCCATGATTCCGATGAATTTAATGAAAAACGGAGAAGCCGACTATATCATTACCGGACAATGGGCGAAAAAGGCAGCGGAGGAAGCAAAAAAATACGGAAAAGTCAATATTTTAGCCAGCTCGGCTGACCAGACCTTTTCTTATATTCCGGATTGCTCCGATTTGCCGGTATCGGAAAAGAGCGATTATGTCTATATTTGTGAAAATAATACCATTTACGGTACGAAATTTCATCAGCTGCCGAATACCAAGGGGAAGATACTGATCAGCGATGCTTCCTCCTGTATTTTATCTGAACCGGTCGATATCAGCCGCTATGGACTGCTGTATGGCGGAGCGCAAAAAAATATTGGTCCGGCGGGCGTGACAATTGTGATCATCCGCAAGGATTTGATTCCGGAGAGCGTAGCGCAGACTGTTCCGGGGATGCTGCAATATAAGATTCATGCAGAGAATGACTCGCTTTACAATACGCCGCCCTGCTACGGTATTTATATCTGCGGTCTGGTATTTCGCTGGCTTCTGCGGCAGGGAGGCCTGACGGAAATGAAGCGCCGCAATGAGGAAAAGGCGGGGATTCTCTATGATTATTTGGATAAGAGCGCTTTATTTAAAGGAACGGTTAGAAAAGAGGATCGTTCGCTGATGAATGTGCCCTTTATCACTGGCTCGGAGGAGCTGGATGCGGCGTTTGTCAAGGAGGCGGAGGCGCATCATTTTCTCAATTTAAAAGGACATCGCAGCGTCGGCGGTATGCGCGCCAGCATTTACAATGCGATGCCCAAGGAGGGCGTACAGGCGCTGGTGGACTTTATGACTGACTTTGAAAGGAGAAGAGGCTGATGACAAAAGTATTTTATGCCAATCCGATCTCGCCGAAGGGAACGGAGCTGTTTACCGAGGATTATCAGGAAACTGCCGAGCTGAGTGCTGCGCAGCTGGCGCTGGTTCGCAGCAAAAATTTAAAGGATGTGGAGTTTGGCAAGGAGCTTCTGGCAATTGCCAGAGCGGGCGCCGGCGTCAATAATATTCCGCTGGAGGCGTGCGCTGAGCAGGGAATTGTAGTGTTTAATACGCCCGGAGCCAATGCCAATGCAGTCAAGGAGCTGGTGATCGCGGCCATGATTATGGCTGCCAGAAACATTGTGCCCAGTATGAATTGGGTAGGAAAGCTTCTGGGAGAGGAGAGCATTGCCGAGCAGGTGGAAAAGGGCAAAAGCAGCTTTGCCGGACAGGAGATTGCTGGAAAAACGCTGGGAGTAATCGGCTTGGGGGCGATTGGGGTGCTGGTGGCCAACGCCGCCAATTCCTTGGGGATGAATGTTTTGGGCTACGATCCATATATTTCGGTGCAGGCGGCCTGGAATTTATCGCGTTCGGTTAAGCATGAAAACGATTTGGAGCACCTATTTGCCAAATCGGACTTTATCACTCTGCATTTGCCGCTTTTGCCGCAGACGGAAAAGCTGCTGAATTCCTCGGCATTTGCCAAGATGAAGGATGGCGTGGTGCTGCTTAATTATGCGCGCGATCTTCTGGTCGATGAGGATGCGCTCAAGCAGGCACTGGAAAGCGGGAAGGTGGCAAAATATATGTCGGATTTCCCCAATCCCTTGGTTGCAGGGCTGGACAGGGCGGAGCTGACTCCGCACATCGGCGCGTCCACTGCCGAATCAGAGGAAAACTGCGCGGTCATGGCGGTTCGTCAACTGATGGATTTTTTGGAAAACGGTAATATCAAAAACAGCGTGAATTTCCCTGACTGTGAAATGGGAAGTGTGACGGGCGGGGTGCGCATTTGCGTGCTGCACCGCAATATCCCCAATATGATCGGTAAGCTGGCGGGCTTTTTGGGCGAGAGAAACTGCAATATTGCCAATATGATCAATAAAAGCCGTCGGGAATATGCCTATTCGATGTTTGATATGGATGGAGATATTCCGGCGGAGCTTCCGGCGGAGCTGGAAAAAATGGAAGGAACCCTACGGGTCAGAGTAATTGGCAGGGCATAGGCTTTGACCGGCAAAACTTCTGCCTGACCGGAGGATACGCACCGTGCCGGAGCAAGACCGATCAGGCGGCAAAGCTAGAAAGCAAAGCTTCTGCTTAAGCGGAGGATACGCACCGCGCCGGAGCAAGCCCGGTCAGGCGGCAAAGCCAAAAGGTAAAGCTTCTGCTTAAGCGGAGGACATGCGCCGCGCCGGGGCAAGTCCGGTCAGGCAGGCAAAGCCAAAAGGCAAAGCTGTTGTTCAAGCGAAGGATATGCCCTGTACAGAGCAAGCCCGGTCAGGCGGGCAAAGTGAAAACATAGATTTTTAGATAAGGAGAGGGATATGGCAATATTATCAGCGCCGAATTATGCGCCGAGGGTTCGCCGACTGCTGACAGAGCTGATTGAAAAAAATAAAGCGGGGCAGAGGGATTTAAGCGCCTTTGCCGAAGGGGGCGCTTCGACGGGAAGCCGGCGGCAGGGACAGCCCTATATCGTAACAGATTGGGATAATACGGCAATTATCTTTGATTCGCAGCAAAGTCTTTTTATTTATCAGCTAGAGGGGCTTCATTATCGTCTTTTGCCGGAGCGCTTTGGCGAAATCATTGATATGGAGCTGACGGAGGAGCAAAAAGCGGCGACCGCCGAGCTGCGTAGGGAATGCAAGGAATTGTACCGCCAGATTTATACTGATTATCAAGGGCTGGGCGGAAAGGAAGCGCTGGAGCAGGTAAAAAAGGGGCAGGCATATTCGGAATTTGCTCAGCTTATGCCCTGTCTTTATAAGTATCCTTTTGGGCATCTTGCGGAATGCTGCCGGATCATTGCTTTGTTTGAGGGCTACCGTCTGGAGGAGATTGCCGAACTGACCGAGGCATCGATTCAGGCCAATCTGCAAATGAAGCCGCAAAAGCGGGTGTACCGATATCGGGCAGGCGGGCAGGAATTTGCAGCTGTATTTTATCTTGGTATGCGCTTTGTGCCGGAGCAGGAGGAATTTTATCGGAAATGTATGGAAAACGGCATTGAGGTCTATGTTTGCAGTGCTTCGCACGAACAGGTTGTCCGAGTGCACGCGGCAAGATATGGGATCCCACCGGAAAATGTTTTTGCGCTTTCGCTGAAAACAAGGGAGGGAGTACTGAAGGCGGAGATGAACCGAGAATATCCCTTTACTGTCAAGGAGGGGAAAGCAGATGCGATTCGCCAAAGATTGCTTCCGCTTCACGGTAGCGAGCCACTGCTGATCATGGGTGACAGCATGGGCGATTTTGCCATGCTGACTGCTTTTTCCGGCCCCAAATTTTTGGTGCGGACAAAGCTACTTCCGCAGGTGCTTTCCGCTTTAAAGGAAGCAGGTGTTGAGGAAGGGGAAATTTTTATTCAGGGTAGGAGAGAGGATACGGCGGAATTTACGCCGAATGAGGAATGGACGTTGCTATAAAACAGGGATTAGCGGAAAAGAAATAGTGCTTGCTAATTTTTATATCCTTGTGATATACTGTCCGTGGAAGATATTGATAGGATTCTTACGGAGGAAAAGAATGGATCGATTAACCGTAACCAAGGAAAACTTTAAACAGGCGATTTTTGAGAATATTAAAAATCTTTTCAGGACAACAATAGATGAAGTGACAGAACAGCAACTGTTTCAGGCGGTGGCATATTCCGTCAGAGATATTATCGTAGATGAATGGATTGCTACGCACAAAGCCTATGAAGCAGAAGACGCGAAAATCGTTTATTATATGTCGATGGAATTCTTAATGGGAAGGGCGCTGGGAAACAATATCATCAATTTGCGTTGTGAAAAAATCGTGCGTGAAGTTTTGGACGAGCTGGGCTTTGATTTGAATGTGCTAGAGGATCAAGAGCCGGATGCGGGCTTGGGCAACGGCGGCTTGGGCCGACTGGCAGCCTGCTTTTTGGATTCGCTGGCAAGTCTAGAATATCCCGCCTATGGCTGCGGTATTCGCTATCGTTATGGTATTTTTGAGCAGAAGATTATTGACGGCTATCAGGTAGAAAAGCCGGACGAATGGCTAAAGAATGGTAATCCCTTTGAAATACGGCGGCCGGAATATGGCGTAGAGGTCAAATTCGGCGGAAATGTCCGGATGGCAAAGCTGGAAAATGGCAAGGAGCGCTTTATTCAGGAAAATTATCAGTCCGTATTGGCGGTACCCTACGATGTGCCGATTGTCGGCTACAACAACAGCACGATCAATACCTTAAGGCTTTGGGATGCGGAAGCGCTACATAGCTTTGATTTGGAAATGTTTGACCGCGGTGAATACAACAAGGCCAGAGAGGCGCAAAATCTAGCGAGAACCATCGTAGAGGTGCTTTACCCGAACGACAATCATGTGCAGGGCAAGGAGCTGCGCTTGAAGCAGCAATATTTCTTTATTTCAGCAACCCTGCAAACAGCAATCAACAAATTTAAGAAGCAGAACAGCGATTTTAAAAAGCTTCCGGCTAAGGTGACCTTCCATATCAACGATACGCATCCGTCGCTGGCGGTGCCGGAGCTGATGAGAATTTTAGTTGATGAGGAAGGCTTGGAATGGGCAGAGGCATGGGCAATCGTTACGCAGACCTGCGCCTATACCAATCATACCATTATGAGCGAAGCTTTGGAAAAATGGCCGATTGAGATTTTCAGCCGGCTTTTGCCGAGAATTTATCAGATCGTTGAGGAAATTAACCGTCGCTTCTGTGCACAGATAATTGACAAATTCGGCGATGACGGGCAGCTTTTAAGAAGAATGGCGATCGTAGCGGACGGTCAGGTGAAAATGGCGCATTTGGCAATCGTGGGAAGCTATTCAGTCAACGGTGTAGCTAGGCTGCACACCGAGATTTTAAAGAAGGAAGCACTTAAGGACTTTTACAGTATGTATCCGGATAAGTTCAACAATAAGACCAACGGCATCACGCAAAGGCGGTTCCTGCTGCATGGCAATCCGAAGCTGGCGGAATGGATTACCGACAAGATCGGTGATGCTTGGATCATGGATTTGCCGCATTTGAAAAAGCTGATGGATTATGTGAACGATGAAAAGGCCCTTAAGGACTTTAGTCGGATTAAGTATGAAAATAAGGAAAGGCTGGCCAAGTATATCAAGGAGCATAACAATGTTGAGGTCGATCCCCGCTCTATTTTTGACGTACAGGTCAAGCGGCTGCACGAGTACAAAAGACAGCTTATGTTGGCGCTTTATATCATGCATTTGTACAATTGCCTAAGAGATAATCCGCATTTGGATATCATGCCGAGAACCTTTATCTTGGGGGCAAAGGCGGCGCCGGGCTATCATCGGGCGAAAAAGATTATCAAGCTGATAAACAGTATTGGCGAGGTCGTCAATAATGATCCGAGCATCAACAATAAACTCAAGGTTGTCTTTATTGAAAATTATAATGTTTCCAATGCTGAAATTATTTTTGCGGCGGCGGATGTGTCCGAACAGATTTCAACAGCGTCCAAGGAGGCCTCTGGCACCGGCAATATGAAGTTTATGCTGAACGGCGCGGTAACCTTGGGAACGATGGACGGTGCCAATATTGAGATTGTTGAGGAAGCCGGCGCGGAAAATGCCTTTATTTTTGGCATGAGCAGCGATGAGGTTATTCGCTTGCAGCATGAGGGAACTTATGATCCGTGGGATATCTATAATTCCAATCAGGAAATTCGCCGGGTGGTAATGCAACTGATCAACGGCTTCTATTCACCGGAGAATCCGGAGATGTTCCGAGAAATTTATGACTCGCTGCTCAACGGCGGAGGAGAGCCGGCCGATCAATACTTTATTTTGAAGGATTTGCCGAGCTATATCGAAGCCCAGGCCAGAGTCGATAAGGAATTCCGCAACACTGGCGAATGGGCGAGAAAGACCTTGATCAACACCGCCAATGCCGGTAAGTTCTCCTCGGATAGAACGATTGAAGAATATGCCAGGGATATTTGGAAGCTGAAAAAAACCAAGGTCAGAATTCCGGGCGAGGAATAATGCCGGCGTTCGACATTGGTTGACAGCAACGGAGCGGGTGCAGGAGCGCTGCGATAAAGCAGGCTATGCCGTTTAGACAGTATGACAGGGACATCAGCTTTTGGTAATGTGACAAAAAAAGGAGCCGCCACAGGAAAGGAAGTTTTGTCGGGAGAGCCGGCTTAAGGCTGTGCCGGACAGGCGGATTTTGCAGCGGCGGCTTTATAAAATAAAGAGAGGTAAAAATGTTTAATTCAGATTTGGGAATCGACTTGGGAACGGCGAATGTAATCGTCTACATCAGCGGCAAGGGAGTGGTGCTTAGAGAGCCGTCTGTCGTTGCCTTCGATAAGAACACAAATAAGATCTTGGCAGTGGGCAGCGAAGCTAGGCATATGCTGGGTAGAACGCCCGGACATATTGTAGCGGTTCGGCCACTTCGGGAGGGCGTGATTTCCGATTATACGGTGACGGAAAAAATGCTCAAATATTTTATTAATAAGGCATTGGGTAGAAGGCTGCTAAAGCCGCACATTACGGTCTGTGTGCCCAGCGGCGTAACGGAGGTGGAAAAGAAGGCGGTAGAGGACGCCACTTACGATGCAGGGGCTAGGAAGGTCAGAATTATTGAGGAACCGATTGCGGCAGCGATTGGAGCGGGTATCGACATCAGCAAGCCCTACGGCAGCATGGTAGTTGATATCGGCGGCGGCACCACCGATGTTGCGGTCATTTCCTTGGGCGGAGCGGTGGTATCCACCTCGCTTAAGATTGCCGGCGATAATTTTGATGAAGCCATCATTCGTTATATGAGAAAGAAGCACAATTTATTGATTGGCGAAAGAACCGCAGAGGATATTAAGATCAACATCGGTACGGCATATGTCCGTCCAGAGCCATTAGAAATGGATGTTAAGGGGCGGAATCTTGTGACGGGGCTGCCCAAGACAGTGGTTGTCAACAGTGAGGAAACGGCGGAGGCGCTTAAAGAAACGACCTCTCAAATCGTTGATATTGTTCATTCCGTACTGGAAAAAACTCCGCCGGAGCTGGCGGCGGATATTGCCGAGCGTGGGATTGTATTGACGGGCGGAGGAAGTATGCTTCACGGGCTGGATGAGCTGATTCAGTCCAAGACCAATATCAATGTCATTTCAGCGGACGATCCGCTGACCTGCGTGGCGGTCGGCACCGGCAAATATGTCGACTATCTGGCGAAGCATCCGTACTAGGTTTTCCGAAAAGGATCGGGGCAGCTTAAATTTTTCTAATAAAATTTTAAGAAAAAGCTAAATTGCCCATAAAAAATGCCGATATAAATTGAGGTGGAAATCGGATTTTTCGAAAGTTTTCCTTGCCGGAAAAGCGGCTTTGGCTTTTTGGCAGGGAAAGGATCTAAGACAGGGAAAGGGAGTAGTCATGTTCAGAGGACTTTATACCGCTTATACCGGAATGAGAGTGCAGCAGGATGTGCTCAATGTTGTCAGCAACAATTTAGCGAATGTCGATACAACGGCATTTAAAAAGGACAAGCTGGGGATTCGCTCCTTCAAGGAGGTTTTGGCGATTAAGCAGCGAGATCCGGATCGAATGAGCCGTAATAATATCGGCAGAATGAATTTGGGAGTTACCTCCAGTCTGGCGTATACCAATTTTGAACAGGGCCCGCTGAAAAATACGGAGCGCCCGACCGATATTGCTCTGGAAGGCAAGGGAATGCTCGTAGTCGGAAAAAGGCAGGCAGATGGAAGCTTTCGGGAGTATTTTACCAGAGATGGCGGCTTGGCGGTGAATCAGCTCGGGCAGCTGATGACCAAAAACGGGGAATTCGTATTGGGAGAAAATGGGATTATTACCTTGCCGCGCGGAAAATTTACCATTAGTCAGACCGGCAATGTGTACGACGATCAGGATGAATTTGTTGATAAGATTCGGCTGGTTTCCTTTTCAGACTATAAGGAGCTGCGCAAGGTTGGCGACAATCTCTATACTCCGACCGAATATGCCGAGCAGATCGGATTTGAAGGCATAATTGTACAAGGCTTTTTAGAAACGAGCAATGTCAACACGGTTCAAGAAATGGTTGAGATGATCAGCGTAATGCGGGCATATGAGAGCAATCAAAAGGTTTTGACTACCTTTGACGCAACAATGGAAAAGGTAGCCAACGAAGTAGGCAGAATATAAAAGATGCAGCCCTATGCCTTGAGGTGAGGCAAGCGCAATCCTCTTGACATCAGGCGGTGGGACAAAGCGTCAAAAGCAGTTTTTATTAAGGAAATAGCAGCAGAGTAAGTGCAAAAATAAAGAGCTGTCCAAAGGGGCGGCAGTGCGGAGAGGCCTATCAGGTCTTTTCCGTCCGAAAAAGGAACAATTCCAATATCGTCCGAGAGCGGACAAGGAGAAATCATTATGATGAGATCATTATGGACTGCGGCAACCGGAATGACGGCGCAGCAGTTGCAGGTGGATACGATTGCCAATAACCTGGCCAATATCAATACTGTCGGCTTTAAAAGAGAGAGGATCGAATTTAAATCCTTGATTTATGAAAATATCCGAGAAGCAACCTCCAATGACAGGGGTGACGGCAAGCCGGTCAATTTGCTGGCAGGGCATGGCGTTCGACCGGTAGCTACGTCGAAGAGTTTCACGCAGGGAAATATTGAAAGAACTGACAATCCCTTGGATATCGGTATCGAGGGCGACGGCTTTTATGTCGTTCAATTGCCTAACGGCACGCATCGCTACACCAAGGATGGGACGCTGAAGCTGTCTTTGGCGGAGGGCGGCTTAATGGTCGTCAATGCCGATGGCTATGCAATTTTGGATACTGAGGATCAGCCGATTATTTTTCCACAGGACACCTATTTGGCGAATATTTCCGTGGCAGAAAACGGAGCGATCAGCTACAAAAGAAACGGCGTCAATCAAAACCTTGGTAGGAGTTTTCAGCTGGTGCAGTTCAACAACCCGCTGGGCTTGAAGTCCGTAGGCGGAACGTTGTTTGATACTACGATTGCTTCGGGCGATCCGCTAAAAGAATCCGAAAATGATGAGCTGGAAAAAAGCCGCTTTATGCAGGGAACACTGGAGCGCTCCAATGTCAATGCCGTCGATGAGATGGTCAATTTGATCGTTGCGCAGAGAGCCTATGAAATCAATTCCAAGGCGATTCAAACCTCTGACGATATGCTGGGGATTGCCAATCAGCTGAAAAGATAGAGGATAGCCAATGGGAAGCAGCGCGGTGCTGATGTTTAAGCCTCAGCTAAGGACGCGCTTTTTCAGAAGGCTGCTGAAAGTGAGCGACCAAAGAAAGGCCGGCAATGTCAGGCAAGAGCCTTAGAGAAGCTGCTAAGGGTGCTGTAGACTGAAAATGCAAGCTGGTCGAGGACTTAGGAAAGAGGCGGCCGACATCAAAATATTTCCATTGGGAGATGAGAAGAAGGCAAAATAGGATATTGCTTGGAAATGAGGAGTTGTCATGAAAATAGAAGGACTTATGTCGTTACAGGGCGTATACGACCATGCGAAACTGGGACTGGACTATCAGACCGGCTTTCAGGACGCTTTGCTTCGGGCGCAGGAAAAGCAGATACAGAATGCAGAAAAAAGCAGTTCTGCGGCAGCTTTGACGCAGACCGAGGAAGCAAAGGCGAAGGAGGAAGCAGCGCTGCGAGAGGCTGTGCAAGGCTTCGAGGCTTATTTTATCCATCAGATTTTTAAGCAGGCCAGAGCGACTCTGCCAGCGGGCGGACTTTTGCCGGAATCCAATGCCAAGGGAATTTACGAAGATATGCTGGATGAGGCCAGAGCAGAGCAAATGAGCAAGGTCGGCGGTATCGGTTTGACAGAAGCGCTGATGAAGCAATTGAGCAAGAAAGAATAAAGATTTCTATTTAATCAAAGCCTCCGATTAATCGGAGGCTTTGATTAGTATAGGAATTGATTCAGGCAAAGAAGTATAATTTGCTTGGAAGCTGTGGAAGAGCTTGCAGGGGGAAAGGAAAAAATGAGAGCATGCGGAATTATGTTTCATCATTTTCATGATGAAAAAAAATATATTAAATCGCAGGGGAGCATTGACGCTGGAGAGTTGGAAATGATGATAAAGACCTATAAATTGAGGGGGGGGGGAGATGGGAAATACGACCTATTACAAGCCTCTGAATGGCGTGACAAGGCACTGACGGGCGCCTTAAAGCCGGGAGATCTTTGCCTTTCCTTTGACGATGGTTTGAAATGTCAATATGAAATTGCTTGGCCGATATTAAAAAAATATGATTTAACTGCCTTTTTCTTTGTGCCTACCCAAAGATTTGAGGGAGAAGCAGAGAAGTTGGAGGTTTATCGGCATTTTCGTTTTTCTAAATTTCAAGATATTGATGACTTTTATCAATGCTTTTTTGAAAAATATAAGAGCTCGGAGCTGTTTTCGGCAAAGGCGGAGGCCATGCTGCGGTCTGAACAAAGACGGCAATATTTAAGAGAATTTGCTTTTTATACGGAAAATGACAGGATTTTTCGATATATTCGGGATAAGCTGATTACAGAGCAGCAGTATCATAATCTAATGACGGACATGATGATAAAATACCATTATGACCAAGAGGAAAATGAACAAAACTTATATATGAAGGAACAAGAGCTCGAAATACTCCATACTGCGGGAAATATTATCGGGCTGCATTCGCATACCCATTTTACCTCCTTGGCGGATGTTGGTTATAAGCGGCAAAAGTTGGAATATGAAACGAATAAGCGTATATTGCAGGAGATTGTTGGCGGAGAGATAGATGTTGTTTCCTATCCTTGCAATTCCTATAATGATGAAACATTGAAAATTATGCGGGAATTGGAAGTCAAGATTGGGTTTCGAGCAAATATGGAAGATGGATATTCGTCGCTTTTAGAATTGCCGAGAGAGGATCATATCAATATTATTCAGAAATTAAGAGATGAAAATTGCGGTATTTGCGAGTAATTGGCAGGGTGCTTCAATTTTCTTAAAAAACTGGCGAGATAGAAAGTGGCTGGTAGAGCATTTTTACAAAAAATAAGGTCTGCGGCAATGAAAAAGGAAAAAATGAAGTCAGTGTAAGTTAGAATAGATTGGGAGAAATGAGATGAAGTATTCAGAAGTCTTGGAATATGGTGCGTTTTCCGTAGGAAAAGCGGAAAAAAGAGAAATTTTGAATAAAAGGTTGGGAGAGTTGACGCCCTATCATTATGAGAATTGCTTGGAATATCGAAAAATATTGGATTTTTTGGGATTTTCATTAGAAATGCAGTTCGAGGACAGTCCTTTTTTACCTGTTCGGTTGTTTAAAGAATTTTCATTAAAGAGCGTAGGAGAGGATCAAATTTTTAAGAGCATGACTTCTTCAGGAACAACTGGGCAAAGTGTGTCAAAAATTTATCTAGATAAGGAAACCGCGCTTAATCAGCAAAAAACATTGATTAAGATTATGGAAAGTTTTATTCCAGAAAATCGGATGCCAATGATTATTTTAGATAGTGAAAGAGTGGTCAAGGATAGAAATTTTTTTTCGGCCAGACGAGCGGGAATTTTAGGATTTTCTTTGTTTGGGCGAGACAAGATATATGCGCTAGATGATGATATGCGGCTGGATATTTCCAAGATAGAGAGCTTTTTGCAAAAATATCAAGATAAGGCAATTTTTGCTTTTGGATATACTTTCATTATTTGGCAATATTTTTATGAGGAAATGAAAAAGCATGGGAAAACGCTGGATTTTTCCAATGTGATTTTGGTTCATGGCGGCGGCTGGAAAAAGCTGATTAATAGGAATATCACGGATAGAGAATTCCAGACGGGACTACTTGAAGTGGCAGGACTGAAAAAAATTCATGATTTTTATGGCATGGTCGAACAGACCGGTACGATTTACGTAGCGTGTGAGCATGGACACATGCACGCCAGTACCTATTCGGAAATCCTGATTCGGCGGGCGGAGGATTTTTCACTTTGCGGATTTGGCGAAAAGGGTTTGATTCAGCTGATTTCTCTAATTCCGCAGTCCTATCCGGGGCATAATATTTTAACGGAGGACGAGGGTATGATTTTGGGCGAGGACGATTGTCCTTGCGGGCGTAAGGGCAAGTATTTTAAAATTTTGGGCAGAATTAAGGAAGCAGAAATAAGGGGGTGCAGTGATACCTATGAATCCGAGTAAAATCAAGCATTATATCGGCAATTATTTGGAAATGGGTAAGCCGATAGAGATTTTTGCGGCGCAGACCTGTGATTTTTTGCAGGAGCTATCGCAGAGCCTAAGGAAAGAGCCGGAAGTAAAGGAATTTGCGGATATTGTCACCTTTGCTTTTTGGATTCGCAAGGCCAATCTGCAAAAATACAAGGAAAAATACCAGACCGAGGAAAAGGCGATGGGCAAAGGAATGGTCTTTCATATCGCACCGTCAAATATTCCGATTAATTTTGCATTTTCTCTGGTGTTTGGGCTTTTGGCGGGGAACGTGAATATTGTTCGTACATCCACTAAGGATTTTCCGCAGACGAAGATCGTCTGTCAGCATATCAGCCAAATTCTTAGCAGCGGCCAATACCCGAAAATAGAGAAAAATATAATTGTCCTTTCCTATGAGCATGACAAGGAAATTACGGATTATTTTTCTGAGCGTTGTGATATGCGTATTATTTGGGGCGGAGATCGGACGATTCAGGAGATTCGCCGATCACCGCTTGCGCCGAGAGCCGGTGAAATTACCTTTGCTGACCGCTATTCCTTTTCGGTGATTGCTGCCGATAAGCTGGCGCAGGCGGAAGAGGCGGAGCTGATTAAATTGGCGGCGGCTTTTTATAACGACACCTATTTAATCGATCAAAACGCCTGTTCATCGCCGCATTTGATTGCATGGCAAACAGCGGGAAGCTCGGCCGAGGCCTTGACGGCGGGAAAGGAGCGCTTTTGGCGGGCGGTGGAGCAGGCGGCGAGAAAATGGCAGATTCAGGAAATCCATGCCAGCGAAAAATACCTGCGGGCTTGTCAATATGCGGCGCAGTATCCTCAGGTGAAGGCACTGCGCAGGTACAGCAATTATGTGCATGTCATGGAGCTGACGGAGCCATTTGCCCAGGTGGAGCGGCTAAGAGGAAAATTTGGATTGTTCGCGCAGGTCGATATTGGCTCTTATCGCGAACTTTTGCCGCTTTTGCAAAAAAATACGCAGACAATTACTTATTATGGGATTGACGCGCAGAAGCTGGCGGAGTGGATTGCCGAGGAAGGTGTGGCAGGGGTCGACCGGATTGTTCCCTTTGGCGAGGCTCTGGAGCTGGACTTAGTTTGGGACGGATACGACTTGATTGGAAGCTTGTCGCGCAAAATAGATTATAGGTAGGAAAGAACAAGAAGGATATTTTGTGAAATAAACGAATATGAGAATACTTTGGCCTTAGAAGAATGTCAAAGGAAGATATTAATAATTTAAAGATTTTTTGGCAAAATAATGAAAGGAAGCATGTTCTGCGAAAAGAAGAAGATTAAAAAGAAAGACATAGGAGATGCTGAGAAATGCTGGATACATGTAGGAAAAAATATTCGCTTAAACAGCAAGTGTTTCCGTTATCCATAAAAAAGCCAAAGAAAATGTTTTAACCAAGTAAGGGCAGTGGCAAAAAAATGGGAAATAGCAAAGGATTGGGAGAATATGAATTTTTATGATTTGCAGTTGCGTAGTCAGACAGCACCAATATTAAAAGATGATAAAGGGATTTTGTTTACAGTGTTGGATTGGAAAGATTTAAATGATGTGATTAAAGGCTCTATTCCCAAGCGAAGCTTGGTATTTCTTTTTGGAGAAAATGAGCGGATTCCAGTGGGAGCGTATCTTAGTTTTTTAAAAAATAAAATCGTGCCGCTCCTTTTATCGCCGTCTATGAATAAGGAATTGATAAGGGATCTGTTGCAGCTTTATCGGCCGGATTTTATCTTTATTCGGGAGGGTCTGGTAAAAGCGGGCTTAAATTATCCGGTTATTCAGCGACTGGAGGACTATGTAATATTGAGAACGGGCTTTCGCTATCCGCATAAGCTGCATGAGGATTTGGCGCTGCTGCTTCCAACCTCTGGCAGCACCGGCAG
This sequence comes from Eubacteriales bacterium, assembly GCA_041844915.1. GTDB lineage: Bacteria > Bacillota > Clostridia > Lachnospirales > Vallitaleaceae > W11650. Next base: position 14,706 of record JBGZBY010000009.1, read on the forward strand.
CCCCAAGCTGGTGAGGCAAAGCTATCGCAATATTGAGTCAAATGCGGCGGCAATTGCTGATTATCTGGAATTAAGTCCGACAGAGCGCCCGATTACAAGCTTACCCATGCACTATACTTATGGCTTGTCGGTGATTAACAGTCATTTACATGCTGGAGCCACTGTACTTTTAACTGAAAAAACTTTAGTAGAAAAAGAGTTTTGGGAATTTTTAAGGAGAGAGCGAGCTACATCCATAGCAGGAGTGCCGTATACTTATACGATGCTGGATAAGCTGCGCTTTTTCTCAATGCAGCTGCCGGATTTGAAAGTTATGACACAGGCAGGCGGTAAGCTATCGGAGGCTTTGCACCGCAAATTTGCAGAATATGCGCAGCAAAGCGGGAAGAAATTTGTCGTCATGTATGGTCAGACCGAAGCAACGGCACGAATGGCATATCTTCCGCCGGAAAAAGCCTTGGAAAAAGTAGGCTATATGGGGATTCCGATTCCGGAGGGGCGGTTTGAGCTGATTGATGATGCGGAGAATATAATCCACCAGCCGGAAACAGCAGGTGAGCTGGTTTATTATGGCAAGAATGTTACTTTGGGCTATGCGCAGTCGGCGGAGGATCTTGGCAAGGGAGATGAGCGCAAGGGCAGGCTTGCAACGGGAGATATGGCTGTTCGGGACGCGGAGGGCTTTTATAAAATTGTTGGCAGAAAGAAACGCTTTTTGAAGATATTTGGCAATCGCGTTAATTTAGACGAGATTGAAGCCAAATGCGCGGTAAAATTTTCCGACTGCGAATTTGCCTGCCTTGGCAGGGATGATGAAATGATTATCTGCCATACCGGCACATTGCTGGAAGCAGAGGTTCAAGATTTTTTGCATGAGCTAACGGGCTTATATAAGGGAGCCTTTCGCTGCCGGCCGATTGCTGCTATTCCCAAGAATGACGCAGGCAAGGTGCTTTACGGGGAGCTGGAGCAGACAGAAAAGGACTAGCCCTTGCAGGCTTTGATTTTAAGGAAGCATATTTAAAACGCAGGCGATTTGATTTTTGTGAGCAGGCATTTACCGCATGTTTTTCACAAGCCTCGGCAGAGCTTAGAAAGAGGAATGGGCTTGCAGAAAAAATATTTTCAAGATACCTCTTGACAAAGGAAAAAAGAAGGACTATAATGCTGAATTAATAAATCTGTTCCTTCAAAGGGGAATGGAAATAGGAAAAATGCAATGACGGAGAGAAAAATATCTGGGTGGCCATAACAGAGAATCGGGATAGCTGAGAACCGAGATGGGCGATAGATATATAATATTCACTCCCAAGCAGATCTTTTGAACGAAAAACCAGTAGAAAGATCCGGTATCCGACCGTTACATCGGGAAAAGCTGATAGGCTTTCTAAGTGATATTCCATTGGAATATAAGCAGGGTGGTACCGCGGATAGAATCATTCGTCCCTATAAGAGTAATCTTATAGGGACTTTTTCATTGGGAAAGGTTCGGTCGATTGGGGAAAGGTTCGACCAAGGCTGGCATGGCAGGCACTGCTGAAATAATCAGGAAAGTCGCCGGCAGTCACTCAGACGGAGAATTCTTAGAAAAAGCGCGATTCAGGCAGATCCATAGCATGCTCAAAGGAGGAAAGGAATTATGAAAAAATTAGCATTGTCATTAATCGCAATCCTGCTGCTTAGCGCTTGTGCCGCACCGGCAGCCAGTGAAAAGACTGACAGCGCAGAGCAGGCACAGACGGCTTCGGCCGAGGTCAAGGAAGCCGCGCAAGCAAGCAGCGCAGAACCGGCAGCAGAGCAGAAAACCTATAAAATCGGGATTTTGCAGATCGTTGAGCATGCGGCGCTTGATGAGAATAGAGAAGGCTTTATTCAGGCATTGGCGGACGCCGGTATCCAAGCCGAGATAGATTATAAGAATGCGCAGGGTGACGTCAACAATGCCTTGGCCATGGCGAAAAAATTCGTTGATGAAAAGGTAGATCTGATTTTTGCAATTGCCACGCCATCGGCGCAGGCGGCCAAGCAGGCGACGAAGGATACCGATATTCCAGTAATATTCAGCGCTGTGACCGATCCGGTGGAAGCGCAGCTGGTGGAAAGTCTGGAAAAACCCAATACCAATATGACGGGAACCTCGGATAAGACACCGACCAAAGTTCAGCTGGAAATATTTGGGCAGCTGGACGCCAATATTGAAAATATCGGAGTTATCTACAATACCGGCGAAACCAATTCGGAAAGCCAGCTAAAGGCAGCCGAAGCGGCGGCGGCGGAACTGGGGCTGACCATCGTGCCAGTTGGTGTTACCACAGTTAATGATATCCTTAAAGCGATGGAAGTAATGCTGAGCAAGACTGACGCTATGTATGCCCTGACCGACAATTTGGTGGCAGCTTCCTTGGAGCTGATTTCACATACGGCGTTAACGGAGAAATATATCATTGTTCAATCCTATATTGACGAAACGGCGGCATCCGAGGGCGTTTTAATCAGCAACGGCTTTAGCTATTATGATCTCGGCAGTCAAACCGGAGCAATGGCAGCCTTGATTTTGACTGGTGAAAAAACGGCTTCGGAGCTTCCGGTCGGCGCTATTGAAAAAACGGAAAATGTCGTGCGCCGGAAGGCATTGGAAGCGATTGGCATTGATCCGGAGCTTCCGGTCATTAAAAACGCCAAAATCGTAGACTGAAAAATGCTTTAAACAGCGGCGGAAAAGCTGAAAAATACAAAAGGAGCAGGCATCAAAAGAGAGGGAACAGAAAGGCTTTGCCCTAGCAGAAAAAAGCGATGAGAAAGGAAATAAAGCTGCCTCCGGCTTGGCTTGAAAGGAAGCCGGAGGCAGGGAGCTTAAAGAGAGAAAGCGAATGATACGGTACTGGATAATGTGCATAGAAAAAATGAGATTTTGATTATAAAAATTGTCAAATAAGAGGATTGACATTTTCGATAAATTTTATTACACTATGTTCATTATATCAAAATGCTTTGACGAAGAGAAAAATATCAAGGTTTGCAGCAAAGAGAGCCGGGGCAGGTGAAAGCCGGCATGGAAACGGATATAAAATATACACTTCCGAGCAGATTTTCTGAAGCCGCAGGCGGTAGGAAAATACGGGTTTGACCGTTATATCAAAAAAGGCTGATGGGCTTTTTTAAGAGATATTTCCCGTAGGATAGCAGTCGGGGAATATAAGTAGGGTGGTACCGCGGATAATCATTCGTCCCTATAAGATAACTTATAGGGTGGGAATGGTTTTTTTTATTGCAAAATACCAAATAGAACTGATCAATCTAACCTGATATCTTAAAAAATCCTCTGAAAGACTTTGAAGGCGGCGACGCTCTAAGCTTAAGGCAAGGGCGCGCTTTGTAAACACCGAACAAAGACTGGCTTCGGCGGAGCCGAAGAAAAACAGGAGGAAAAGAAAATGAAAAAATTAGCGTTACTTATCGGCATGATCTTATTACTGACAGCTTGCAGCAACGGAAGCACGGAGCAGCGGGACGCAGCGGATACGGGAGCGGCTTCGCAAGCTGCGGAAGTAGCAAAAATAGAAAATACAGAGAATACGGCAGAAAAGACCTTTAAAATCGGCATCAATCAATTTGCCGAGCATCCAGCACTGGATGCAGTAAAGGACGGATTTGAGCAGGAACTTAAAACTCAGGGAATAAAGGTAGAGATTGACTGGAAAAATGCACAGGCAGATGTACCGAATGCTGGCAAGATTTCCCAGAAATTTGTAGAGGATAAGGTGGACTTGATTTTAGCAATCGCCACGATTTCAGCGCAGTCTGCTAAGACCGCTACAGCAGAAAGCAAAACGCCGGTACTTTTTAGCGCGGTAACCGATCCGGTTAGCGCCGAGCTGGTGGAAACGCTGGAAAAGCCGAACGGCAATCTGTCCGGAACAACGGATATGGCTCCGGTGGATAAGCAGTTAAAATTATTCCAGGCGATTGACCCGACCATCAAAAAGATAGGTATTATCTATAATACCGGCGAAGCCAATTCGGAGGCTCAGGTAAAAATGGCGGAGGAAATCGCGGCGGAGCTGGGCTTGGAGATTGTAACAATTGGAATTAATAACATTAATGAGGTGCCGCAGGCGGTAGACGCTATCCTAGCGAAAGCAGACGCCATTTACACCATTACCGATAATATCGTAGCTTCAGCGGTCAATGTTGTGGCGAAAAAAGCAACGGAAGCCGGAAAAATAACGATTGGCGCGGAAGAAGCGCATGTTCAGGGCGGAATTTTGATGACTGAGGGCTTGAGTTATTTTGAGCTGGGCAGGCAAACAGCGGCTATGGCAAAAAGGATTTTGATTGATGGCGAGGATATTGCCGCCATGCCGGTGGAAAGTCTGGTAGAAACGACAAGAGCGGTCAATGTCGAAACGGCAAAGGCCTTGGGCTTGGAAGGCTTGGAGGTATTTTCCGGAGCGACGCAGGTAGAATAAGATAGCTCGGCCAAGGAGCGGGGTAATGGGAATAAGGGCTTTGCCGTATTTACTGTGGATGAGAGGTTAAAAAATGGGAACAGGATTATTATTGACATCTATACAACAGGGCTTGATTTATGCCATTTTGGGAATCGGCGTATTTCTGACCTACAAAATACTTGATATTGCCGATCTGTCGGTTGAGGGGAGCTTTCCGCTGGGAGCCTTTGTTTTTGCTAAGTTTGCTTTGATGAATGTAAGCCCGATTATCGGAATGACGGCGGCTTTTGTCTTTGGCTGTCTGGCAGGACTTTTAACGGCAACGCTGTTCATTCGATTGAAAATCAAGCCGCTTTTGTCGGGAATCCTGACGCTGACAATTTTGTATTCGGTGAATCTCCGCGTCAACGGCAAAGCGAATATTCCCCTTTTTAAAAATCCGGTGATTTTCGGCAATGATAAGCTGCAAAATGTCCTGCTCCTAGTGCTGATTGTAATTGTGATTAAGATTTTGATTGATCTTTTTTTAAAAACGGAGATCGGATATCTGCTGATTGCTACGGGTGATAATGAAGTCTTGGTGACCTCGTTGGGAGAAAACAGCAACAAATATAAAATCATTGGCTTAGCTCTGTCCAACGGGCTGGTGGCGGTTGCTGGTTCCATTACCGCTCAAATGAACGGCTTTGCCGATATTACTATGGGAAACTCCATCATCGTCTTTGCACTGGCATCGATTATCATTGGCGATACGATACTGAAATCGGTTACTAAGATTAAGGGAACAACCCGCGCCATTATGGGTGCCGTTATTTATCAGCTGATTGGCGGATTTGCCATTGACCGGGGCTTGCCGGCTACCGATTTAAAGGCGGCGACAGCAATTATCGTGATTATCTTCATTGCAGTCAACAATTTTTCGTCCAATGGCATTCGTCTTGCCGGAAAGGAAGCAAAATGATACAAATACAAGGCCTATCCAAAACATTCAATAAGGGCAGTGATAATGAAATTAATCTGTTCAATAACTTTTCCATTACCTTTGAGGAGGGAAAATGCACGGCGTTGCTCGGCTCAAATGGCTGTGGCAAGTCAACGCTTTTAAATATTATTTCCGGAAATATTGCGCCGGATGCCGGCAGTATTTTGGTGGACGGCGAGGATGTAACAAGGGACAATGAGGAAAAAAGAGCCATGTACATTGGCAGGGTTCATCAAAATCCTTCGCTGGGCGTATCGGCATCGCTCAATATTTTGGAGAATATGTCTCTGGCAGATAAAAAGGGCGAAAAATTCGGCATCAAAAGGCTGATTCGGCCAAAAAATAAAAAAAGATATCAGGAAATTTTGAAGGAGCTGGACTTGGGTCTGGAAAATAAAATGGATGTTATGGTCAAATTTTTGTCCGGCGGGCAAAGGCAGTCCTTGTCGCTGTGTATGGCGACTATGAAAAATCCGAAGCTTCTCCTGCTGGATGAGCATACGGCGGCGCTGGATCCTAAGACTTCTAAGGTGATTATGGATAAGACCAGAGAACTGCTGGAAAAGAAAGCCATTACCACGATTATGATTTCGCATAATATGAAGGATGCGATTGAATATTCGGATCGGGTGGTTATGCTGGATCGGGGAGAAATTGTGCTGGATCGCCCATCCAAGGAAATCACCGAAGAAGAACTGCTCGGCATCTACACTGCCAAATTGATGGAATTTCAAAGAAGGGCGGTATAAGAAACGTGGCGGAATGCAAGAAAGCCCTTTCTCCTAAAAATAGTAGGGAGAAGGGCTTTCTTGATGGGAAAAGGATAAGATAGGCTAGGTTTAATCAATCCATTAACCTATCTATTCATAGCCGTTTGGACGAGTCATCATACCACTTCTTTCTCGGAAGCTTGCCAGTAGTTAAATGATGCTTGTTTTATTAGTGTTATAGCGCTTGTTGATAGTGGCAAGATGTATTTCTGCAAGTTAGAATTAGCGATAAAAAATATCTAAAACTTATAAAACAAAGTATTGGGAAGTTCTAATATTAATTTTGCTGGCAAATTCCGCAGAGAAAGCATATAATTATAATAAAGAAGTAACTGAAAAATAGCCAAAGGAAAATTGGAGGAATTGCGTCTTTTAAGGCTATTATTTTGGGAATATCCTTAGAGAATATTATTTTGATGCTGCGATAGGAAGGGAAAGCTATGATCAAACCCAAGCGTTTAAAAAAAGGAGATAAGATTGCTGTGGTCAGCCTGTCATGGGGCGGATTGGGCGAGGAAAAGTATATTCATAAATGGCATATCGCCAAGGAAAGGCTGGAGCGGGATTTTGGACTGGAGGTTATTTGTATGCCCCATGCTTTAAAGGGGGATGACTTTCTTTATGCGCACCCGGAGCTGCGCGCCAAGGACTGGATGGACGCTTTTACTGATCCGTCGGTGGCGGCGATTTTTTCGGCGATTGGCGGCGATGATACGATTCGCCTGCTACCCTATATTGATTTTGAAGTGATTCGGAAAAATCCTAAGATTTTTATGGGCTATTCCGATACTACGATAAACCATTTGATGATGTATAAGGCGGGGGTGCTTTCCTTTTATGGACCTTCGGTTATGGCCGAGCTGGGTGAATATGGCAAAATCATGGACTATACGGAAAAGGCAATCCGCGATATTTTATTTGGCGGTTTTACCGATTATTTGCTGCTTCCGGCTGGGGAATGGTCGGATGATTTTATTTCGTGGAGTGAGCAGAACCAAAACCGGACACTGCAAATGAAAGAGGAAACGCGGGGTTATGAAATTCTTTGTGGAAGCGGGATTGTCCAAGGCCATCTGCTGGGAGGCTGCCTTGAGGTACTGAATATGGCAAACGGCACGGAGCTTTGGCCGGCGGTGGCAGAGTGGAAAGGGGCGCTGCTGTTTTTGGAAACCAGCGAAGACAAACCGGTTCCAAGTGAGGTAAAGTATTTCTTTCGGAATTTGGCAGCACAGGGCATTTTGCAGGGGCTAAATGGAATTATTATGGGCAAGCCCAAGGATGAAACCTATTATGAGGAATATAAGGAGGTTGTCCGGCAAGTTGTTATAACCGAGGAAAAGCGGAATATACCGATATTTTATAATATCAACATCGGCCATGCCAAGCCGATCGGCATTCTTCCCTATGGGATACAGGCGGAGCTTAATTGTGAAGAAAAAACAATCCGTTTTTTGGAATGTCCGACAAGGGAGGAATGATTTTTCTAAGCTGGCAGGGCGATTTTAGCTGAACAGGCGCAACTTTTGAAAAAGAGATGCCCGAAGGAAGGAATGTGAGAGCAGAAAATGAAAAAATGGTTTAAGTACCTGATTTTTTTCAGCCTAGCGGGCGTGCTGGCGGCGGCGCTGGTGACAGCGCATTTTTATCAGTCGATGAACGGCGGTTTCGGGGAACGCCAAAGGGCGGAAAAGGAAGTCGCGCGCTATCTTGCTGAGCAATATCCGGCTCAGGATCTGGTGGTGGAAAGTCTTGATTACAGCTATAAGCGGGAGGTATTTTTGGCAAAGGTGCAATCCCTTTCCAGTCGAGATACCTATTTTGAGATAATGATTCAGCGCAATGGGAAAATCCAAGGCGATACCTATGAGGATATTGAAAAAGGCTATACAACCTATAGCAGACTAAGCGAGCAGTATCGGGAGATCTGGGAAAGGCTGCGGTCGGAAGCGGAGCAGTCTTTTTCCATCAGCATGAGCTGGGCGCAGCTACAGGCAGTGGATACCGAGGAACAGGCGGCTAAAGGAGAGGAAGGCGCTATCGTACTGGAGCAGCTGGTTTTGGACAGGGAATATAATATGGAGGAGCTGGCTGCCAAGGCCGGCAAACTTTGGCTTACGATAGAGGCCGAGGAAGTATCCTACGAAAAGCTTGAAGAGATTGTATTGAAGCTTAAGGAGCTTTGTCGGGAAAAGCAATTTGTATTTGCCTCTATGGATATTCGCCTGGAACAGAAAAGCTCTGAAGAAAAAGCTGATCAGAAAGCGGCAGGCATTCAAGTAAAAGGACTTTTGTATCAGGATATTTATCCGGAGGGGCTCTTAGAAAGACTTCAGAAAGCAAAATAGAAGGGTGTTTTTGAAAATTTTGGAAGTTGACAGAAATTGTGGTACGTCTTTCCTTACTGAGAAAAAGCTGATTTTTGTGGGATATGCGGTTGCAGAAAAGGACTTTTTTTTAAACAATAGAACAAGAAACGGAAGCATACACTAAGAACTGTTTTGGGAAAGAGGGAATAAAAGGCAGAAAGTCATAGAAACTTTTAAAATGCCAAAAAAGGGAAAAAAGGTACAAGAATTTAAACGGCGGAAGGAGAAAGAGGAAGCACATGCTAAGAACTTTTTTTGAAGAGAGAATAAAAGGAGGAAAGTAACAGGAAGCTTTTAAAATGCAAGTAGACAGAAAGGGGAAGCAAGATGAAGAAAAAAGCAGCCCTACTTATTTATCCGTATTTTTCAATGCAGGAGGTCAGTTGCTTGACGGCGGCGCTGAAAATATATTTTGAGATTGAGCTGGATGTATATGCTTCGACGAAGGAGATTATCTTATCGGAGGAAGGCTTTCAATGCCTTGCCAATAAGGAATTGAGTGAATTTAAGGCGGAGGACTATTTTTGTTTGATTCTGCCGGGAATTTTAATGCCCATGCCGGCGCTGTTTGATCAGAGAAATATTGATTTTTTAAGGAGCTTAAAGGATAAGGAGCTTTTGATTGCGGCTATTTCGTCTGCGCCGATGCTGCTGGCAAAGGCAGGCCTGCTGGAGGATGTGAAATTTACCAGCGGAATCTGGGATGAAATTGCCAGAGGTCTTGACTTTATTCCCTATAAAAATATTTGCCACAAGCCCTTGGTGAAGGATAAGAATATCATTACGGCAATTGGCTTTGCTTTTCGGGAATTTGCCGAGGAGGTGATACGCACAGCCGGTATCTCGGAATGCGAAAAGGGTCTGTTCCGAGGGGTTGTCAAGGAGTATACCGAGGAGGAGCTGACCTACCGGATGGGGGAAGAAAACTTTGCGCTGTTTATGAGGGAATATCAAAAATATCAGAGCGCGGAGGATGAGAAGGAATAATATTTGATTGGATTTAATGGGATTACTGTCGGCGTTACCGCAGTAATCCCATTTTTTAATGCCTTTTTCCAAGCAGTGGTCGTAGCAGGCTTTCGGCGAGGGGAGAGGAAAAGGACTTTGGCCTGAAAAAAGCCCCGGCAAACTATGTGAAATCAAAATCCTATTTTTGGGATTGGTTTTTTGGCATAATTTTGATATACTAATATACAGGCTGGAACGCGGGCTAAGAGATGAACGAGGCGAGCTTGCTGATAAGAAAATGGACAGCATGATAAAGGAAGAAATAAACGCAGGAATAAACGCAGAGATAGGAGAAAATTATGCAGGAAATAGGATTGATCGGATTATCGGTAATGGGTGTCAATCTGGCACTGAATATGGCGGATCATGGAGTGAAGGTATCGATTTTTAATCGCACGGCGGCGGTGGTGGACGAGGTTATGAAAACGCATGGACACCCCAATTTTCGCCCGATGTATTCCATTCAAGAATTGGTGAAATCACTGGCACAGCCGCGAAAAATCATGCTGATGGTCAAAGCGGGTGAACCAGTCGATATGCTGATAGAGCAGCTTTTGCCGCATTTGCAGGCAGGCGATATTTTGATTGACGGGGGAAATTCCTTTTTTAAGGATACCATTCGCCGGGAAAAGGCGCTGCGCGAAAAAAATATTTATTATCTGGGAGTCGGTGTATCCGGCGGCGAGGAAGGCGCCAGACGAGGGCCGGCGATTATGCCGGGCGGCGATGCAGCGGCATATTCGGCGGTCAGTGAAATCCTAGAAGCAATCGCAGCAAAGGCATATGGCGAACCGTGCTGCCGCTATATTGGGGAAAACGGCGCCGGTCATTATGTTAAAATGGTACACAATGGCATTGAATATGCCGATATGCAGCTGATTAGCGAGATTTATATGATTTTAAAGGAGCTCGGCGGGCTGGGCAACGATGAGCTGCAAAGGGTATTTGCCGAATGGAACCGGGGCGAGCTGGAGAGCTATTTGATTGAGATTACTGCCGATATCTTTAAGGTCAGAGATGGCGAGGGATATCTGGTTGACAAGATCATGGATAAGGCATCGCAGAAGGGAACCGGCAAGTGGACGAATTTGGAGGCCATGGACTTGGGGGTGGATATTTCCGTGATTACCGCAGCGGTCAATGCCAGATATATGTCGGGCTTAAAGGACGAGAGAGTTAAAGGAGCGGATTTGCTGGAGGGGCATGAACAGGCTGGCGGCCAGAAGGAAAAGGCGGAGCTGATTGATTTATGCCGAAGCAGTCTTTATGCGGCTAAGATTGTTTGCTATGCACAAGGCTTTAAAATGCTGGATAAGGCGCAGGAGGCGTATGGCTGGCGGCTGAATTTTGGAGAGATCGCCAAGGTGTTTCGTGGCGGCTGTATTATTCGCGCCAAATTTTTAAATGATATTGCCCACTCTCTGACGGAGGAGGCAGGTGTAGAAAATTTGATATTTGCCGAATTTTTCCGGCGGGCAATCAATCAAAATCTGGGAAAACTGCGGGAGCTTACGGTTTTGGCGGTACAAGGCGGGATTGCCGTACCGGCGCTGTCGGCGGCGCTGGCTTATCTGGATACTTATCGAACGGCGGACAGCGGGGCGAATTTGATTCAGGCGCAAAGGGATTATTTTGGAGCGCACACCTTTGAAAGAAAGGACAGGGAAGGAAGTTTTCACTATGAATGGACAGCACAGGAATAAAGAAAGCGGGATTGTCATTTTTGGCGGCACCGGCGATTTGGCATATCGGAAGCTGTTTCCGGCGCTGTATAATCTTCATGCGCTGGATGAGTTGCCGGAGGATTACCGCATCGTCGGAATTGGAAGAAGACCGTATACGCAGGAAGAATATTTGCAGATTATTCGGGAATGGCTGCAAAAGTATTCTCGGATTAAGTACCGTGAGGAGCATTTTTTGAGCTTTTGCAGGAGAATTTCCTATTATCGGATGGATTTTGATCGTGGAGAGGAGTATGACGACCTCTTGAAATACTTTGACCGTCTAGGCTTAAAGAATGAGATAATTTTTTACTATGCCGTTGCGCCCCAGTATTTTTTGCCGATTACACAAAATTTGAAAATCCGCAATTGTCGGCTGCATAACTGTAAGGTCATAGTGGAAAAGCCTTTCGGCAAGGATCTGGAATCGGCACATGAACTGAGCGAGCAGCTGAAAAACAGTTTTTTCCCAGATAATATTTACTATATTGATCACTATCTGGGCAAGGAAATGATTTTAAATATTATGACGATTCGCTTTCTGAACTCGATTTTCAAGGGGGTTTGGAGTAGGGAATTTATTGAATGCGTGCAGATCAACGCCTTTGAAACGGTCGGCGTGGAAAGTCGGGGCGGCTATTATGATGAAAGCGGTGCCATGCGGGATATGATGCAGAACCATTTGTTTCAGATTCTGTCGATTGTGGCGATGGAGGAGCCGGCCAACATGGAAAGCGAAGCGATCAAAAAAGCGCAGCAGCGAATTTTTGAGGACTTGAAGCCGATTGTGCCGGAGAGAGTGGAGGAATCCATGATTTTGGGGCAGTATGAGGGCTATCGCCTAGAGGAGAAGGTCGCTTCGGATTCGCAGACAGAAACGTATGCGGCAATGCGTATTTTTATTGAAAATGAGCGCTGGCGTGAGGTGCCATTTTATATTCGCACGGGGAAACGGCTTTTTAGCCGGGAAAGCGAGGTTATCATTCAGTTTAAGACCACGCCCAAGGAAGCGGAGGGAAATGTGTTGATTATCCGGATACAGCCGGATGAGGGAGTTTATCTGAAATTTAACATTAAAAAGCCGGGCAAGGAAAGAGAAGTACAGACGGTGAAAATGGATTTTTGCCAGAGCTGTATCCTGGAGAATCGAATTAATACGCCGGAGGCCTATGAACGGCTGCTCAAGGCCTGCATGAATTCGGATCAAAGCCTTTTTTCCAAGTGGAATCAGATTGAAACCTGCTGGAAATTTATTGATCATGCCATGGATAGCTATCGGCGGCATTCTGGTAAGCTCTATCCCTATGAGCAGGGAACGGCGGGGCCGAGGGAGGCAGATCGTCTGCTTAGGGAGGAAGGACATAGCTGGATTACGGCGGAGATGGCTTAGAAAAGTGTTTTACGGAATCCAGCGGAGATAAAAGACAAAGCCGGAAAGAGAGGTGTCCGGCTGTGAGGCTTGGAGGGATTTTTTCGGAGCGTCTGCCGAGGAAGGACAGACATAGCTGGATTACGGCGGAGATGGCTTAGAAAAGTGTTTTACGGAATCCAGCGGAGATAAAAGACGAAGCCGGAAGGAGAGGTGTCTGGCTGTGGGACTTGGAGGGATTTTTTTGAAGAAATGCAGGATAACGGTGATGCGAATTGCCTGTTATCGGGATTTGATGGAAAAATATGAGAACCCGATAGAGCATGCCTGCGATATGCAGGAAGGGCAGGTTTTTATCGCCAATGGCTGGCAAAAGCCGGAAGGAATGTGCGAGAGTGCATGGCAGACCATGCAGCCTTTTGTTATGGTGCTGGCGCATGGCGGGGAGAATATTTACGAGGGCTGGATGAAGAATAAGAGATCGGCGATGATTTCCTGCAACGACGGATTTCGTCCGGTCAGCTTTTATATCGAGGCCTTGGAGGAAGAAACGGACTGAATCGGAGAGATTTTATAGGTAAGCGCCGGAAGGTGCGATAGAGTCAACAGTTCCGAAAGAGGTAGCTGAAAAACGGCGGAATCATAAGCAGACAATGCGGCGGGAGGATGCTCGCACAAGGATGATGAAGGGAAAAAGTATGAAAAGGGTAGTGGTGTCAGGCTATTATGGCTTTAAAAATTCGGGGGATGACGCAATCCTGTCGTCGATTTGCGCTGATTTGCGCTCGATTTCGCCGGATATGGAGGTGACAATTTTGTCCAACACACCGGAGGAGGTGCCGGCAGAGTACGGCTTTCCGGCAGTTCATCGCTTCTGCTTCAGGCAGGTAATCAAAGTACTGAAGCAATGCGACCTACTTTTGATGGGTGGTGGAAGCCTTCTTCAGGACGGCACCAGCTCTCGTTCGCTGTATTATTATCTGGGCCTGATTTGGCTGGCAAAGCTGTTTGGCGCCAAGGTAATCCTCTATGCCAACGGGATAGGGCCGATTCACCGCCGCCGCAATCGCTGGCTGACGAGGTTAATTGTTGATCGGGTGGATACGATTACTTTGCGGGAGCATTTATCTCTGGAGGTTTTGACGAAGCTAAAAATAACAAGACCCAAGATAGCGGTTACTGCCGATCCGGTCTTTAACCTAAAGCTAGACGGTGGTATTTCCAAGGAAAAAATTTACGAAAGGGAGAGAATTCGGCAGGATCAGCCGCTGGTAGGGGTAATGTTTCGCAGCTGGCAGCAGGAGGAAGCGTATGTTAAAAAAATAGCAAACTTGTGTGATCATTTGGCAGAAACTTATGGCGTACAGATTGTTTTTGTGCCGATGCGTTTTCCGGCTGATATTCGGATTGCTGAGGACATACGGGAAAAAATGCGGTGTCCGGCAATTGTGATTCGCAATTATTATACGGCGCAGGAGATTATTGCCCTGATTGCCGATATGGAGCTGGTTATGAGCATGCGGCTTCATGCCCTGATCTATGCGGCTATTCAGAATGTGCCGATGATGGGTTTTAATTATGATCCGAAAGTGCTTTACTATGTGAAGGAGCTGGATATTGAATGTGTCAACCATATGCATCATATCCGCCTAGAGGAAATTGAAAAAAGTATTGCCGATATGATGAAGGAGCCGGAAAAATATCGGCAGAAAATCGCAGAAAACGCACAGCGCCTGAAAAAGGAGGCAAAGGAAAACAGGGAATATTTGGCGGAGCTTTTGCAGTAAAATGCTGAGCTTTCTAACAATAAAAAAATCTGCATTTTGCAGATTTTTTTATTGTTATGGATTTTATCTTAATTATGAATGTGAATAGGTTTATTTTAAAACATCTTCACAAAAGCGGCGAATCAATTCTGCTATTTCTGCGCGAGTTGCCGGAGCTTGAGGAGAAATCATTTTTTGAGTATTTCCTTTGAGAAGCCCTATGGAATTTGCCCAAGAAATAGCGTCTTTTGCATAGTTGGACACATTGGCAACATCAGCGAAGGTAGATAACTCTCCTCGTTTGCTGACATCTTTTCCATTTTTTTCAGCAAATTTCATTAGCAAAGTTACCAATTGCTCACGGGTGATATTGTCTTGCATACCGAAAATGGTATCAGAATAGCCTTTGGCAATTCCTTGCTGTGTAGCCCATTTTACAGCTTGAAAACTATAATGAGAATTAGAAACATCCATAAATTCTTTTCCGCCGATTGCTTTAGGTGAGCCGGCTAAACGATAAAGAATTGTTATCAACATCCCGCGAGAAGCGGCTTTATTTGGAGCAAAGCTATTTTGAGAAATGCCGTTCATAAGATTTCTTTGCGAAACATAGGAAACAGCTTCCTTGTACCAAGCTCCTTCTGCTACATCGGTGAATTGAGAGGTTTCTGATTTGTCATTTTTGTCGGTTTCTTTTACTTTGCCGTTTTGCGTAGTTTCTTCCGGTTTCTTTTGTTGCGGTTGACTTATTGTCAGTGTAGAAGATACCTCTGGAATATATGGAGGAATAATACTGGAAGGCGTTGCGCTGGGAGTACTGGGGTTGGTGTTTGGAGTACTTGGATTAGTGTTAGGGTTACTTGGGTTAGTATTAGGGTTACTTGGGTTAGTATTAGGGTTACTTGGATTATTTACAGAGGATTTTATTTCGATTTCCACAGATTTAGATGCTAACATTCCATTTTGTGCTTTAATGCGAACCAGATAAGCTCCTTTTTCTAAATTTGTGATCTCGGCATTGGTGCAGTCTTTCCAAGGGTCGTAGGCTTCGTTTTTCTTGTACTGCATATCGGAAGTTACGCCGGTGATTTTTCCGTCTTGCGTGGTTTCGGAGGAAGTGTTTACCACCGATAGATTTGCAGGCTTATTGGGACGATGCACGGGAATCGATTGAATAAGAGATTCAATGTTCTCGTTATCGGGATCAATAACATACTTTACTTGAATCGTAAATGGTCCGTCAGCTTCAAATCGGCTAAGAGGTTGTTCGGTCTTGCCAATTTGGGCAGAAGTAAAGTCTGACATGGCATAGTTGCCGCCGGTTATTTTGTAGTATAACATGCCTTCGGCGGGTTTTATTCCAACTAATTTTCCCATAGTTTCGTCATCTCGATTGGTGGTAATGTTGGCGTCATCACCGGTTAAAAATTGTAAGGTCGGCGTTTCTGGGCGAACCATTCCGATTTGTAACTCCAGATCTTCTTTGTAAAGGGTTTGGGTGTTTTCCACTTGGAGAATGACTTTGGTCGCCGCGCGAGCGTTAGCCGGAGCGCCGCTGATAATGCCTTCTTCTTGTAATTCTAAGCCATTTAAGTCATCGGGATTACCACTTTTTAAAGTGAATTTATAATTCCCTTCATTTGGTTCTACGGCTTCATTTAGGTCAAATTCTTCAATAGCAGTTCCTTTTATGCTTTCGGGAATAATCAATTTTGAAGGATCAACAGTAATACCTTGATAGATGTACTTTTCCTCTCCAGAAGAGGATTCTTTTCTCCATTTACCAGAAGAGATGTCAGGTAGTTTGGAATTTTCGTTGATTGCGCTTCCTTTATCACCGAATGTTAAGGTTAGGCTAGGAGTGCTTTTTAACTCACATTTGCCATTGTCGTTGATTTCTAAACAATATATTTTCTTATTTTGAGTGTTGGGTTCTTTCATGTCTACGCTGATGGCAATTGGTTTTTTGGTATTGAAAAGGACATTGCCATATGCCTTGATACCGATTACAGGTTGATTTGGGGAAGAGCTGTTATTTGCTAAAGCAATAGTTAAGCCGGCATTTTCTTCAATAGCAAGATCGTGTGCTTCAATTCCCGTTAATTGGTTGTTATTAGTCGTTACTCTTTCTATATTAACATTTACAGAGCCTTTTAAGGTGATATTTTTTCGACCAGAAGCAGAATTTTGATCTTTGGCATATATAGACCATGCTTTAAGACTGGCATTGGCATTATTATCGGTAATAATAATTTCTCCACCGCTGTTATTGTTAATATAAGTAATGTCATTCTGGTCGCCTTTGACCACAATAATTAAGTCTTTTTCAGGTGCTGAAAATATGGCGATTCGCTCTGCTTTTAAATTCTCAAGATAAAGATATCCTTCGGCAGCATCGAAAAAAGCAGTACAACCATCTTTTCCTAAAGAACCAACACTACTTGGCTGGTTATTTACAAGATAAGGTGTGGCACTGTTTAATTCAACTTCACCATTGGGAAGCAATCCCACTCGTATTGCAGTTGCTTTTTTATTTTCGGCATATGCTACTGTGGGGAATACTGTGAATAGCAAACAGATTACTAAGGTGATACTTAGTATAGATTTTAAATGATTCATTGGTGATTTCCTTTCTTTGTATAACATAGTTAAATCGCTTAATAACTTCTGGAAATTGAATAAAGACCATGAAATTAGAAAGCCATGAAATTAAAAAGCGAAGCAGGAGATTCATTTTTCCTTTAGCGTTTCGCTTTAGAGTAATTAATATTATAAAATTTTTGCTTCGTTTTTGCTATCCCTTTTTTTGATTTTTTACATAAACGTAATTATTCTGTTTATTTTTGGTTCAAGGCTAAGATATGAAAATTTGGGGAGTGTTTTTGCAGTTCGGATAGAGTTTTTGATGTGAAAAAGATGGCGACAGTAGTTGAAAAAATCCTTTGCGTTAAGAAAATTTTAATGATATAATTAAATTGTGTTATACGGTGTTTCTTAGTAAAAGTTTTAAGCATATATGTTTATAAATAAGGGGAGAATTGGTATGAAAGTGGTGATATTAGCTGGCGGACTTGGCACGAGAATTAGCGAGGAATCTCATTTAAGACCCAAACCGATGATAGAGATAGGCACAATGCCGATTTTATGGCATATTATGAAAATATATTCTTATTACGGGTATCAGGAATTTATTATATGCTGTGGTTATAAGGGGTACATGATTAAAGAGTATTTTGCAAATTATTATTTGCATAATTCTGATATTACTTTTGATTTTTCCGAAGATAATAAAATGACGATGCACAGTAATGTGGCGGAGCCTTGGAAAGTTACGCTAATTGATACGGGCTTGAATACCATGACGGGTGGAAGAATTAAAAGGTTACAAAAATATATCGGAAACGAAGCATTTATGCTGACTTATGGAGATGGGGTGTGTGATGTAAACATGAAAGAATTGGAAGAATTTCATCGTTCTCATGGAAAGATCGGTACAGTGACTTCCGTTCAACCGGGCGGAAGATTTGGCGCTCTTGATATTGATAGCACAGGTAGAATAGATTCTTTTATTGAGAAAAAAAGAGAAGATGGCGGTTGGATTAATGGAGGATTTATGATATTTAAGCCAGAGATATTTGATTTTATTTCCGGAGATGATGTTGTGCTAGAAAGATATCCATTGGAAGAATTAGTAAAGAGTGGGGAATTAATGGCATATAAACATTACGGTTTTTGGCAGTGTATGGATACCTTGAGGGATAAGCTTTATTTGGAAGATTTATTAGAAAATGATCAAGCGCCATGGAAATTGTGGTAGTAAGAAACGGTAAAATAGACGGCGAGTAGTTTAAAAGGAGGGATAAGGCTTTTTCGGCAGATGATGGAAATTTTTTGAAATGATTTATGATTTGCCTAAAGCAAAAATACTGCAATCATGGAAGATTTGAGAAAGTTTTATAAGAATAAAAAAGTGTTTGTTACAGGGCATACTGGTTTCAAAGGAGCGTGGCTTTGTCGTATTTTGTTTCATTTTGGAGCGGAGATCTGCGGATATGCTTTGAAAGAAGAAGACGGTTCTCTTTTTTCTCTTTTGCAATTGGAAAGAAAAATGCAGAATGTTACAGGGGATATTCGGGATTTGGAACAATTAAAGAAAACAATGATGGCATTCGAGCCGGAAATAGTGTTTCATATGGCAGCTCAGCCTTTAGTATTGGAGTCTTACCTTAATCCGGTCTATACCTATGAAACGAATGTTTTGGGTACAGTCAATGTGTTAGAAGCTCTTCGATATTGTCAAAAAACAAAATCTTTTTTGAATGTAACGACGGATAAGGTTTATGAAAATAGAGAATGGTGTTGGGGATATCGGGAAAATGAAAATTTATGCGGATATGACCCTTATTCCAATTCTAAGTCTTGTAGTGAACTGGTTACCTATAGCTATAAGCAATCTTTTTTTCAAGATGAAACTGCTCCGGCGATTTCGACGGCGCGTTCTGGGAATGTGATTGGCGGAGGAGATTTTTCGGCTAATCGGATTATACCGGATTGTATTAAGGCGGCGGCAAAGGGGGAAGTAATTTTGGTGAGAAATCCCAATTCTATAAGGCCTTATCAACATGTGCTGGAATGTTTATATGGTTATCTTTTGCTTAGCATGAAGCAATATCAGGATAAAAAATATGAGGGAGCCTATAATTTTGGACCGGAAGAAGATAGCTGCGTTACTACAGGAGAGCTAGTAAGTCTTTTTTGTGAAAGCTGGAATGAAAGAAGTACGCAAAGTTTGGCGTCTTGGAATACGGAGCGAACGACTGGCCTGCATGAGGCGAATTATTTAAAATTGGACTGTTCTAAGGCTAAAAGCGTCTTGGGCTGGAAACCGAAGTGGAGTGTGAAAGAAGCGATAGAGAAAGTGGTGGATTGGGAAAAAGGATATAAAAATGGTAAGAGTAGAAGAGAAGTGACGGATTTTCAGATAAGAGAATTTTTCAATGAAAAGGATAATTCTTTGCTTGGAATTTAAAATTGTAAGGTTTTAATATTGGGAGAATAAAAAGAAACATTTTAATATAGTAAAAGAATAGGAGTGGAAATAGTGCAGTTCAATAATTCGGAAGAGCTTAATTTAAGCCGACATTCAGAAAAAGATTTGAAAGCTTATAAAATGATGGAAGAAAATTTTATTGGTTCTAATTTAAATATATTTAATAAATTAGAGGCATTTCCTCGTTTTACAAATAAGAGAAGTTTAAGCAGATTTATAGCGAAATATGAAATATTTAAAAAAATAATGGAAGTTAATGGAATTATTGTAGAGTGTGGTGTGTTTAACGGAAGTGGTTTATTTACTTGGGCACAGTTGTCCAATATATTTGAACCAACAAATTACAACAGGAAAATAGTTGGTTTTGACACATTTGATGGATTTCCTAATGTGAGCGAGTATGATGAAAATATTCATAAGAATTATGGCAAAGGAGATTTAAGGGGAGAATCCGTTGTTCAACTTGAAAAAGATATTGAGCGGTATCAGCTAGAGAGGCATTTGAGCCACATACCCAATATTGAATTGGTACAGGGTGATTTTATGGAAACAAGTGAAAAGTATTTAGAGAATAACAAGCATGTGATAGTATCTTTGCTGTATCTGGATTTTGACTTGTACGCCCCTACGAAAAAGGCATTGGAGGTATTTTTGCCAAGAATGTCGGGGGGGGGTGTGGTATGCTTTGATGAGCTAAATTGTAATAATTTTCCGGGAGAAACAAAAGCTATGCTGGAATGTTTTGATATAAAGAAATATTCTATTAAAAGGTTTACATTTGAACCTTGGATATCTTATATTCAATTATGATTTTGAAAGAGAAAAATTTATGAATAGTATGGAGCTTGCAAAAAAGATAAGGTTAGATGCGATTGAAATGGTACATATATCAAACAGTTCGCACATAGGAGCGGTTTTTAGTGTAGCCGATATTGTAGCGGTGTTGTATGCTAAAATCTTAAAATATGATATCGACAATCCCGAATCAGAAGATAGAGATTATTTTATATTGAGCAAAGGACATGCAGGAGCAGCGGTGTATTCTGTATTAGCTAATTGTGGTTTTTTTGATAAAAGGAATTTAAAAACACATTGTGCAAATGGGAGTATTTTGTCAGGACATATTTCACATAAAAATGTTTTAGGAGTTGAGATTTCAACAGGTTCGTTGGGACATGGAGGAAATATAGGTTGTGGAATTGCGTTATCAAAAAAGATATTAAAGCAAAATAATCGAGTATATGTAATAATGGGGGATGGAGAGTGTAATGAAGGTACTGTTTGGGAAATGGCGTTGTTTGCGCAGCAGTATAGACTCAATAACTTGTGTGTTATAGTAGATAATAATAATATGCAGGGATATGGTTATTGCAAGGAAATTATGAATAATGATAGTTTAGCGGATAGGTGGAGAGCTTTTGGCTGGGAAGTAAAAGAGATAGACGGGCATAATCATATGGAATTGGAAAAATCGCTTATGTTAAGCGGGAAAGAATTTCCAAAATGTGTTATAGCAAATACGATAAAAGGAAAAGGTGTGTCGTTTATGGAGCATAATTTGGCATGGCATTATAGATCGCCACAAGGGGATAATTATATAAATGCTTTAAAAGAGATAGAGGGAAAGTAAAATGAGAAATGCTTTGGTGAGCACATTGTTTGATATAGCAAAAAAAGATAAAAAAGTTGTTCTTCTTACAGGGGATATAGGGTATAGTGTACTAGATAAATATAGAGAGGAGCTAAAGGAGCAATTTATAAATGCTGGGATAGCAGAGCAAAATATGACTTCAGTGGCAGCGGGAATGGCACATGGAGGATTAATAGCGATAACTTATTCCATAGGAAATTTTAATTCTATACGGTGCATAGAGCAAATAAGAAATGATATTTGCTACCACAATTTAAATGTAAAGATAGTTTCAATAGGAGCAGGAATGGCGTATGGAGCGGCAGGGATTAGTCATCATATGACAGAAGATATATCAATATTAAGGAGCATACCTAATATAGTGATATTTTCACCAGCTGATCCGAAAGAAGCAGAATTGGTAATGAAATTAGCGTATTCTTATCATGGGCCATGTTACATAAGATTGGGGAAAGGAGGAGAAAAGACGATTCATAGAAAAGATTTAGAAGCGATAGCAATTGGAGATATGATAGAGATAGAAGAAGGGGAACATATTTGTATATTTACAACAAGTGCAATTTTATCAGAGGCGTACAATGCGTTTGAATATTTGAAAGAAAAATATGACTTAAATATAGGAATAGTAAGCTTTCCAACTATAAAACCAATAAATAAAGAGCGCTTTAAGGAATTTATTAATAAGTATCAATTAATAGTAACACTAGAAGAGCATGTTTTAAGTGGAGGATTTGGTAGCAGTATTTTAGAATATATTAATGATTTGGAAATAAAAGGAAAAGATGTTGTCAGAATTGGGATAGATGATAGATTTACAGGAGAAGTAGGAAATCAAGAATATTTGAGAAGATATTATGAAATAGATAGAGAAGCCATAGTCAAAAAAATAATGGAAAAGCTAGGAAAAATTTAAAAATGAAAAATATAGTGATAACAGGAGCAACAAGTTTTTTAGCTCAATATTTATTAAGTGAAATGGCAGGTAATGATGTTGTTTTCCATTTGTTAGTAAGAGAAAGTAATTGTACATTGGATAATTTTTTGAGAAAAAATAAAGCGGTTGTTTATAAGATAAGTATGGATGATTATGATAAAGTTCATGAAAAAATAAATATGCCAGTAGATGGTTGTTTTCATTTATCATGGGAAGGAACTAGAAAACCATATCGAAATGATAGAGCCATACAAAAGAATAATTATATAAATTCTATGAATTTGTTTGAAAGCATATCGAAATTGGGCTGTAAAAAAATAATAGCGATAGGCTCTCAGGCAGAATATGCTAAAACTGATGAAAAGATATATGAAACATCAAAGATGGATCCTGCGACATACTATGGAAAATATAAGCTTAAAACAGGATTAGATGCTATTGAAAAATTTAGGAATTCTGGTGTCCGATTTTTTTGGGCAAGAATATTTAGCTTATATGGAAAAGGAGATTATGAGAAAACCTTAATAATGAGTTGTGTAAAAAAGATGCTTAATAATGAAGTAATAGAGCTGACAGAATCGACTCAAAAATGGAATTTTTTGCATGTAAGTGATGCGGCAAGAGCAATTATATCTTTGTATAATAACAAGATGGAAGCTGGCATATATAATGTAGCGAGCAAGGATACGAGAGAATTAAGAGCATTTATTGAGGAAATTAAGACATTCACAAGATCAAGCAGCGAACTACTGTATGGGAAAGTAGAATATGGAGAAGAAGGGAAAACAAATCTTGTGCCAAGTATAGAAAAATTGTTGAGTCATACAAATTGGAAAGAGAGGATTTCTTTTTCGCAAGGCATATCAGATATTGTGGAGAGTTTGCATAAGATGTAAAATAATGAAGTGTTACGGCTAGGGAGAAGTGTAAATGAAAGATGTTATGTACAAGAGTACAATACAATAGGTTATTTTGAGGAAAATAAAATGGATAAATTAAGACAAGAAATATTGGAAAAGGTGAAAGAATATTATTATAAATATCATAAAAATATGAATATTTATACAGGGGGGGGGGAGAAAGTAATTAGCTTTGCCGGTCGGGTATACGATGAAGAAGAAATGATGTATCTTGTGGACGCTTCACTTGATTTTTGGTTGACGACCGGGCGATATGCTGAGCGGTTTGAAAAAGAATTTGCAAACTATATGCAAAAAAAATATTGTTTGCTTACAACTTCTGGTTCTTCAGCAAATCTATTGGCGCTTACGGCACTTACTTCTCCTTTGCTTAAAGAAAGAAGACTAAAAAAAGGAGATGAGGTGATAACAGTAGCGGCGGGATTTCCGACGACAGTAAATCCGATTGTTCAAAATGGATTGATTCCAGTATTTGTCGATGTGGAAATGGGAACATATAATATAAATCCAAAGGAATTAGAGAAAGCGTTGTCAGATAAAACTAGGGCGATTATGATTGCGCATACCTTGGGTAATCCCTTTGAGCTGGAGGCGGTCATGTCCTTTGCTAAAAAAAATGATTTATTTGTGATAGAAGATTGCTGCGATGCCGTTGGAAGTCTTTATGAAGGGAAAATGGTCGGCACTTTTGGAGATGTGGCGACTGTAAGCTTTTATCCAGCGCATCACATTACAATGGGAGAAGGTGGTGCAGTGCTTACTGATGATCCGCTTTTGCAAAGGGTGATTCGTTCTTTTCGAGATTGGGGACGGGATTGTTATTGCGAACCTGGAGCGGATAATACTTGCAATAGGAGATTTACAAGGCAATATGGAACCTTGCCGGAAGGATATGATCATAAATATGTATATTCTCATATAGGGTATAATTTGAAAGTAACAGATATGCAGGCAGCAATTGGAGTAGCTCAGCTAAAAAAATTACCGGAATTTGTAAACAGAAGAAAAGAAAATTTTAAAAAGTTATACGAAGGGCTCAAAGGCTTTGCAAAATATTTGATTTTGCCATATCCGACAGCAAAATCAGAGCCTTCGTGGTTTGCTTTTCCTATTACCGTAAAGGAAAATGAAGTATTTGGCAAAAAAGAAATCGTAGAATATCTTGAAAAACATAAAATTCTTACTAGGCAACTGTTTGCTGGCAATATCATTTGTCAACCGGCATATCAAGGCGTAGAGTATAGGGTGGTGGGCGATTTAAAAAATACAGATGAGATTATGCATAATACTTTTTTTATCGGCGTATATCCGGGAATTGACGATAAAAAGATGAATTATGTCATAAAAACTTTTGAAACTTTTTTTGAAAAGAAAGGAATAGGAAGATGTCGGGAGGAAAGGGCAAATGAGTGGTAAAGGAGAAACATTGAAAGAAAAAGCCATTATGCTGTTTTATAAAGCGTTTGATGCGGGGCTTTATGCGGCGGGGTTGACGGCGTTGAGTGGAATAAGTGAAGAAGATTCCTTAGAGGATACAGAGATGGAATTTATATTTCAAGCATTTATTCTGCCGAATATGGAGGAACTGGAAGCCAATTTTGCAGCCAATTGTCAAAGCTTAGAGATTTCCGCTTGTTGGGAGAAGGTCAGATATTATTTACTGCCAACTGAGCAGGAGAATAAATATTTTTTGCTGGATACTAAAGAGAAGCAAGTAATCAAAGTAAAAGAGGAAAACACGATTCTTCAAGAGCAGATGCAAAGATTTTCTGATTATTCTCTTGTTTTGGAAAAGACTCCGGAAATTATAGATGTGATTACATTAGCGGCAAAGCTTCGTCAAAAGAAAAGAAAATTATATGTGGTTGCTGGTCAAGAGATTGAGCCGTTTTTGCAAAAAAGAGCATATTTAGAAGAAGAACTAGAAAATTTGAAGGTTTTTGAAGATATTTTGAGTTTTGAAGTTTATTTTATTCAAAATGAGGAGTATTTTCCGCGCAATGTAATTAAATGGGATTTCTCGCCAGTTAATAGATTGGAAGAGATTCGAGAAAGAATTCATGCATACAGACTTCAAACCAAGAGCAATAAACGCCCGCTTTTATCAATAGGGATTCCAACGGCAGAAAGAGGCACTTTTGCGTTAAGTAATGTAATCCATACGCTTAAAAGTCAATTTGACTATGAAATAGAAGTGATACTATCGGATAATAATTCTGTAACGCTACCAGAATATCATACCGCAATAAAAAAGATATCGGACAGTAGATTTACATATAATAAAAATGAAGTCAATTTAGGATATCATGGGAATGTGAAAAAGCTGATAGAGCTGGCAAGGGCGAAATATATTTTATTTAACTGTGATACAGATGTACTGCGACTGGAGCGATTAGACGATATTCTTTCCATTATCAGAGATGCAGAGCAGGAGTATTCTCAGATTATAACCGATGGGGAAAGAAAGAAGATCGGAGAACAAGACAGATATATAAAAATGCCCTACGAGGCTATCATTAACACAGCTTTTTCATCAAATTATCTTTTTGGCAATATATTTAATGTAGATTTAATTCATAAGCATAATTTTATAGAATATTTGGATCGGAATGTTACGCATAGCGAGTTTTTAATTGCTTATTATCATATGGCAATTGACTTATTTTTAGATAGTCTTGGTAATGTTTATGTATATGCAAACAGTATAATAGAAGAATACAAGGGAAAGACGCCGTATTTGGCAAGTAAAAAAAGGGTGTTTTTAGAAATTGATGAATTTGAAAATTTTGAGGATTTTACATATCAATATGACTGTGAGCTTGTTTTTCATGAAATTTTAGATAGAAAACATATTCACGGCTATATAATCGGAAACGAAAAAAGAATAAACCAGCTTAGAGTTTATACGATAGCAGGCAGAACGGCGCAGCATATATCTTGCCATCATTTTTTAAAAGAGATATTGTATGATAAAGGCTTGGTTGCTGAATTTATTCAGGCATATAGTCAGCTTTATGGGAAGACTTTGTTTTTAATAAAACTGAATATAGCTCACAATTATTTGAATTCAGATGTAGATAATTTGTATATTTGGGATAAAATAGAGAAGATGAGAAAGTATATTGATATAGAAAATAAAAAACTTTATCACTTTCTGAAGGAGTGGAAGGATAACCCGGCAATAAATGAAGAAATTGAAAATTTGAAGGAATTTATTGGAGAAAGATGGGATCTCTTTCGAGAAGAGATAACATTGATCTTAGAAAACAGATAAAACATATTATGAGAGCGGATTTCTAAGGAATAGGAAACTTTGGTGATATTTTAGGAAAGGATTTTTTTCTGAAATAGACGAATGAACGATTTTATTGTATACTTAGAGTATCAAGTCGACTTTTAAATTTATCTTTTAGATTGGAGGGTTAAATAAGGAAAAAAAGACTGTTTTAAGGAGCATGAGATATCAAAATTATTAACAAAAATTTTCTGTCTGAAAGGAGTGTTGAAATGAAACAAAAGGAGCTTCCTTCTTGGAAAAAAACACAGCGCAAATCCGGAGTGCTGCTGCATCCTACTTCTTTTCCTGGGCCGCATGGAATTGGCGACCTTGGGCCGAGTGCATATTATTTTATCAATTTTTTAGAGGAAACCTCGCAGCAATTGTGGCAGGTTCTGCCGCTGGGGCCAACTGGCTATGGGGATTCGCCCTATCAGTCGTTTTCCTCCTTTGCCGGACAGCCGCTGATTATCAGTGTAGATCATCTCATGGAATGGAAGTTGTTGGGACCGGCGGACTTTTCTTACCGAGAATGGGAAGCGGTCTGCGTGAATTATGGCGAATTGATTCCCTATAAATATGAGATTTTACGCAAGGCCTTTGCCAATTTTAGTGCTTTACCAGAGAAAAATGAATTAAGGCAGGAGTATGAGCGCTTTGTCAAGGAGCAGCGGAGCTGGCTGGAAAATTATGCCACCTTTATGGCGGTAAAGGACCATCACGGCGGTGTGATGTGGACGGAGTGGGCAGAGGATATCGCCTTCCCGACGGCGGCGTCTTTAAAGCTTTGGCAGGATAAGCTTAGGGCAGAGATTGACTTTTATCAATTCCTGCAATTTGCCTTCTTTAAGCAATGGTTTGAGCTAAAGGAATACGCCAATAAAAAAGGGATTGAGATCATCGGCGATATTCCGATCTTTGTGGCCTTTGACAGCGCCGATGTCTGGGCAAATAAGGAGCTGTTTATGCTAGATACCAAGGGCTATCCGACCTTGGTTGCCGGAGTGCCGCCAGATTATTTCAGCGCGACCGGACAGCTTTGGGGGAACCCGCTCTATGACTGGAAGAAGCATAAAGCGGAGGATTATAAATGGTGGACAGCCAGAGTCAGCCAAAATCTAAAGCTTTATGATTATTTGAGAATTGATCATTTTCGCGGCTTTGCCGAGTTTTGGGCGATTCCCTACGGCAATGAAACCGCCATTGAAGGAGAATGGCTGCCGGGACCGGGAGCGGAGCTTTTCCGAGCGTTTGAAAAGAAATTAGGGAAAGATATGCCGATTATTGCTGAAGATTTGGGCTTGATTACACCCGATGTCGAAGAACTTAGGGATTCCTTCCGTTTGCCGGGTATGAAAATTTTGCAATTTGCTTTTGAAAATATTGAAGAAAATGGAGATTTGCCACACTATTATTCGCGCAATTCCGTGTGCTATACGGGAACTCATGATAACGATACGACCTTGGGCTGGTATGAAAAGCTGCCGGAGATATCAAAGGATAAGGTGCGCCGTTATTTGAATACGGATGCCAATACGATTTGCTGGGATTTTATTCGGCTTTGCTTCGGCTCGGTATCCAAAATGGCGATTGTGCCTTTGCAGGATATTTTATCCTTTGGCTCCTTTTCCCGGATGAATACGCCGGGAGTGGCGGCGGGAAACTGGCAGTGGCGCTATACGGCGGAAATGCTCAATCCTCATGTTTCCGGCCAGCTTAAATATGTAACCAAGCTATATGGACGCGCTCCGATGACGGAAGAGGAAGCTTAAAATAAGAAAGGAGTCTGCCATGCGAGAGCTGATTGTATTTACTTATGTGGGTATTTTCTTTGTAATCACCCTGCCGCTGCTGCTGATGTTTTGGCTGATTGGTCTGTTTGCTCCGGCCTGCCGGAATCGCTTGACCTATGTGACGGCAAAGTACTTTTGCCGAAGCGTGCTGTTTTGTCTGGGAGCGCAGGCGGAGGTACGCGGCCTAGAGCATATCCCGACGGAGGGCTCGGTGCTGTTTGCCGGCAATCATAAGAGCCTGCTGGACATTGTTTTTACTTTGGCTTATCTGCCGAGAACGGCCGGCTTTATTGCCAAGGACTCGCTGAAGAAGATTCCGGTACTAAGCTGGTGGATGGTGGCTTTTGATTGTCTGTTTCTGGATCGGAACAATGCCAGAAGGGCGCTTACCACGATTCTAGAGGGAATCGAGAAAATGAAAAAGGGAAACTGCTTCATCATATTTCCGGAGGGGACTAGGCAAATGAACAGCAATGAGCTGCTGCCGTTTAAAAAGGGAAGTCTGAAGCTGGCGGAAAAGTCGGATTCTCTGATTTTGCCCTTTGCCCTGCGGGGAACGGATGAGATGTTTGAGGCAAACGGATATAGGATTAAGTCGGGGAAGCTATATCTGTACTGCGGAGAAGCGATTGATATCAAAGCCCTGCCGGCGGAGGAAGCAAAGCAGCTGCATGAATATGTGGAGTCAAAGGTGAAAAAGCTGTTTGCCGAAACCTTTGAAGGAGAGCCTCGTTAGAAGAGAAATCAGAGGGAAAGTGAAATATGCTCTCTAGTATAGGCAGGAAATAAGTTTATACCGGCGAAGCGTCCTGCTTCGCCGGTTTTTTAAATAGAGAGATAGATGAAAGAATAAAAAATGCATTATGGAAGGGCATCAAAGAACTTGCCGTCATTACTGCTTAAAATGACAGAGCCTGTCCTGTTATTTGGATAAAAAGAGAAAAGCTTGAAAGCCTCTTGGCAGACGCAGAGGAAAGAGGGCGTTCAATTATAGAACCGTAATTTTTTGTGTGAGGAATGAGCGGAAAGCGGTAAAATAATGGGTTAAGATTTCTAATGTATGAGAGTTGGCATATGGAAATCTAAGAATTTATTTGCAATTTATTCTTGCTGTTTTTTTCACAATTTGGTATAATAGCCCTTATGAAAAGAGGGCAAAGAAAATGAATGAAAAAGAATTATTAACGGCAGAGGAAATGCTGGAGGTAGCGATCACAAAGTTTACTAAGAAAGCACATCGTTCCTATAAGGATATGATCCTTTTGGGCTTTTTGGCTGGTGTATTTATCGGATTAGCCGGAGCGGGCGCAGACATGGCGGCGCATAACCTGTTGATGGAGCCGACCATGACGGGACTTGGCAAGCTGGCTTCGGGAGTTATTTTTCCGGTTGGACTTATGTTGGTCGTCTTTGGCGGAACGGATTTATTTACCAGTAATTGTCTGGTTTTTACTGGTGTGCTGGCGAAAAAGGTGACATGGAGGGAGCTGCTGATCAACTGGCTGATTGTTTATTTCAGCAATTTTGCCGGAGCGCTGTTTGTTGCGTTTTTATTTTTCCAAAGCGGCGAATTGCATTTGTCAAACAACCTGCTTGGCGGCTTGGCAGTAAAAATGGCGTATGGTAAGATTCATCTAAGTCCGGCGGAAGCCGTCAGCTTGGGAATCTTATGTAATATTTTGGTTTGCTCAGCGGTATGGCTGGCCAATGGGATGAAAAAGGTATCGGCGCAGTTTCTGGCGATTTTCTTTCCGATTTTCCTGTTTATCACATCAGGCTATGAGCATAGCGTAGCCAATATGTTCTACCTGCCCCTAGGTATTTTTGCCAAGAGCAACGAGGCATATGCTGCGGCCTCCGGTTTGACAGCCGAGCAGCTTTCATTGATCAGCTGGGAAAATGCGCTTGTTCGCAATCTTTTGCCAGTAACCATCGGCAATATTATTGGTGGGGCGATTCTTATCGGCGGGATGTATTTTTTGCTGTATGGGCGGGGAAGGAAAGTAGCATGACAAATTTAGGAAGGCGGGAGGGTTGTCCGAAAAGGAAGGGCCTAATAGTTTCTGTTTTGTAAAAACATGATTTCCTTTGAGGGGGTGTCGGCGATATATCCTGAAATTCCTGCGGCAGCGCCTGAAAAAGTATTTTGTATGATTTTTGTATTGTTTTCTATTTAAAATCAAATATTCCTGAAAAATCCTGATGCTCCCTTGCTTTTGAGGGAATGTCGGGATTTTTTATGTTATTCGTAGTATCTATATCATTCTGATATATGAAAGAATTTTAAATTAAGACTAAGATGGGGACAAGGGGTTTGAAATTTTTTGTAAATTTTTGTCCTTAGACAGTAGACAGCCTTTGCTATGTACTTTTTTTCTATGCTTGTTATAATAAAATTAACGGAGTTCAAATATTTACAAAAAAGCTGTGCGAAAGGAGAAAACAATGCTGATATCCAATCGTCAGGAAAAAATCATTCATTTGCTTATGCAGTCCTCCGGCTATATTCATGCCTCTGCTTTGGCGGACTACCTTCAGGTTTCTGTAAAAACGGTCTACCGCGAGCTGGCGGCAATCAATGATCTTTTAGGTCAGGATTTTATTGAAAAAAAGCCGGGGCATGGGATTAAAATTCAAATCGACAAATATTCGGAGCAGTTGAAAAAGAATTTTTCCAGCTTTTTTTCCGCGGGCATTTCCGCAGTACAAAGAAGAAAATATATCTATTTGTTTTTGCTGTTTACTTCTCCGTATTCAACTTCTATTTTAAAGCTGGCCGAGCTTACGGTATCCTCTCCGAATTCGGTGGCGGGAGATCTTGGCGAAATTGAAAAGCAGCTAAGTCAAAGCGCTCAGCGCTTAGTAATTATAAGAAGCAAGGCCGGCACCTCGATCCGTGGGGGAGAAAAAGAGCTTCGCCATCAAATTTCATGGCTGTTGAAGGATGAGGCGCTGTCTGATAATCTGCATTCTACCTTATTTCCTGCATTTTTTCCAATTGTCAAGGAGATGATAAAGGATTTTCCGCTGGTCAACCATAGTCCGATCATTGAGCTGGTGGAGCAGGCGGAGGAGAAATTTCAATTCGTTCTGGAGAATCCCTACTATGCTAATTTTTGTCTGTACCTGTTTGTTCTCGTTAAACGCTATCAGCTGGGCAAGCCCTATGAAAAGCTAGAGCCGGAGCTGGTAGCGGAGGAATATATCAAAATCAGCCGTTTTCTTGTAGAGGGATTGGAGAAATCCTTCCGGTTAAGGATGTGTGAGTTTGAGGTGCTGGAGGTGGCACAGATTTTGTTTGCGTATCGGAAAAGTGCTCCGGAGATGAATGGCTGTGTGGAGGAGGATTCTCTGGCAGCTCATTATACGAAAGAGCTGATTGCCGAGGTCGCTGGCAGGCAGGGAATGCGGCTGAACGATGAAGCGCTGTTTTCAATGATTTTGACTCATGTTCGGTTGATGTATGACCGCTTAAAATATGGTGTTGTCGTGCTGAATCCTTTGTTGGATAAAATAAAGCTGGAATTTGAGCAGCTCTTTCTGACAGTCAAGAAGGCTTCATCAGAGCTAAACCAGCGCTATCGGCTGGCAGAGCTGACCGAGGATGAAATTGCCTATTTGACCCTATATTTTCAGGGCGCCTTTGAGGTGGTCGGGCAGAAAAAGCGAGCGATCATCATTTGCTCGACCGGACTGGGAACCTCTCAATTTTTAAAAAACAAGATTGAGAAAGCGTTTCCGGAGCTAATCATTCAAAAAGTGTTGTCCTCTAGGGCATTATCCGAGGCGGAATGCTTTAAGGAAACGGATTTTGTGATCAGCACGGTTTGGCTCAAGGCTTGTCCCTGTCCCTGTGTGCTGATCAGCAGCATGTTCAATGAAAAGGACAGAGAAAATATCCGAAAGAAAATGGAGGAGCTGTCAGGCAATGATTAAGCTGGTATTTGCGGAAAAATTTTTGGCGCAGGATTTGGAGGAGATATGTCACTTTCTTTTTCAAAGACTGTCGACAGGAGAGGACAGATGGGGGGCGTTTTGGCAGGAAATTGAGCGGCGGAGGATGCTTGGCGGATTTTTGCTTGGCGATGGACTGCTGCTGCCGCATTGCTTCTGGCAGGGAGAATCACTGCTTGGCTTTTTACGCCTGCAAGAGCCGATGCTGTGGGAGGGCGAGTCTGTTACGCATATTCTCTTTTTTTGTCTGAAGCCGGAGGAGGAAGCAGAAATGCGTTCCGCTTTGGAGCTATGCTTTCAAGAGGAAATGCTGCGTTTGTTTTTAGAGGGGACGGGATTTTTTGAAAAAAATCTGCAAATGGAGCTAAAAAAGAGAGGTATCTGCTATGAACTGTAATCTTTTACCAAAGCACCGAATCAGGCTGCTGGAGGCGCCGGCGGACTGGAAGGAAATTTTGCGGCAGGGCTGCCTTCTGCTGGAGCAGGATCGGCTGATTGCCAAGGAATTTTATTCAAGACTGATTGAGCAAACGGAGAGGCTGGGGCCCTATATGGTGCTGGCGGATGGTTTTGCTTTGCCGCATTTGATGTCGCCGGAGCTGGTTTTTCAGGTGGGATTTGCGCTGATTATCAGTGCGGAAGCGGTTGATTTTTTGGGAGAAGCCGTGAAAGCCTTTCTTATCATGGCAACACCGAATTCTTCGGCGCATATTCAATTTTTGTCATACATCGCCGAGGAGCTATCCGAGCCGGAAAATTTACAAAGGCTTTTGCAGGGTGATTTTAAGGTGCTGGATATTACTTTTTCCTAGCTTTGCTCCAGAGCGGTCGAAGGCAGAGAGGCAGCAGGGAAAGGGGAAAAGCAAAAACGGAAATGGCTGTGGGGAAGGGGGTGATGATATGAAGATTTTAGCGGTTTGCGGTTTTGGTGTAGGGTCGTCGATGGTGCTGAAGATGACCATTGAAAAAGCGTTGCGGGAGTTAAATGTTGCCGCCGAGGTAGAAAATACCGATTTGACCTCTGCCGGCTCCATAGCCTGCGATGCGATTTTGACCAGTGAGGAATTGTTTGATAATCTGCGCGGCTCCTGTGCCTGTCCGATTTATCCGATTAAGCGTTATATGGATAAGCAGGAGGTAAAGGCGGCGCTGGAAAAGCTTTTGCAGGAGCGGTAACGGGATGAGCCACAGCTTGCGTGCAGGCTTTGGCGAGTGGTCCGGAGCGCGCCTTCTAAGGGCGGAGAAGGGAAGAGAGGGAAAACGATAGGAAAAAACCAGAAGCATTTTCATACTGTTTGTGTCGCCGATTCAAGGCGGCGGAAAGGAGCTTGTTATGAATTTTATTACCAATAATATTTTACGAAATCCGCCGGTTTTATTGGGGCTTATTGCTGCTTTGGGACTGATTCTGCAAAAAAAGAAGTTAGCGGATATTGTCAAGGGTGTATTTTTAACTGCTTTCGGTATGGTTATTTTAAATGCCGGTGTCGGCATGCTGGTGGGCTCCATCCTGCCGATCAATCAGGCGTTCCAGTCGGCGCTGACCCAAGCTGGTGGGGCGGAAGGGCTTAATGACGCGACCTTTACCGCGACCTATGGAGGGGAAGTTGGCCTAGCGATGTTTGTCGGGTTGGTTTTGCATTTGCTGATTGCCCGTGTGACGCCTTTTAAGACGATTTTTTTGACCGGCCATATGATTTGGTGGTTTCCCTTTATTTTTGTTGCCGCCGGAGTGGAGGGCGGCCTGCGCGGAACACTGCTAATCGCTTTTGGCGCGGTATTTTCGGCACTTTATTGGTCAATCATGCCATGGGTACTAAGGAAATATGTCTGGGCGGTAACTGAGGATGAAAGCTTTACTTTAGGGCATCCCTCCGGTATGCTGGCACTGATTGCCGGATCTGTTGCTAAGCTTAGCGGCAATAAGGAGAAATCGACGGAGGATATCGCTTTGCCCAAATCGCTTTCCTTCTTCCGAGAAATTTCCATTACCGGCGGACTTGTGATTGTGGTCATGTTTATCGTTGTTTCTTTGCTGATTCCGTCCGTTGTACCGGAAGGGCAAAACATCATTATGTTTGCATTTGCGCAGGGGCTTAATTTCGGCGCAGGGCTTTTGATTCTTTTATATGGTGTGAGAATGCTGATCAGTCAGATTGTACCAGCCTTTCAGGGGATTTCCGAAAAGCTGGTGCCCAATGCGATACCGGCCTTTGACTGCCCGATTTTATTTAACTACAAGCCGAATGCGGTGTTGATCGGCTTTCTATTTGCCATGTTGGTATCGACCATCATGATTGTAATCGCCAATAGCCTGAATATATTCGGCGTTATTTTGATTCCGCTGGTCATTACCTCCTTCTTTGAATGCGGCACAGCCGCTGTAATTGCAGAGGGGCAGGGCGGTCTGCGCGGCTGTATTATCGGAACCTCCGTGGCAGCGGTATTCATGGTGCTGGTAATGGGAGTATCGGCGGTTATTTATGCTGGTACGATTCAGAACTGGATTTTGATCTTCGGAGGAAATGATTTTTCCGTTTTCGGATTTCTTGCCCGTTTGATTGCCCGACTGTTTGGAATGGCGGTGTGAGTATGCTGACCTATATTCAAAGGATTAAGGAGCTGACGGAGCAGATAGAAAAATACGAAGCATCTGCTATTCGCCAAGCGGCAGCGCGGCTGGCGACAGCTCTGGAAAATGGGCATTCCCTCTATGTATTTGGCGCAAGTCATGCCTCGATCGTGAGCCAAGAGTTGTTTTTCCGTGCCGGCGGGCTGATTCCAATTACACCGATTTTTGGCAGGGAGATTATGCTGGATACCTCGCCGGTTACAAAAACCAGTCAAATGGAGCGGTTGGAGGGATACGGCCGAATTCTTGTCGGCAGCTATCCGTTGGCGGAAAACGATGTGCTTTTGCTACATTCAGTGTCGGGGCGCAATTCTGTAGCTATTGATTTGGCGTTGGCGGCAAAGGAAAAGGGAGCTGTGACCATTGCCATTACCAATAAGACCTACAGCGCTTCCGTGGCCTCCCGTCATTCCAGCGGAAAAAAATTGATGGAACTCTGCGACATTGTTTTAGATAATCATGGAGAGATCGGCGACGCCTGCTGCGAACTGGAAGGCTTATCAACTAAAGTGGGTGCTTCATCTACGGTGATTGGTTGTTTGATTGTCAATGCCATGATCGTAGAAGCGGCGGAGCAAATGCTTAAAAACGGGATTGTTTCTCCGCCGGTTTTTTACAGTGCCAATCTGGATGGAGGAGATGAAAAAAACCGAGAGCTTTTTCAAAAATTTCGCTCGCAGATTCACTATGAGTATTAAAGAATAAAAAAACATGTGTGAAATAACGGCAAAGCAACCGCTGCTCAACCTAGCGGCAGGAAAGCGGCAGGTCTTGAAAAGGACTTGCTGCTTTTTACTGTCCCTTTAGCCGAAGCGCATCGGTTAGCAGCGAGGGGAAAATGAAAAAAGTTGATTCAAAGAAACTAACACAGTGCAAGAATCAAGACATTGAATTATAAAAGTATTAATTATGTTGACATATGATACGAATAGTGATATACTACGAATAGTGATATATAAAAAGGAGAGTGGAAGATGAGAGATAATGTATCAAGCGGAGCGTTAACTGAAACAACATTATTAGTTTTATTATCTTTATATAAGGAACTACATGGGTATGGAGTTAAACTGTTTATTGAAGAAAAAACCAATGGAAGAGTTGTTTTAGGAATGGGGACTCTATATGGAGCAATAAAGAATTTAGTTGAGAAAGGATGGATTGCTGAATCTTCAAGAGTGGATGGAAAAGTAAATTATATTATAACTGAATCAGGAAAAGAACAGGTTAAAAAGGAGGAAAAACGATTGTGTGAACTTCAATTATTGATAAATAATATAAGGAGGGAAGAACATGAAGAAAAT
Source organism: Eubacteriales bacterium (assembly GCA_041844915.1). Taxonomy (GTDB): domain Bacteria; phylum Bacillota; class Clostridia; order Lachnospirales; family Vallitaleaceae; genus W11650. Next base: position 50,651 of record JBGZBY010000009.1, read on the forward strand.
TAGATTTTTTTTAGATCCAATAAGTGATTTGGAAGTATGGCTAAATAAAATGGCTAAAAAGGGATATAGATTAAAAACAATAAATAATTTTGTATATGATTTTGAAAAAACTGACAAAGATTATGCTTATTCCACACAATTTATAGGGGCAAATTCTTCAAAGGGAAATAATGACTATATACGAATGCTAAAAGAAAATGGAACAAGAGTATATAGAGCACCATTAAACCAAGGCAACATAGCTTTTGGAAAATTTAGACTTAGACCGTATGCACATGGAGATGGGAAAATAGCAAATTCTTTTCAAGGATATAATAAAGAAATATTAGTAGTAGAAAATGATAGAAAAGAAGTACAAAAATTGTTGACAAATAAATCAGATTTAGCAGAGCAGTATAAAAATATAAGGAATGCTTATTTGCAAGGTTTTGTATTGCTTTTTGCATTGCTTTTATTTTCTGCATATAAATTATATGAGAGTAACTTTGAAGTATCCAAGATTGTTTTAAGTGGCATTACTGGATTAGTTACATTGATAATTGCAACGATACTATTTAAGGCACAAAAAAACTATAATAAATACAAAAAGGAGTCTGATTTAATAGATTGATACTTAACCCCTGATTATGTTAGAAAACAGTAAGTCAAAAAAGGTTTACTGTTTTTTCTTTGCTTAAAAGTAAAAATGCCTTGTAGAAAAAGTGTCCATAAATATTAAAAGGTGCTTGACAAAACGCTTTCTGGGGAGCAAAATCAAAAAAAGAATATATCCTTGATGAAAACGGAGAAAAAGTAAAACTCAAAAACGGCAATTACAAAACAAGAAAGATAAATACAACGGACTGGAACGAGCAAGAAAAGGCTGAGCAGTGGAGGAAAGCATGGGAAAATATTACAAACAAATATCTTGAA
>JBGZBY010000010.1:0-13219 GCA_041844915.1 Eubacteriales bacterium
AACACATATTTTAGCCAATCAACGAGAATTTTTTCTTTATGAGTTTCAAAAAGGAGAAAATCTCAATTTTCTTTTGGCAGAAAATAAGCAAACAGGAGAACTAGAAGCAATTATGGGATTTTTTGCTTATTCGTCAGAAAAAGAAACAGGTGTTGATTATAGCGGAGCATTGTTAAAAGTAAGAAATGATTGTCAAATTCCCTTGTTGGGAATTGAAGTTGTAAGACGATTTTTACAAGAAAAATCGCCAAGACAATATATCGGAAATGGCTCCAACCCCAAAACAGCTTTGCCATGGCAAAAACAAGTGTTAAAGCACTATACCGGAAAACTAGGACATTATTATCGACCGCAGAAACAAGGAGAGTATAAAATCGCCTGTATCAAACAGACAAACAGACCATCTGTATCAACAGAAAAAAAGATAACATTTGTTCCTTACAATAACCTAACACAAATGGAAGTAAGCTTTACTCCGAGTGATTTTCAAGAGAGAATTCCCTATAAGGATAAAACTTACATTCAAAAACGATATTTTTCACACCCCATTTATCGCTATCTTCTATACGGGGTAAAAGAAAGCGGGAAAAAAGCGGAAATGGTTCTGGTAACAAGAGAAGTAGAGCAAAATAAAGCAAAAATTCTTAGAATTGTAGATGTTTTGGGAGATTGTAGGGAGATTCGACATATTGGCTCTGCTTTAGATGAGCTGATGGAGAAAGAAACTTACGAATATGTGGACATTTATCAATATGGCATAAAAGATGAGGATTTGTTAGCAGCCGGTTTTATAAAAAAAGAAAATGAACAAGGAACAATCATTCCCAATTATTTTGAACCTTTCGTTTTAGAAAACATCGATATTTATTTTCATATCCCGCAACCACGAGGCTATATCTTTAAAGCAGACGGCGATCAAGATCGTCCGAATTACTGGAAAGAAAGAAAATCGGACTAGGTTCTTTTGTTTGTTGATTTAAAAAAAGTAATGAAGCAACATAATTTATCTAAACTACCAGAAAATACGGCATGATTTGATAAAAACAAAAAAAGAAAAACACCAAAAATAAAAGCCAAAGCAACCAAAAACAAAATAGGAGCAAAAAATGGAAATAAGCAAATGGCGGCAAAAAATTTATGAAATGAAAAAAGATGCTTTAAAGATGGCATTGACTGCGGGTAAAGCAGGTTCACACCTAGGAGGTGGATTTTCTGCAATGGAAATTATAGGTACGCTGTACCTGGAAGAAATGGATTTAGAAAAAGACCGTTTTTTTCTAGGAAAAGCACATGCGGTACTGGCATATTATGCGGCGCTAAAACAAGTAGGATATTTAACAGCAGAAGATTTAGAAAATTTTGAAAAAAATACTTCCATTTGCATGGGACACCCTATAAGGGAGGAGAAAAGAGGGATTTATTATTCCGGAGGTAGTCTTGGAATGGCGCTTTCGGCAGCGGTAGGTAGTGCGCTTCATTTTAAGAAGCAAAAGAAACAAGGCAAGATATATGTGCTTTTAGGCGATGGAGAATGTCAAGAAGGCAGCATATGGGAAGCAGTAATGACGGCAGCTCATTTTCAGTTGGATAATCTTATAGGTATCATTGATAAAAACGGATTGCAATATGATGCCAGTACCAAAGATTTGCTAGGGATAGACCGCTTTTTTGATAAATTTCAAGCTTTTCAATGGGCAGTGGTAGAAGCGGACGGACACGACGTGCTATCACTGAAAAAAGCCTTTGCAGCGGGAGAGAAAAATAAGCCTTTGCTGATAGAAGCGTCCACCCGAAAAGGAAATGGAATCTCCTTTATGCAAGATAACCTCGAATATCATCATAAAGAACTGACAGCAGAGCAATATAAAATAGCGATGCAGGAACTAGCAAAGGAGTATGAATTAGATGCGGACAATTTTAAGTAGAGAGATAAAGGCTTTTTCCAACTTAGGACAAAAAGGAGCAGTATTTGGCATAGCGCTGCCAGAACTGGCAGCAGAAAAAGAAAACATCTATGTGTTGACGGCAGATTTGGCGCGGTTATCCGGTTTGCAGCGTTTTGGTAGCCTATATTCAGAAAAACTTATTAATGTAGGGATTGCCGAGCAAAATATGATAGGAATTGCGGCGGGATTGGCACTGGAAGGGAATTGTGTTTTTGCAACAACCTACGCTTCCTTTTTAACCATGCGCTGCTATGAGCAGATACGGCATAACCTAGGATATCAAAATGCCAATGTGAAATTGATTGGTTCTTCTTCAGGGTTGGTTATGGGAGTATCAGGAAATACACACTATACTTATGAAGATATCGGAATTATGCGAATGATTCCAAATATCGTGATAGTGTCTCCTGCCGATGCACTAGAAGCATATAAAATGCTATGGCTACTTAGTGAAAGAGAAGAACCTGCATATTTAAGATTATCGGGAGGATTAAGAAATCCGATAATATACAGCGAAGATTATAAGCTTGAGATAGGAAAAGCAATTGTTTTAAAAGAAGGCAGAGATTTAGCCATTCTCGCAACAGGCTCTATGGTTTATGAAGCCAAAGAAGCAGCGGAAAAATTGGAAAAAGAAGGAATTTCTGCCAAGCTGATAAATATACATACCCTATGTCCTTTCGATAAGGAAATACTGGAAGAAATCCTTGATTTTCCGCTGATTGTTACAGTAGAAGAACACAGAAGCATTGGCGGACTGTATTCTATCGTTTGTGAATATTTGGCGGAGAAAAAAGAAAAACCACGCTGTTTATCGGTTGCTATTTCGCAGAATTATTTGAAAGCAGGCGATTATGAATTCTTAAAAAAGCAGGCAGGACTAGATGCGGTAAGTATATATGGAAGAATAAAAGAAGTATTAAACAGAGGGAAAAATGGAAAATTATAGAATAATAAATCATACCAATATGCAAAAATATTTCAGACAAAGCAAGGAATTTATTTTTTTAGATGAAATAGAAGTGATCGCAGGAAAATCCGCGATTGGCAGAAAATATCTTTCCGAAAAGGAGTGGTACTTTCCTTGGCATTTCCCTAGCAATCCAGTGCTGCCGGGCGTTTTTCAAATGGAGGCTATGATGCAGACCGGAGGCGTGATTGTAAATACTTTATCGGAAAAACAAGACAAGGCAATTCTCTTTGAAAGTGCTAAAAATGTAAAGATCGCTTCTATGTTAAAACCGAACCAAAGTTTTACGACATATGTGGAATTGCTTTCTTATAAGAGAGGGATTATTCGATTAAGTGGCAAAGTAGAGTCGCAGGGAAAGATTACGGCGCAAATGGAGTTTACTCTGATTGTTCCAAGCGAGCTGCCTCGTCTACCCAGCCAAGCTTAAACTTACTCGGAAATGGCAGATTAGAACACCAAAGAAAAATTATAAAAATGGGGAAACTCAGCCAGAAGCAGGAAAGTCCAGCCGACAGTAAAAGCAAAAAGGAATAGCATAAAGTAAAAAACAGCAAAACCCAAAAACGAAAATAGTAAAATAAGGCAAAAAAACAGGAACCAGTGAAATAGATGAAAGCTCAATAACATGGAAAATACCTATAAAAATAGTCAGCAGAAGGAAAAAAGGGCTGGTGAGCGGAAAAGGAGAAAGAATGACAGGACTGTTACAAGGAAAAACGGCAGTGATTACCGGAGCAAATCGTGGAATTGGACGAGCTATTATGGAGAGCTTTTGCGCACATGGCGCGGATATCTTTGCCTGCTGTCGTACAGCAAGTAAAGTATGGGAAGACGAATTGGAGCAAATAAGTCAAAAATATGGAAATAAAATAGTTCCTATATATTTCGATTTAACCAAACAAGAGGAAATGATGCTGGCGGCAAAACAAATCCGTAGCCAAAAGACCGCTATAGATATCTTGGTAAATAATGCTGGAATTTTACCGGAAAACAGGGTATTTGCAATGACGCCGCTGGAGGAAGTGAAAAATACATTTGAGGTCAACTTTTTTGGGCAGATGTATTTTACACAATTGCTCTGTCGTCAAATGCAAAGGCAGGCAAGGGGCAGCATTATTTATCTTTCTTCTATTGCGGCGATGGACGGATTTTTTTCAGGATATAGTTATGCAGCAAGCAAAGCGGCGCTAAATGCGGCAGTGATTCAGCAGGCAAAGGAGCTTGGAAAATCAGGTGTTCGGGTCAATGCAATCGCTCCCGGAATGGTAAATACGGATATGATTTTGGGAGATTCGGAAAAAGAAGAAAATTTAAAATCACTGCTAGTAGGAATTTCATTAGGGCGATTTGCCGAAGCAAAAGAGATTGCTGAAGTCGCATTATTTTTAGCATCAGATTTAGCTAGCTATATTACAGGACAAATCATAAGAGTAGACGGAGGAACAACACCGCCGAAAGTACGCTGGCAATAAGCAGACAGTCTTTAAAAAACTAAAACAGCAGCAAAGAACATAGCAAAACAAAAAAGCCAATGCGAAAAAAGAAAAGAGGAAATATGAAAAGACAAGAGCTACCGGAAAAAGAACTAATTGAAATTGCCAAGCAGATCAAACGGGATATCTTTTTAATGGCATACCATTCTGGCGCAAAAGGAGCACATATTGGAGGAAGTTTATCTTGCGTGGAGCTACTGACAGCACTGTATGCACAAACGATGTGTTATGACATATCTTGCCCTTATGCGGATAATCGAGATCGCTTTATTATGAGTAAAGCACACTGTGCAATTGCGCTATATGCGACTTTAAAATACGCTGGATTTTTAAGCCAACAAGAAATCGAAACTGCTATGACAAAAGGATCGTTGTTTTTTAAACACCCCAAAATGGATATTTCTAAGGGGATTGAGTTTTCGGGTGGTAGTTTAGGGCAAGGGCTATCTTTGGCGGTAGGAGGGGCGATTGCCCTGCGAAAACGGTGCCAAGAAGCAAAGTTTTATGTATTATTAGGCGACGGGGAATTAGATGAAGGTTCTGTTTGGGAGGCATTTTCATCAATAATTCAGTTTCAACTAAACAATGTTGTAACGATTATTGATAGAAATGGTTTGCAAAATGATGGCAAAAAAGAGGACATTATGACTTTGGGTAATTTGTCAAAACGGTTTTTGGCAATGGGTTTTTCCCCATTAGAGATTAATGGCCATGACTTTGCGCAGATTAAAGAGGCATTTGCCCAAGAAACTTTGATGCCGAAAATCATCTTAGCACGCACACAAAAAGGGAATGGAATATCCTTTGCTGAAAATAAAACAGAATGGCATATTAATTATGTAAATGAGGAATTGTACGAGCAGGCAAGGAAGGAGATAGGCTAAGGTGGAGTTTAACAAAAGAAATCTTCGAGTGTGGTCGATGCTGGGAATGAGAAGAATAGTCGGTCAAATGCTACAAGAAATGGCGCAATGGGATAAGTTTATATTTATGACAGCCGATGTTGCTCGATATTTTGGAGCGGAAAGCTTTGCCCAAAAATATCCAGAGCAAATAATTGATGTGGGAATTGCCGAGCAAAATTTAGTCGGAGTTGCCGCTGGCATGGTAAAAGAAGGAATGAATGTATTTGCCGCAAGTTACGCACCATTTTTAACAGCTAGAGCACTAGATTTTGTAAGGGTCAATATGGGCTATATGAAGTTGGGAGTAAAATTGATAGGAGTGGGCGGTGGTTTGGCGGAAAGTGATTTATCGCCGACGCATATGGGTTTAGAAGACATTGCCAATATGACGGTGATTCCCAATATTACGGTCATATCACCATGCGATGGAGCAGAGTTAATCAAAGTTTTGCGAGCATTAAAGAATTATCATCAGCCAGTTTATTTGCAGCTTACCGGCAAAACAAATCTGCCAATGATTTATCAGGAGGACTTTTCCTATCAAATCGGAAAAGCCAATGTTTTAAAAGACGGGCAAGACATTGCTATCATAGCCAGCGGTGTAGTTGTGCAGGCGGCACTTTTGGCAGCGGAGCGGTTAGAAAAAGCCGGCTATCGAACTGCCGTTATTGATATGCACACGATAAAGCCGCTTGATAAAGAAACCATTAACCGGTATCTGTCCGTCAAAGTTATTGTCAGTGTACAAGAGCAAATGGAAGGAAGTGGTATGTCGGCTCTTTTAGCGGCTCATCTGCTTCAGCAGCCGCAGTCGCCGGCTTTTTTGGATATTGGAGTAAAAGATTTTTATCCGCTTTCGGCAGAATATGAAGAAGCGCTGCTTGCTTGCGGTCTAAACGAAGAAGGAATATATCAAAAAATAAAAGATTTTTGGGAGGAGAGAAATCTGGGGTAATGCGTTGATGGGGTTAAAAACAGCGATAGTGATGTTTCATTTTGTTATGCACTGGAAAAGAGGGAATCATGGCGTTTATGGATAAGCCGTTAGCGGCAAAAAATATGTATAATTATCGGAAAAAGCTGCGGGCAAATGACAATAAGGCAGGAACTATCCCGCGTGCTATGGTTATAGATTATAATAATATCTGCAATTTTAAATGCGATTTTTGTTATGAAGCAAGCGATCAGCAGTACAACCATATAAAGCTAGATTTTGATGTGATTGCCAGAGTAGCGGATGAAGCATATGAGTTGGGGATTTTTGAAGTTGTCTTACAGGGCGGGGAACTGTTGGTAAATAAGAAAGCATTGTTTCAATTGATTGCCGCGTTAAAACCAGAGCGCTTTCGGCTAGTATTGGTAACGAATGGCTATTTACTAACAGAAGAATTGGCAGTAGAGTTAGAAAAAAGTGGACTGGACGCGGTGGGGGTTAGTGTATCAGGTATGGACGCAGAAGAACATGACCGTTCAAGGCGGAAAAAAGGCTCCCATAAACAGGTGTTTGTTGCACTGGAAAATGCCAAAAAAGCAGGTATGGCGGCATGGATACAGCCGATTTTTGGCCATCATAATGCAAAATCTAAGGATTTGTTTGATTTGTTGGAATATGCTAAAGAAAAGAACTACGACATTTATTTTATTCTGGCGATGCCTTATGGTGTTTGGCAGGACAATCAGCTAGATGCGGAAGATTTGCGGATTTTTCATCAGATACGCAAAGATTACCGAGCATTTCATAATACTTGGGATTTTTATGACCAAAAGAAAGAGCGAATTAGCGGCTGCTGGGCGATGAATCGTATCTTTATTACTCCCAAAGGCGATGTTCTTCCTTGCCCGTTTATCAATATCAAAGTAGGAAATGTCAAAGAGCAAAGTTTAAAAGAAATTTTAGATTATGGATTTTCAATTAAACATTTTGCACAGTACAGACCAATTTGTATAGCGGCGCAGGATAAAAAATTTCGTCGGAAGTACTTGCAGGGGAACCCTTCTATGTTTCATCCACCTGCTGCAAAAGATGTCTTTTTGCCCGAGGACTTTATCTTATCCGATAAAAAGCCGCAAAAAGCAACTTTGCTGACAGAAGGAAAGCCGCTAGAAACGGCAAATCATGAAAAGAAAGAGAAAGAATTGCAGAAAACAGGATCATTCGCTCCAAGAGCACTGGAAAAGGCAAAGTCATTCGAAGTGGCAAGCGTAGAAAAAAGAAACTCACTAGAAGTAGTTAGCCCAAAGGAAATGGCAAAACCGCTAAAAGTGGAAAAACGCTAGATAAAAGAGCTTGTATGTGCTTTGCGCATAGCCTTCGCAGAGCCTTCACAGAAAAAACGGCGAAAGAGAGAAAAAATATTGCTCAAAAGAGCAAAAAGCAGTAGAAACATTTTTTAGTTCAAGGAAAAGCGATAAAGGCGATCTTGCTGATGGCAAGCAAGCCAAGAAAAATGGCAAAACCATTCGAAGCAGTTAGCCTATTAAAAATGGAAAATGCTAGTTTGCAAATAAAAGAATTGGCATGTATTTTGCATATGAAAAGAAAAAATAAGAAAATGAGATAAAAAAGGAGGATTAAAAATGAATGGTTATGAAACTTATGTAAATGCTTTTGTGGAAACCTTTGAAGTAGATAAAGAGCAAGCGGTGGAGTTGAAATATCAGTCTGTTTGGCAATGGGATTCTATCGGGCATATGAATTTAATTGCGATGATAGAAGAAAGTTTTGATATTGCTATGGATATGGACGATATCATTGATTTCAATTCTTTTGCCAAAGGGATTGAGATTTTAAAAAAATACGGCGTTGAAGTAAAATAGACAGTAATGAAGATTTTTACTTTAACAGAAAAGAATTTTACTAGTAATTGTTATATCATAGCAACAAATCAGGGAAATGCGATTATTGTTGATCCAAATGATTTTGTGGCGGCGGAAAGATTGCTTTTAGAGAAAAGTTTGACACTGCGATATGTTCTTTTAACGCATGAGCATTACGATCATATCTGCGGTTTAGGGGAGCTAAAAGAACGCTGTGCTAAGGCGGTGGTGATAGCTTCGCAAAAATGCAGCGAAGCACTGCCTTTTGTAAACGAGAAAAAAGAGAGGTTTCGTTTGTATTTGCATTATATGGGCAGAAATAGAAATATGCCGTTGAAAGACTGCCATATTCACCGCGCGGAGATTGAATTTACAGAGGATTATGAGCTGGAAATAGATGATTGCTTTTTTTATTTAAAGAGTGTTGCGGGACATAGTGAAGGTAGTATAATAATCTTTTTAAATCATCAGTATTTGTTTTCAGGAGATTCGCTGCTGTTGGAAAAAGATATTGTAGTGAAATTTTCAGGCGGTAATCCGCAATTATATGAAACAAAGACAAAACCATATTTGATGAGCTTAGATAAAGATTTGACGGTACTGCCGGGACATGGGCGAATATTTCCTCTGTGGGAGAAACGGTTTTGATTTTTTACATTAAGAAATTGTTTTCCTGTTTTTTCTTAATTTATAAAAGAAAAAACTTGCGAATTCCGTTATAGTATTTTATAATTTTGCTGAGAAGTTCTAGCAATTGCTGCTATGGAAAAGAAGCCCGTAACACGCTAAACGCACTAAGATAGAAAATCTGTAAAAAATAGAAAAAAGTTAAAGCACAAAAGAAGATAGGCAAAAAGGAAAACCAAAGCGCAGCAATGCTAGATTTGGAAATGGAAGTAAATGGAAATGAAAAAGAAAATATGAGGAAAAAGATGAAATATCAGCATATTTTATTTGACTTAGACGGAACCTTGACCGATTCGGCAGAGGGCATTACAAAATCCACGGCGCATGCCTTAAAGCACTTTAATATTGAAGTAGAGGATTTAAGCAGCTTAAATAAGTTTATTGGCCCGAAGCTACAGGACTCTTTTATGGAGTATTATGATTTTACCGAGGAGCAGGCAGATCTTGCCGCCGAAATCTTTCGCCAGCGCTTTGCCAAAATCGGAAAATTTGAGAATAAGCTTTATGCGGGGATTAAGGAGCTGCTGGAAAAATTAAAGACAAGCGGCAGAAAGCTTTATGTGGCGACTTCCAAGCCGATGGTCTATTCCAAGGAAATACTAGATTATTTTTCCATTAGTCAATATTTTGAGGATATTGTTGGTTGTGAACTGGACGGAACTCGAACTGATAAATCAGAAGTGATTGCTTATACCATAGAAAAAAATGGCATTTCCAAAGCCGAAAGGCTAGTTATGGTCGGCGACCGCAAATTTGATGTGCTGGGCGCGAAAGAGAACGGACTTCCCGTCATCGGTGTACTTTATGGGTTCGGCAGCAGACAGGAATTGACAGAAAGCGGCGCTGACAGACTTGCCGAGGACTTAGCAGAATTGGAAAAAATGCTGCTGGAGGAAAAATAAAAAATGGTTGGATTGGTAGATATTTTGCCGAAAAGGGATATCAAAAATCCTTAACTGATAAATCAAATGTTTGCTTAGCGGCGAAAATTGTGATCATCGGTGTGGATAAGAAGATAAAATCCGTTTTCCTACCAAATGGTAAGCTCGTCATATTGGGGCTCAAAGACCGCTTTCCAGCGGGAATCAAATTCTAAAATATAGCAGTGAGAAACCGCTGGCTGATCGTCTAAAAACGGCATGGTGTGAGAATAAGAGCCGATATGGCGGAAGCCGCATTTTTCAATGACGCGGCGGGAGGCATGATTTTCCTCATTGTGCTTTATGATTAGCAGATCCAGCTTTAGGTGGTGAAAGGCATGATAAATTGCCGCCGATACCGCCTGCGGCATATAGCCCTTGCCCCAGTGGTCGGAATTTAGGACATAGCCGATTTCTCGGTATTTTTTGCCATTGGTAAAATCATTAAAAATATCAGGAGCCGGACGCAGATGAAGGCCAAGGCTGCCGATTACCGTATTTTCTTTTTTTAAAACAATGGCATAGACATCCTTGCTTTTTAGAAAGCTCTGTAAAATTTTGGCGGAAAACGCTTTGCTTGGATGTGCTTTCCAGCCCGCCTTCGGACCAACCTCCGGCCGTTTGGCATATTCATAAAAATCATTCAGATCGCTCATGCGAAAAGGCCGCAGCAGGAGATCCTGCGTTTCCAGCGGCGTCAAAATATTTTGCAGTTCACTCATAATTTATCCCCCAATAAAGCATAATGTCAGGAAAACATACATAAGAAAGTATATAGCGCTCGTAAGCATATAGTGCGGATAATACCAATAACCATGCAATAACTGATAAAGTAGTAGTCTATAACACGAATAAAATATAGTGTAGCTAGCCACATAGCATATAAAACATATAAAGCATAGCACTAGGAAAGCATGTAATTATAGATAAAAATATCTAGCACAGAGAAAATACATACCAATAAAGCATATGGTGCCAACAAGCATTAAAATTATATTAATAGAAGGGATAGGATTTGTACAAGTGCTCTTATACAAAAGCCTATCCATTTTATAAATCATCATAAAAGAAAAGGCGACTGCTCACATGTTTTGCAATCACCAAGAAACTCAGAAAGCGTAAGACGGGACTCGAACCCGCAGCCCTCGCCTTGGGAAGGCGATGCTCTACCTTTGAGCCACTTACGCATAGACAAATGCAATCCCGTCCGGAAAAGCGCTCCTTAAAAGCTCATATTGAAATCGCCCGCAGCCCGATTTGCCGGATAAAGCTAAAGCGAATCCAAAGCCTTACAGGACATGGATGGAAAAACCTGTCCTCTTGATTAAGGAAGTATTATTTGAACCTGACTTTCCCATGGAATAAACACTAGAAATAGTATACAACGAAAAAAGAAGAATTGCAAGAAAATTTTTTTGTACCAAAGAATTGGTTTTGATTTTTTATGCTGCTGTTTGTAGCCGCTTTTTTATAAAATTTTCAGTGTTAGCTTAGTAGGAGAGATATAACAGAAAGGATATGCTAAAAAATATTTTCTTTCAAGTGATAGAGGATAGATTTTTTAGCATACCCTTTTTACTTTAAGGTAAGTTGTTATTTTGCGCCAAGTGCAGCCATCGTAATATAATTATATGGCTTATTAAAATGAGGCAGGAAGAAAATATCCAGCAGCTTTAGGCGGTCAATCGTAACCTGCTCTTGAATGGCTAGGGAGAACATATGAATTCCCATGGATACATCATAATGAGAAGCCATCTGCGCGCCTAAAACAACGCGAGTTTTCTTGTCATAGACGATACGAATCTGTACCTCTGGGTTTTCATGCTTCGCCGGATCCATAAATTCAGGCTTTTGCAGATCCTTATAGTCGGTATGCTCTACTTCCAATCCAAGCATTTGGGCTTTTCTAAAGGACAAACCGGTTGACACCATGTTAAAGCCATAGATAGAAATGCCATTGGAGCCTTGGACACCGATACTTTCTACGGGAGCGCCAGAAATATTATAAGCGGCTACCAAACCGGAACGAACAGAATTGGTTGCTAAGGCAATATAGTTCAAGTCTTGAACGGAATTGTCATATACGGTAGCGCAGTCGCCAATCGCATACACATCGGGAATCGAAGTCTCCTGCTTTTTATTGACTAAGTAAGCACCGTTGCGGAAAGTCTTGAGCTTGTCTTTGGCGAGGTTGGTATTGGGACAAAAACCGATACAGAGTATGACCATATCGGTTGGGATTTCTCGCTTACTGGTAACAATGCTTTCTACTTTGCCGTTTCCTTTGATTTCAACGACCTTTTCCCCAAGCGCCAGCTCAATGCCGTGCTTTTTCAAATTTTCGTCCATTAAAGTGGTAAATTCTGGATCATAATAGGTGCCCAAGGTGCTGTCCAAAACGTCGATCAGAGTTACTTTTTTCTGATGACGCTCAAAGGCTTCGGCCAGTTCAACGCCGATATAGCCGGCGCCTACCACCGTAACATGTTTGATTTCTGGGTTTTTAAGCTTTTCGATGACAGCCTGCGCATTTTGATAAAGCTTTACCTGCTGGACATTTTCCAGATCTTTTCCCGGAATGTCCGGAATAATCGGGAGAGAGCCGGTGGCAAGAATCAGCTTATCGTAGCCTTCTTCGTATTTTTCTCCATTTTTTCCGGTAGCATAGACGATTTTCTTATCAAAGTCGATACGATCCACTGGCGTTTCCATATAAACGGTAGCGCCCATTTTTTCCAATTCGGCCTTATTGGAATAAAAAAGACCATCGCCGCTGTCAATCTGACCGCCGATCCAAAGCGCCATACCGCAGCCTAAAAAGCTGATGTTGGAGTTTTGGTCAAAAACAATGATTTTATTGTCCTTGTTTAAGGTAAGCATTGTCCGAATTGCGGCAGTACCAGCGTGATTTGCGCCAACAACGATAACTTTACTCATAATTTCCTCCTTTGAGTAAAACCAGATTCCCCGACGTCGTCTCGTTTCGGTTGGGCAAGAGGCAGAGTACGAACGGCGGGAGCCTGTAAGTGTATTTTGACGTGACGCGGATACCGGTTCACGTCAAAGGGTTTAAAGGCAAAAAAAGCCCATGTTCACATTTCATTATAGCATTTACGCCAAAGTGTGTAAATAGGAATCATTGTTAAAAAAGTAAAAGTATAGAGAAAGGAGAAAAAGCAGACCGCCGAAAGCTTAAAGCAGAGTAATCCGATGCTTTGCCAGCTCTTTTACCATTTCCTCCGGCCACAGGCTGGTTTGAACCTCTCCAATATGGGCTTTGCGCAGGAAGAACATACAAATGCGGGATTGTCCGATACCGCCGCCCATCGTTTGCGGAAGCTCGCCGGCAGCCAGTTTTTTATGGAAATCCAGCTGCAATCTTTCTTCGCAGCCGGCTTTTTTTAACTGCTCCCTCAATTTTTCGGGATTGACACGAATCCCCATGGAGGACAGTTCAACCGCCATTTCAATAATCGGC
>JBGZBY010000011.1:0-23501 GCA_041844915.1 Eubacteriales bacterium
AAGCTGTACTTTTACCTTTTGAAACATCGATTCCTACGCTCACCATAACGACCTCCTGAGTGTTTTTTGTAGCTGTCCAACCGCACTTATTACCACTCATTTTAGTTCGTTACACGGAAGCATCTTTGTCCCAACCTGCTTAATCGAGTTCACATAACAAGGGGTTGGTTGACGGTTTTTATGTCGGATGCTAAGACCCAAAAAGAGACCTCGTCAGACCAGCTACTTCCCTTATTATATAAAATAAGTGCAGCAAGTAGAGAATGTTCTCTATCTGCTACACTTTTATGGTACTAAAAAGCGGTGTCCTTATACTTCCTTTACAGAAGCAAAAGAGCACCGCTTTTACGATTTCCTATTTAATTTTGATTCCCGCAACATACCTTTCGTATCTATGGTAAAATACTTTTATCTGCAAGAGTTTTTACAGCACATCAAGGCTTTTTCCTCAAAAGTAGTAAATTGGTAGTAAATTCAATCTGTTCTCTTGCAAATATCCTTGTATTTCAAGGGGTTTGAGGTTTAATTATTAAAGTTTAATACAATCAATAAAACAAAAGAAAAAACCAATATAACTTTTTTTGACATATATCTGAGAACCTCCTGTAACTTTTCATTTGTCAATTTTTTATCTGTTCTATTATATCACTTTTCCGATATTTTGTCATTTAATCAATCTAATCTTCATTTTTATAACCATTGTATTTTTATTTAATCCACCACAAAATGGCGGCAAGCGTTTTAAGCCTCTTTTTCTCACTTGCCTTGGTTTTATATTTTTTCGCATAAATAAAGGATATCACAAAAGCACATGGTTCAGAATTCTCTTACCATATGCTTTTACTTGTTTTTAAACATAACCGAATCTTCAAAATGTATTAAAAATGAATTGGTATCTCCATTTCTAAAGCACCTGCGTTAGCGCCTAAAAGCCTCTACTGACTGCCATTTGATACAGATCATAGCCGCCGTCCAAATTCTTTACAGAAAATCCGTGCTGCTTTAAAATCCTTGCCGCCAAATAGCCGCGCAGACCTACCTTGCAATATACATAAATCGTCTGCTCCTTCGGCAGCCGGTTAAGCTGTTCCCTTAGCGTCCTCAGGGACAGATTTACCGAGCCGGCGATATGCCCTGCTTCATTTTCCTGCGGCTCTCTGACATCCAGCAAAAACGCCCCATCTTTAATCAGATCCTCCACCTCGTACCATTGAAAGGTATCGACCAGACCGTCCTCTATATTTTCCGCAATATAACCTAGGAAATTAACTGGCGCCTTTGCCGAGGAATAGGGCGGCGCATATGCCAGCTCCAACTCTTGCAGATCAGTAACCGGCAGCTTTCCTTTGATTGCCGTGGCGATCACGTCGATTGCTTTGACTCCGTTTTCCGCTCCGACCGCTTGCGCTCCCAAAATCTGTAAGCTTTCTGGATGATAAAGCAGCTTTAAATGAATTGGCGCTGCTCCCGGATAATAGGAGGCATGAGAGGACGGATGGCTGTGAATCACCTTGTATCTGATTCCCATTCTTTGTAAGGATTTCTCATTATCTCCGGTGCTTGCCGCCGTAATATCAAAAATCTTAGCAACCGAGGTTCCCAAGGTTCCGTCATAGCATACCTCTCTGCCACAAATATGATCTGCCGCCAGCCTGCCTTGCCGATTAGCCGGCCATGCCAGCGGAATCATTGCCGCATTTTCATGGATATAGCCTTTAACCTCAATCGCATCTCCCACCGCGTAAATGTCCGAATCCATGGTCGTCTGCAAGGAGGCATTGACCTTGATGCCACCTCTTTCTCCCAGCTCCAGCCCTGCTTCCTTTGCCAATTCATTTTCCGGCTTTACGCCAATGGCAAGAATCGTCAAATCGGTACGAAGTCTGGTTCCATCCTTTAAGGCAATCACTCTGCCTTCTTCCTCAAAACCGTCGATCCCATTGCCCAAAATCAAATCAACGCCCTTCCGGCGAAGCTCCTGATGAATAAAGGCCGCCATTTCCACATCAAAGGGCGCCATCACCTGTTCAGCCATCTCTACCAAATGCACTCCTACGCCAGCCGTCACTAAGTTTTCTGCCATCTCAACACCAATAAACCCGCCGCCAATCACAACCGCCGACTTCGGCTGCTTTGCTTGTAAAAATTCCTTAATTCTGTCCGTATCTGCCACATTCCGCAGGGTAAAGACATCTTTCGCCTCTCCCAAGCCTCGGATTAGTGGAACAAAGGGCTTTGCGCCCGGCGATAAAATCAACTTGTCATAGCTTTCCGTATAGCTCTCTCCGGTCATGAGCCGTCTTATGATCAGCTTTTTTTGCTCTCGGTCAATTGCTACGGCTTCGTGATGAACCCGCACGTCAATATTAAACCTCTCCTTCATCGCCTTCGGCGTTTGCAGCAAAAGCTTGCTGCGCTCACTGATTTCACCGCCGATATAATAAGGCAAGCCGCAATTGGCAAATGAAATATGCTCGCCTCTCTCCAAAAGAATGATCTCATGCTCCTCCGATAAACGGCGAAGTCTAGCTGCCGCCGAAGCCCCTCCGGCTACGCCACCGATAATAATTATTTTCTGCTTCATAGTATCTCCTTTGATTCTTTTATTTCCCCTGTTTCATTTTTGGGTTTTATTGTCCTTCCTCTATGCTTTGTTTCTCTTTAGAAAGCTTGCTACTCCGAGTTTTCTAAAATTTGTAGAATCGCCTTCGCTGTCCTATCCACCAAGCGATAATATATCTCATTCCCTTCCCTTCTGCCTGCAATAATACCGGCATTTTTCAGCCGATTGATATTTTGTGAGATTGTCGATTGCGGAAACCCCAAGCATCTTTGCAGCTCATTGCCATTGCATTCTTCTTTGTTCAAAAGCTTTTTCAAAATGCAAAGCCGTACCGGATTCGCCAAGGCCTTTAAAAATTCACTTTCTCTTTCCAGTGGCTGATATTTTGTTTCCATATGCCTTCTCCCTTCTGCCAGAATACAATTCAACGCTATATCGTAATATTACGATATAGCGTTGAATTAGTCAAGATCAAGTTCAGACTTTTTTCGTTAAAAAAATATTCTTTTCAAGCTGCTAACTGCAATCCTCTGTTTTTACTGTTTTGCCGTTTTCAAATCAATCCAATTGCCTGCTTTCATGCCAAATAAATAATTCCTCTCCTTCCTCGCCGGTCGCGAAAAAGGAAAGAAATTATCTATATTTCCCAACAGGCTCCAAGCATTAAAGCCCAGCTGCTGTATCCTGCTCTGATTTTGGTCTGCCTAAAATCTCCGAAAGCAGAATTGCTTTTTTCAAAGTGCCTTTCTGCTCCAGAAAAACTCCGGAAAATTTCGTTTTCCTCTTCTGTCTGTGCCGAAAGGCCTCCTCATGTCTTGCCCGATACGCCTTTTCTCTGGCAATATCCTGCTCATCCTGCAATCCTCTTCTTATCTCCTCCGAGGAATAAAAATGATCCGCTTCTTCTCCAGCTTCTCCATATTCCTCCGCCACATATTCATGAACCTGCTCCTTGGGAATCGGCTGATAAAAGCTATCTGACGGAATTGAATCTTCAAATACATCCGTTTGCCTCCGGAATTCTTCCTCTCGGTAATAGTGCTCCTCCTCATTCATTCCCTGCTGATACTGCCTCATCTGCTGTTCAAGCCTAACCGAATCCCATTCCTCTCTCCGCGGCATGTGAGCCTGACGAAAGGTCTGCCAGTCCCCCTCCTGCATACTAGGCGAAAAATTCTCCAACTGCTCAGAAGGTGCGGAATAAGAATAGGATTCCGCCCCGCTCGAATCATATGAGGATTGGAAATCTGACGGCTCCTGCGGAGAACGGGGATACTGCGGCGGCAAATTGGAATATGCCTGCTTTTTTGGATTGGACCGCTTCTGCGCTGAAGAAATCGCCGAAATCACAGTAATGACCAGCCAAATGATTATGGCCGCCGTTCCGATATTATAATATAGTAGCTGCATTTTCTTCCCCCTTTCCTTCGGTTTGGAAAATGCCTTAATTATTTTCCTTACTGATCGCTTCTCTCATCGAGGTATCCGCCTTCATATTCTGCATACGGTAATAATCCATGATGCCTAAATTGCCATTGCGGAAAGCCTCTGCCATCGCCTTCGGCACCTCCGCCTCCGCTTCAACCACCTTGGCCTTCATCTCCTCCACCAAGGCCTTCATTTCCTGCTCCTGAGCAATCGCCTTGGCGCGTCTTTCTTCGGCTCTTGCCTGCGCGATCTGCTTATCGGCTTCCGCCTGTTCAATCTGAAGTCTGGCGCCGATATTTCTGCCCAAATCAATGTCAGCAATATCAATAGATAAAATCTCAAATGCCGTTCCAGAATCCAAGCCCTTGCTTAACACTCTTTCTGAAATCAAATCCGGATTTTCCAAAACTTCTTTATGACTGCTGCTGGAGCCTACCGTAGTAACAATCCCTTCGCCAACGCGAGCAATGACCGTTTCTTCTCCTGCACCGCCGACCAGACGCTCCAGATTAGCGCGCACCGTCACTCTGGCAATCGCCTTGACCTCAATTCCGTCTTTGGCTACCGCCACAACCGGAGGAGTTTCAATAATTTTCGGCTTAACGCTCATTCTAACTGCCTCTAAAACATCCCGTCCTGCCAAATCAATCGCTGCCGCCCGCTCAAAGCTGAGCGACAAATTGGCGCGATGTGCCGCGATCAAAGCGTCAACCACCCGACCGACCTTTCCGCCTGCCAAAAAGTGAGATTCCAGCTGATCAATATTGACCGGAATATTTGCTTTGGTTGCCCGAATCAGCGGCAATACAATAACCGAGGGCTTTACCCTTCTGAGCTTCATTCCGATCAGCGTAAAAATACCAACCCTTGCATTCGAGGCAACTGCCGAAATCCAAAGCCCTACCGGTACAAAGCTGAAAAAAATCGCCAATAAAATAACAACAAGTGCAATCACCAGCAGTGTTCCGATAACTCCACCACCACTAATCAAAGACAATAAAAACTCCATAATCAATTCCTCCCTACAAAAATACGATTATTTTCCACTGCTACGACCTCAATCCCTTCAGCGGCGTCAATAAACTCCCCCTTCGTCAAAACGTCATAGCGCGTTTCCCCGATTTCCGCCGTTCCCGATGGACGCAAAGGAGTCAATGACTTTCCTTTTTTCCCGATCAGCCCCTGATAATCAGGCAGAATATCCTCCTTTAAATTAGTCCTTAGGGCAATTTTCGAGCTGCCAATAAAATGATAGCCCAAAATCAAGCAGAGAATGGAAACACACAGCATAATAGCAAAATACAGCAAGCCCTGCGCAAAGCTTTGGGCTGTCAGGATAATTCCAATGGTCATCGCCAGAAGCCCCAAGCCTCCCATTACTCCAAAGCCGGAAAGAAAAATCTCTGCCATCATGCATAAGATTCCGATGATTAAAATAAAAATACCCGCCAACTGAAGCCCTTCCATAACAGCACTCCTTTCTTTTTCTTGAATCTTTTCCTTCAAAAACCCCTGCCGAAGCAAATCGGCGCCGCCATATGCAGTCCAAGGCCTTCCGCAGAAATCACCTCTCTTCAAGCCGCTCTTTTTGCTAAAGTCCCTGTGCTGTACCGCTGTTATTTTTATTGTAAAACAACTTTTTTCTTTTCGCAAGGGCAAAGGAGAAATTATTAATAAAATTTAATATTTATATTTATCCATTTGTCCGCATATAAAATCAAACATCCGGCTATTTTCGTTTTTCAAAAAACATTCTACAGCTTTATTTGCAAATATCATCCGCTTCTTCTACCGGACAGCGCCAAGCTGGTTCCATATTCTGTCGGCAAGGATTCTCTGTAGCTGCGGGTAAAAAATTCGGCAATTCGATTGTACTCATCATAGTTTTCCGGCAACCACAGCCGCTCCTTGTATTCCTCATGAAAGCAACGAATCTGCTGGCTGTCCAAAAACAAATCCTTCCGGTAAAAAAAAAGCTAAATAGCACACTATTTAAACCGTGTCAATGTAAAATTAAAACGTTTTAATATAATTCGTTTTAATTTATCTTTCCTTCTTTTTCCATCACTTCCCGAACGACTGCTCCGGCAGCCCTTTTATTTCCCTTCTGCTTTAAATTTAATCGAAGGTCTGGACTTTTAATATAATTTTTATTATAATAAAAATATAATATTCCCTCTAAAGAAGCAAGCGCGGGGGAATATCGCTTTTAACTGTCATTCCAGCCCTTATCGCTATTTATGCCGCTAATAAAGCGGCGGAACGGAGAAAACAATGAAATCTATCAAAGCAAAGATTATTTTATCATCATTCCTCCCGCTTCTTATCCTTTCGATTTTTCTGCTGACTACTCTGTATCTAGCAAATAACGCCAGAGCGCAAGCCAACCAAAGAGCCTTGAAGCTTACCCTTTTTCGAGAATACGACAAACAGACGGAGGAAGCCGTAGAGCTTGCTCTTGCGGCAATTCGGTTCTTTTATCAGGAGGCCTCCGCCAACCGAATGCACAAATCCGTTGCCATGGAAATGGCAAAGCAAGTCGTCCGAGAGATGAGCCTTCAAGCCGGCGGCTACTTTCGGATTGACGATACCAGCGGCAGTCTTATCATGCATCCCTCTCTTCCAGAAAAGGAAGGACAGAGCAGCTTTGACCTTGGTGAACCCGAAGGCCCCCGCATCATTCAAAGCATTTTAGCGGCTGCGGCGGCTCCGCAAAAAAGCGGCTTTACCGAATATTCCGAAGAAAAGCCCGCCAACGCCGGCAGCGGCAAGCTCAGCTCTCGGCGCATCTATTCCAAGCTTTTTCCAGAATGGAGCTGGATTATCTCCGGCGGCGGCTATGTAGATGAAATCGAACAGCAGCTGCTGGCAAGCAAGGCTGCCGAGCAGATTCATACCATCCGAAATCTGCTGATTACTGCGGTCTGTCTTTTGCTGACAGCGCTTATTTCCTGCTGCTTGGCTCTTAAAACTGGCAAGGGCATTGCCGCGCCGCTTCGCCGGATTGCACAGAGCTTTGCCAAGGACGAAAACGGAAAATACAGCCTTCGCTTTGAGGCAGCTTCCTCCGCTCAAAGTGATGAAATTCGTCTTTTGGTAAGTACGCTCGGTATTTTCACCGAACAGCTTCGAACTGCGGTATCCGGATTAAGCTCTCGCTCCGAAACGCTTTCCGGCATTGCCGAGCGAATCGGAGGCACTCTAGGGATATCACCCTCACCAGAAGATCAGAGCCAAAAAAGCAATCCCGCCGACGAGCTTGCCGAATTACTGGGGGAGAATTCCTCCTATGACGAACCGACGAGAGGCTCTGACGCAGCTTTCGCTGTTTCCGCTTCCCCATCTTCCCCTGGCGAAGCTCCTGTCGTCGAACATTCGGGCGCTGAGTTGTTTGAGCCCAGCAAAGAGCTTTTGTCTGATGCTGAAAAATCTGCTTTTTCCATTCAGCAAATTTCCGCGTCCATGAAAAAAAGCAGCGAAAGCGCTATGGATATTGAAAAAGCCAGTAATATGCTGGATTCCATTGCCGCGCAAACAAATTATTTGGCATTAAACGCTTCTATCGAAGCCGGACGCACGGGAGAAGCCGGCAAGGGCTTTGCCGGTGTGGCGGAGGAAATCCGCAAGCTATCAGATCAATCCAACAGCTATACCAATGAAATCCGTAACATTCTTCGAGATCTGAAATCCGACTCGCAAAGCGCTATTCACTCTATTGAAGAGGTTGATCAGACTGTTTTTGCACAGGCCGATTATATCAACAAAGCAGAGCTTAAATTCCAGTCAATCGCCCAAGCTATCGGCTCCTTGGAATTTTCCATCCACACCCTGAAATCTTCCTTCGACACAATCGACCTTAATGCCAAAGCAATCAAGGAAGCCGTCGGGTTGCTTAGCGGCAGCGAGCCGGCGAAAAGCATTACCGACAATTCCTTGCCGGAAATGAATTCATCCGAAGCCGCCGCAGCGGAGTCCTATGCTTCTCTGCTTCAAGAGCTGATCGAAGAAAGCCGTCCTCTGCCGGAGATTGCCGAAGGTATCAAAAAGCAATTGGAAATTTTCTATCTCTAAAGGCTGGCAAAAAAGCGTCGGAATCACAAAACGGGAAGCGCAGTTTTAATTGACCGCTACGGCTTGCTTCTTCCAAGGCAGTAGAAGCCAAAAGCCCCTGTAAAACGATAAAGTCTATCGCTCTACAGGGGCTTTTCTTAATCCAGCTGCCATAAACGGCAGGCGTTTTGCCATGTAGCTTTTTCTATTTCCTCTGCGGAGAGCTGTTTAATCTCCGCCAGCTTATTTACTACAAAGGAGAGCATCGCCGAATCATTGCGCCGCCCCCGATATGGTTCGGGCGCCATATAAGGCGCGTCTGTTTCCAAGACAATCGCCTCCAAAGGAATGCGCTCCGCCACCTCTATCAGCTTCTTTCCATTTTTAAAGGTAAGCACTCCGCCAATTCCAATAAAAAATCCAGCCCTGACATACTCCGCCGCCATCTCGGCGCTGCCCGAATAGGCATGAATTACACCTCCCGCCAGCTGGCCGATGCCCGATTCCATCAGGATATCAAAAGTTTCCTGCGCCGCTTCTCTGGTATGAATACTGACCGGCAGCTCCAACTGCTTTGCCAACTCCAGCTGACTGCGAAACCACAGCCGCTGCGCCGGACGCGGCGAAAAATCATAGTGATAATCCAGCCCGATCTCGCCAATTCCCACAACCTTGGAAAAGCCTGCCATCATCAGTAGATACTCCAAGTCATCCTCGCGCATATCCTTTACTTCATGAGGATGCACGCCAATTGTGGTATACATAAAATCATATTTTTTGCACATTTCGATGGAATATCGAGAGGTTCTAAGGTCGGTGCCGATATTGACCACCGCTCCAACATTTCTGTCCCTCAGCCCTTTCAGCAGCGCCTCCCGATCCGGCTGAAAGCGCTCGTCATCATAATGTGCATGCGTATCAAAAATCATTCTCTTTTCCTTTCCAGCTTGCTGCTTTTATCTGCTGTAAACCAAGACTTTACTTGGAAACAGGCAACAGCGATCCCCTTCCGTTTCTTTCTTTTCATCCCTATTTCCCGCGAACTTCTCCACAAAACAGCAGGAAACTCCATTCACTAGGGATTCCATAAATCATCTCTTTTCAAAGACAGGCGGCTTATCTTTCCCAGCAAAGACCTCTCTTTTTCCGAAATGCCTTCATAAAGCAACAGGAAGCTCCATTCCGCCAAGGATTCCGTAAATCATCTCTTTCCAAAGGCAGAGGGCTTATCCTTCCCAGCAAAGACCTTCCTTTTTTTCGAGATGCCTTCATAAAACAGCGGGAAGCTCCCCTTGCCAAGCTTCCCGCAAATATCCCCTAGCATTATTTTATCGGCATACCGCTTTCTACAGAGCCGTCAAAGGTCACCGCCTTGAGCTTTCCTTCCGCCGTATCGGCAAACAGAAGCATTCCCTGCGACAATTCGCCGCGAAGGTTAATCGGCGCCAAATTGGCAACTACTGCCACTTCCTTCCCGACCATTTCCTCTGGTGTATAATGAGCCGCCACGCCCGATACGATCTGGCGAATCTCATTACCCAGCTTTACTTGGGAAATCAGAAGCTTATCTGCCTTCGGATGCCTTTTACATTCCAAAACATGACCAACCCGAAGATCCAGCTTGGCAAAATCCTCTATTGTGATCTCCGGCTTAAATGCCTTTTTCTCGCCGCCTTGCTTCGGCGCCTCGGCCTGCGCCGCCTTCTCTTTCTCCGCCAGCAAAGACTCCAGCTCCGCCAACTCCTTCTGCTCGTCAATTCGGGCAAACAA
Organism: Eubacteriales bacterium; assembly: GCA_041844915.1. Lineage (GTDB taxonomy): Bacteria > Bacillota > Clostridia > Lachnospirales > Vallitaleaceae > W11650. The sequence goes on from JBGZBY010000011.1 coordinate 9,812, forward strand.
TACCTCTGCTTCCCCGACAAAGCTGCCGACTGCCATGCCGTCAAAGGCGTTCAAGCTGCACAGACATTTTTTATCGCTTTGAATCTGCGCAAAGATGCGCTCGGCCGTTTCCGGCAAAAACGGCTGAAGCAAAACTGCCGAAAAGCGAATCGACTCAAGCAGATGATACATCACCGTTGCCAGCCTTGCCTTTTTCGCTTCATCCCTAGCCAAAATCCACGGCTCAGTTTCATCAATATATTTATTGGAACGACGCAGCAAAGCCCAAATAGCGTCCATTGCATCTGCCACCCGAAGCTCTCTCATTCTCTCATCCACCAGCTTAGGCGCTGCCAAAGCCATGGCGATCAGCTCCTCATCCGCTTCGGTTTTCTCAGTCGGCGGCAAAATCTCCCCGCCAAAATATTTTTTCTGCATGGCAATGGTTCGATTGACAAGATTTCCCAGCACATTTGCCAAATCACTGTTAATCCGCTGAACGACCAGCTCATAGCTGAGCGAGCCGTCATGAGCAAAGGGCATTTCATGCAGCAGATAGTAGCGAACCGCATCTACTCCATAGCGGTCAACCAAGTCCTTAGCATAAATTACATTGCCCTTGGACTTACTCATCTTATCGGCGCCCATCAGCAGCCACGGATGCCCGAACACTTGCTTGGGCAGAGGCAAATCAAGCGCCATCAGCATGATTGGCCAGTAAATGGTATGAAAGCGCAAAATATCCTTGCCAATAATATGCACATCCGCCGGCCAAAGCTTCTTAAACTGCTCGCTCGATCCGTCCGGATCATAGCCGATACCAGTAATATAATTGCTTAAAGCATCAATCCAAACATAAATGACATGACCGTCCTCGACAGAGGTCGGAATCCCCCAGTTAAAGGAGGTTCGACTGACCGCCAGATCTTGCAGACCCGGCTTTAAGAAGTTATTGATCATTTCATTTTTGCGGGATTCCGGCTGAATAAAATGCGGATTTTCTTCAATATGCTTCATCAGACGATCCTGATATTTGCTAAGTCTAAGGAAATATGCATCCTCAGAAGTCGGCGTGACCTCCGAGCCGCACTGCGGGCATTTCCCCTCTACCAGCTGCGACGAGGTATAAAACGCTTCACAGGAGGTACAATACTGCCCCTCATACTTGCCCTTATAGATATCTCCCTGCTCGTAAAGCCTGCGAAAAATTTTCTGCACCACCGCTTCATGATCCGCATCCGTGGTACGGATAAATTTATCATAGGAGGTATTCATCATATCCCAAATCTGCTTTACTTCTCCAGCAATATTATCTACATGCTCCTTCGGGGTCATTCCCATGGCCTCCGCCTGCTGCTGAATCTTCTGTCCATGCTCATCCGTACCGGTCTGGAAGAAAACCTCCTCCCCCGCCAGACGATGATATCTCGCAATACTGTCAGTCAAGACGGCCTCATAGGTATTTCCGATATGCGGCGTCCTTGATGTGTAGGCTATTGCCGTTGTAATATAATATGGCTTCTTTCCCATGATACACTCCTTTGTCATTTTCATTATCTCTCTGCTCGGCTTCGCTTGCACTCGCAACCAGCTCCGACCGCCATGCATACAAAAGTGCGCGGCACGCCGCTTCTTCCTCAGAGCCATTCTGTCCTTTTCGGCCCGAAAATTTGCTTTTTCTTAAAAAAGTGCCAAGAGCTTAATCTATTATAGTCAGAAATTTCAAAAAAGTAAATAGCAAAACATATTTTCCGGCAAAAAAATCAAAAAGCAGCGCTCTCCGTAAATGGTATACCCTCTCTGAAGCAGCAAGCCACGCCTGCGTCTATCCAGATAGATGGCTCCCCTTCGGTAAAGCCGCCGCTCTTTTTACAGCACCTTTGATAAAAAGTCCTTTGTCCTTTGCTCCTTGGGATTTTCAAAAACCTCCTGCGGCGTACCGCTTTCAATAATCACGCCCTCGTCCATAAACAAAACCCGATCGGCAGCATTTTTCGCAAAGCCCATTTCATGCGAAACGATCACCATCGTCATTCCGTCGTTTGCCAGCTTCTGCATCAAATGCAGAACATCGCCGACCATCTCCGGATCCAGCGCCGAGGTCGGCTCGTCAAAAAGCATTACATCCGGCTGCATCGCCAGCGCCCTAGCAATCGCAATCCGCTGCTTTTGCCCGCCGGATAAGGTATTGGGATAGGAATGCTTCTTTTCCGTCAAGCCAATCTGCTCCAGCAGCCTGTCCGCTCTTGCTTCGGCTTCTTCAGCCGTCAGTCCCAGCAGCTTTATCGGCGCCAAAGTAATATTTTCCAGCACGGTTTTATGTGGGAATAAATTAAAGTGCTGAAATACCATCCCTATTTTCTGCCTGTGCTTATCGAGATTCAGGTCATTGGCCAAGAGCTCGTTGCCCTCGAAGATAATCGAGCCAGCTTCCGGCACCTCTAAAAGATTCAGGCAACGCAGAAAGGTACTTTTCCCTGATCCGCTCGGGCCGATTACAAAAACAACCTCTCCCTGCCGAATTTCCTCTGACACTCCCCGCAGCACATGAAGCTTGCCAAAATTCTTATGCAGGTCTTTGACCGATAATAAAACCTCGCCTATTTTCCCCTTGCCGCCTTCCGTCTTATCGCTCATTGCCACGGCTCAATCTCCTTTCTGCGCCCTTAATCCCCTTTGACAGGGTTAAGGTCAATATCAAATAAATCAGCAGCGCCATAACCAACGGCGGCACCGGCTGATAGGTCTTGCTTTGCACAATACCAACGCCGTACATCAGATCAACAATGCCGACCATGGAAACAATCGCCGTTTCTTTGATTAAAACGATAAATTCATTTCCCAGCGCAGGGAGAATATTTTTAATCGCCTGCGGCAAAATGATTTCCCGATATGTCATAAAAGAGGACAGCCCCAGCGAGCGGGCAGCCTCCGTCTGCCCCTTATCAACCGACTGAATTCCCGCCCGAATGATTTCCGCCACATAAGCCGCCGAATTGAGCGACAGCGCAATGACACCGGCAGAATATCGGGACATCCCCGTAAATGCATTAAAAACCAAGAGCAATTGCACCAAAAGCGGCGTTCCCCGAATGATTTCAATATAAAATCCTGCCAAAAGGCGCATTCCCTTTAAAATCAATTTTTTTGAAGTATTGATCCTCAAAAGCGCCAAAACCATACCTAAGGCAAAGCCTAACGTTGTCGCCAGCAAAGACAGCACAAGGGTATTACCCGTACCTTTCAAAAAGTACGGGTAATATTTGACTGTCATATCTATAAAATTTGTAAGAAAATCTGCAAATGATTTCAGTATCCACATGATCTTATTCCTGTTCCATCCATTTATTGGCGTCCACTACCATTTGGTCAATCTTCTTTTCGTCAATCAGCATTTGAAGTGTTTGATTGACCACCGCTAAAAGCTCGCTCTCGCCCTTTTTAACAGCTGCCGAAGAACCACCATCTACGTCGATTTCCACCTCAATATTCGCCAAGGTCAAATCCTCGTTCTTACCAATGTAAGCCGCTGCTACCGGCTCCTCCAAAACAATGCCGTCGCTCTTGCTGGATTTTAATTCCATAATTAACGCCGGAATCTTACCCAAAGCAATCTTATTGGCGCCGCTCATATTGGCATCGGCAAATTCCTCTTGAATCGTTCCCTTTTGTACGCCGATCGTCTTTCCGTTAAACGCCTCCAAGCCGGTTAAGCTTTCAACATCCGCTTTTCGGACTACGATTTTCTGACTGGGATTGTAATAAACAATCGAAAAATCAACAGATTTCGTTCTTTCCTCGGTTGCCGACATTCCAGCAATTACGATATCTACTTTGTCAGAGTTGAGCGCAACCAAAAGCGCATCAAAATCCATATCCTCAATTTGAAGCTCCACGCCAAGCGTCTTGGCAATTTCCTTTGCAATCTCAATATCAAAGCCGACAATCTCATCCTTTCCATCAATAATAGCATGGGTTTCATACGGCGGATAATCGGCGCAGGTTCCCAGCACCAGCACACCCTTTTCCTTGATCAGGTCAACCTTTGTTTTCGCTGCCGTTTCGGAGCTTTTGGTTTCCGTCGCCGTTTCCGTCTTTTCTGTTGAAGTCGTTTCCGCCTGTTTTTCAACGGTAGTCGTTTGATTTCCGCAGGCGGTAAGCGTCAGTAAAAATACCACTGCCAGTGCAAAGCTGATTATTTTTTTCATATCTTTTTCCTTCCTTTTTTGATTATCCCGCAGGTAAAATTTCCCAGCAGATTTTTAAGCTCCTATTTGTCGGGCTTTTCCTATCCCAAGCTGGAAAATTCTCTGCTTCTTCAATCAGACCGGTCTGATCGTCAGCGCCGCAGCCTCCTGCTTTTTCTCCTGGGAAAGCAAATACTCAAGCCCTGTTTTTATAAAAGCTATTATATTCCCAAATCCGAGATTCGTCAAGATAAAACTTCATATTTATTCTTATTTTTAATTATTTATTCATTTCTTGTATGGTTTGATTTATCTCCTGTAAAATCTGCATAACTTTGTTTTGACTTTCCTGCACTTGCTTTGGTAAATTTTCAGATGCCTGGCTTTGGGTATACAACTTTTCATATTCGTATGCAAATTTTTTCTGAAACTCCCGCCAGTTTTCAAGCGTCAGCGCTTCCGACTGGGCAGCCAGCAATTCAATCAACGGTAAAAGTGCTTCGTTAAACTGACGACCGGTCGCACCAAGCTCCGGTAAAATCACCTCCAGCTTATCCGCCGCCGCCTGAAGCGCCTTAATCTGCTCCTGATTTTTCTCAGCAAATTCCCGTTCCGCCCGCGCTTCCGCCATCTGCGTCTGCTCACTCAACGAGTTAACCGGTGCAAAAAGCTTCGCCACAGAAAAGAGCACAAAAAAAGCCGCCATTCCCATGCATAAAAATACAACCATGAATATTAATGCATTTCTTCGCTGCGACTTTTTAAAGTTTTTCATTTTTTCCTGCTTCCTTATGAGGATTTCTCATCCTTGTTTTGCTGTTTTATAAGAACTGCTTGCTTCTTTTAAAAGCTTTGAGCGCCTCTCCGCTTTCCATATATTCCCCATCCTATCCGCTTTCTCTGCCGAGGCAATTCCTTTATCAATGGCAAACCACCGCTGTTTAGGCATATTTCTAATTCTCTTTCTGCTTAGATATAGTACATGGCTTGTCGATATATACTGCTTTCACTTTTTCGCGGGAGGTTCCTTCCCTGCCTAAAAAGCTTCTCCGCTATGGCGAACCTCCGCTGCTTAGGCATATTTCTAATTCTCTTTCTGCTCCAAAATAGTACATAGCTTAGCTACCGATATATACTACTTCCGCTTTTTCGCAGAACTATTCCTTCCCTGCTTTGCTTCCTGTTTAGAAATAGTGTCGGCATAACTGTGGATGTCCGCCATTTTCACTTTTTCACAGAACTGCTCTTTCTTTCCTAAGAAATTCTCCCGCTTCGCCACTAAAGCGCCATAGCATAGCTTACATATTACTGATTCCGCTTGCTCCTTGGAAATAGCGCTACAGCAGCTCTTTTAAAATCTGCTCGGATCTCAAAGGATAGTCAAGATACTGCTCTGTATATTTTTGCACCAGTGTAAAAAAGGGCTGCTCATATTCAAGCTTTAGCCGAAAACGAAATATTTTCTCCGTTGGCCTTTCCAAAATATAGCCGATCGCACTGCGAATCGCCGGCGGCAAATTGTCATCAGCTTTACAAACGCATTCGGAGCATACCGCTCCACCATCCTGAACGGAAAAAAACGACACCTCCTGTCTGCCGCAGCGAATGCAATCATCAATCGCCGGCATGTAGCCCGCCAGCACTAGCAGCTTCATGGAAAAAACCGCTTTGATCTGAGCCGGTGAAATCTCTTTTTTGAGCAATTCCTCAAAAGCAATATAAATCAGCTTCAGCAGGGCTTCTCCTGTGATTCCGTCTTGAAGAAAGGACAAGCTCAGCTCTGATAAGCAGGCGGCATACGCCGTCAGTATAAGCTCCGAGCGCAGCCCGTAAAAGCTTTCTATGACTTCTGCTCCTGTCAAGGTGTATGCATCCTTTCCCTGATACAGCTCATAATTTCCAAAAACAAAAAGCTGCGTTGCCGCCAGCAGCGGCGATTTGGCTTTTTTCGCTCCATTGGCAAATACCGTCACCTTCCCCAGCTCTCCGGTAAAAAGAGTCAGCCTTTTCCCATTTTCTCCATGAGCAGCCTCCGCCAAAACCACGCCGATCGTCTTTTTATGCTTTTTCATTTCCAATACTTCCTATTCTGCCGGCTCTTAAAATTTCCCGCTCCTTTTTCAGACCTTGTATCAAGGGCAACTGCTTCTTGCTTGTTCTTTCGACTGCTTCCAAAGCGGTTTTTTACACCTTTGAAAGCAGTCGCCTTTGCCTCCTTTTTAGCCTTGCCATTAACAGAAGATGCTTCTTGTTCGTTCTTTCCGCTGCTTCCAAAGCGGCTTTTACACCTTGGAGAGCAGCCGGCCTTATTTTTCCTTTTTAGCCTTGCCCTTCGCAGAAGTTGCTTCTTGCTTGTTCCTTCGGTTGCTTCTAAAGCGGCTTTTTATGGCTTCGGAGCCTCTCCATGTACCCCTTAAAAGCTCCTTCGCATGAGTAAATGCTACAGCTCGATTTCTAAAAAGCCAATTTTCTTTTTCACCTTTCGCAGGGTCTTTTCTGCCGCATATGCCGCTTTTTGCCCATTTTCCTTCAGCACCGCCTCCAAATATGCCTTATCCGCCAGAATTCGGGCAAATTCCTTTTGCAGCGGCTCCAGCTCTGCAATCAAGGCTTCTGCAACCTGTTCCTTTAAATAGCCGTATCCCTGACCGGCAAACTTCTCCAGTGTTTTTTCCTTGCTCTCTTTGGTCGCACACATATAAAGTTCAAGCAGGTTTTTCACTCCCGGCTGTGCGTCGCTGTAGTTGATTTCAGCCACAGAATCGGTGACCGCTCTTTTTAACTTACTCCGAATCGCCGCCGGATCGTCCAGAACACTGATATAGGTATTGGCATCATCGGACTTGCTCATTTTTTTCTCCGGATCCTGCAAGCTCTTAATTCGTGCTCCGAGCTTACCGTAATATGCCTCCGGCACTTTAAACAGCCCCTGATATTCATTGTTCAAGCGAATCGCAATATCTCTAGCCAGCTCCAAATGCTGTCTTTGGTCATCGCCAATCGGAACCAAATCCGTCTGATAAAGCAGGATATCCGCCGCCATCAAAACCGGATAGGTAAAAAGCCCGGCATTGATATTGGCACTGTGCCGCTGCGACTTGTCCTTAAACTGCGTCATTCTGTTTAGCTCTCCCACATAGGTAAAGCAATTTAAAATCCATGCCAGCTCAGCATGCTGACGAACAGTGGACTGTAGATATAATATATTTTTCTGAGGATCTAGACCGGCCGCAATATAAAATGCCAAAAGCTTTTTCACATTTTCCCTCAGCTGCTTCGGCTCCTGACGCACAGTAATGCTATGTAAGTCAACAATGCTGCAATAGGTCAAATACTCGGCATGTGTTTTATTCAATTCCAGCCAATTCTTGACCGCTCCAAAATAATTGCCAATAGTAATTACTCCGCTTGGCTGAATCCCGCTGTACATGACCAATTTTTTTTCTTGATTTTCCATGCTCTACTCCTTATCGTTTTCTTTTTATTTACTAAATATCGCTTCTTTTAAAAACACCTTCTGGCTTAGCTCCCTTCCCGCTTTCGGATTTTTCGCCGGTTTGCTCCTTGCCTATACTCCGCTTCCTGCCTTCCTTTCGCGGTGCAGGCTTTTATTCTGCTTTTTTAGGGGCAGGGTTATGGAAATTGCTTATTTATAACCCTCCCATCGCCGGAGTAGCTCCATAATACGGTCGCCTTGATATAACTGCTGCGCCTCGTCGATCCTGCGATTCGCTTCCTCGTAAAGGGCTTTTGCCCTTTCCATCGGCAGCAATTCGCGGCTTTTTCGGTTAATCAGTCATGCCAATCGCCAGGAACACATAACCTATCTCCAGTACTGGCAAAAGATTATATCCATAAAATATACTATTTGCAGCGACGCACCAGCCTATAAAAATACGCGGGTACCACCTTCTCCAATTCTTTTTCACCTTCGCCTTCCTTTATCGGGGCTGTTCGTTTTCTATGTTTTTTTGGATTATAACCCTCTTTTTTTCATTTGTCAAGCCTGCAAAGCACCGGCCAGCGTCTTGCGCAGCGCTGTCTGCGTTTGCATAAGCTTCACAAAATCGGCTATTTCCCCTTAAGATGCACTTATGTCAAAAAAGCATTTGCCAATACCTCCCCCTTTATTGGACGAGATATCGCAAATGCCTTGTCCTCTTATTCTTTGCGGCTCTTTCAGCTGCTTTTAGCACCTTTTTGATTTTCGCTCTTGCCCTAAGACGGAGGCCGACCTTTCAGAGGATTCCCCTATATTGCAGCCATTTCTTATAGCTCTAAAAGAGCGTTTTGACCAAATTCCAAACAAACCACTACTGTCTGAAGCTTAATCTCAAACAGATCCAGATGTTCGCCTGCTTCCTCGATAATTTCTTTAAATTCAGGGTTTTTCTCAATAAATGCCTCCGCTAAATCATAAACACACAGAGCGCTTTTTTGTACCATTCCCTTACCTCGGACATGCTCTCTGCCGGATTTGGGCACTGTGGTAAAGGCAACCTTGGGATTGATATCAAACTCTCTAATCTTGTCCTGATTTTCAAAGCTGGCAAAAAAAAGAACATTCCTAGTCCTGTCATAATAAAAATTAACAATCCGAACATTCGGCAGGCTATATGCGCTGGTCGCCAGCGCTATTTCTACATGGGTATCCATAATCTGTAAAAAGATTTCTTTGGTCGTCATTCAAATATGCTCCTTTTTTATCAGTAAAACTACGAGCTTATTATATCAAATTCTCCCTATAAATACCAGTAAAAATTTTATTTGAGCCTTGACCGACTGCAATTGACAAGCTCCAAACGATATTCTAAAGCATTGCGGCATTGCGACATTGCACCGCTCCGCTCGGAAAGGACATCTCACGACCGGCACATCCGCCCTTGCCGCGTTTTTTAAAGCTGCTTTTCTCTTCTGCCGCAGATTTTTTCTCTTAAAATACCAGCTATTTTTTGATTTTCATTCACTCAAAAACTGACAGCAAAGTCCTTAAGACGCTAAAGGAAGCAGCTGATCTGATAAATTGGCAGATTTTTAATTTCCTTTATTAAAGCCTTTTTATTGCCTTTTACTGATGTGAGGTCTTGTTTTTAAATAACAGATATATAAATAGCGGCGCTCCCATAAAAGAGGTAATCGCGCCAATCGGCAAAATAACCGGAGCAATTGCCGTTCTTGCCGCCAAATCGCCCAGTTGCAGCAGAATTCCCCCCATCAAAGCAGAATAAGGCAGCAGAAAGGAATAATTATTTCCAACAAAGCGACGTACCATATGCGGCGCCACCAAACCGATGAAATTGATAATTCCCAAATAAGAAACAATCACCGCAGCGGCAACCGCACAAAAAATCATGCTTAAAATCCTTACACGCTCTACATTTACCCCAAGACTTAGCGCTGTTTCCTCCCCCATTTCCAATGCGTTATACTCCCAGCGATTAAGCAAAAAGTAAAGCATAGCTGCTATTACAACCACTGTCATAATTTTAACCTCGCGCCAGCCAGATCTTCCCAAATCCCCAAAAGCCCAAAAAACAACTGATGCCAGTTGAACCTCATTCGCAAAAAATTGAAGCAGGGTCGTTGCGCCGGAAAACATTGCGCTTAATGCAACTCCTGCTAAAACCATGCTTTCCGGCGTGATTTTTCGGAAACGAGAAAACCCCAAAATCAAAAAAGAAACCGCAATGCTTCCTGCAAAGGCACAAACGCTGATCAGCAGGGGATTGACAAATTGAACTGCCGCTACTGCACTGCCTTGCATGCCCGCTCCCAAAACGATAATAGCAAATGCTGCTCCAAAAGAAGCTCCCTGTGAAATTCCCAAGGTAGAGGAGGCCGCTAACGGATTGCGCAAAACAGCTTGCAGCACACAGCCCACAATGCCCAAGCCCGATCCTCCAATCATGGCCGTCAAGACCCTAGGCAATCGCAAATTGTGAATGACGGTATTTATATTGGCATACTCTGATTTACCGGCAATTGCTTTTAACAGCTCCGGTATCGGAATCTCATATGAACCTGCCGCCAGCGCCAAAAATGCACTGCCTATCCAGATAACAAAAAGCCCAATCAAAATCAAGATGTTTCTGGAATTATATACTTTGTAGCTGTAAGTTTTTTCCCTCATTCCATTTTCCTCTTATTCTCCTATCTTTATTTCTCTAAATTCGTAGCCATTCTCCTTTAAGGTGTCATAAAACTTCACGCCCAGCATTTTTTCAAAAATTTCATCCGTTTTTTGCGCAATATCTATATCTGCAAAGCGCTCCGGATAAATAATTTTTCCCGCATAATATGCGTCTGCCATGGATAGCTCGGCATTTACGGCGTTAAAGCGGAAGGAAATTTGCGAATACACTCTCCCTTCCTTTACTGCGGATAGGGAATTGTAATAATCCGGGTTTTTGGCATAATCTTCATTGATTAAAGCCATTCCATTAAAATCAAGAAAAATAATTTCAGGATCCCATTGCAAAACCTGTTCCATATCGACGCTGAAAGCTCCTTTCTGCCCTGTCAGATCCGCCAAATTATTGGCTCCTATCGCCACAAAGGGAGAATAGCCTGCTTCCGTTCCTTCAAAGCCATGACTCCCCTTAAACGATACGCCGCCTACATAGACGCTAGGCTTATTTTCCTCTTTTATATCACCCGTTCTTTTCTGCAAGTCCTCTTTTAATCCCTTAATATAAGCAATCAGCTCCTTTGCCCGCTCCTGCCTACCATAAACCTCTCCCATAAGCTCAAGCATCTGATAGCTTTTTTCGTCAAACATATTATCAATGAGCGGCACCGCCACTACCGGAATCCCTGTTTTTTGCTGCAAAAGCTCCGCTGCTTCTTTATCTGCTGTTGCCATAATCAGCTCCGGCTCCCGCTTTATAATCTCTTCATAATAAGCCTTCCCATTATTCCCAATATGCGGCAAATCAGCAAATATCCTTCGATTGATGTAGCTGAACGGTTTTGTCACCTTGGGATTTTTTTCATTTTCCTCTACGCCAACTACCAAATCTGTCGCCTGCATATAACTGGTAAAGCGCAGGCTTCCAACTCCGACACAGATAATAGACTTCACTTCTTTAGGAATTTCTACCTCCCTTCCTACCGCGTCTTTTACAATACGAGTTGCCTTTCCCACTAGATTAGTTGCTTCTTCATGCTTATGATTTTTTTCCTGACCGCTGCCCAAGTTCTCCGTCTGCTTGGTCTTTGAGGCTTCCGGCACTACTTTCCCGCTATTGGCACATGCGCTCAAAATGAACAAGATTATCCCTGCGATTATAATTTTTTTCATTTCCTCGTTTTCCCGAAAATTCTTTATAAAATTCTTGCCATGACTTCACCCGCTGCTTTCTTTAATTTTATAGGCAATCAAATATCACCCGCAAAAAATCATTTTTCAGAATTTTTTGACAGCTCTTTCGGTTTACTCCTTTCTTTTTTAGCCTATCCATTGACAACTACATCCAACACCTCTGATTTATTACGCTTCCGCTAAAGACTTTTTTCTCGCCTGCATTTTTATATCCTTCTACCTAAGGCTGCCGCCCGGTGAACAAGACCTTTCCATCTATTATTCTTCTACCCTGCAATACAGCGCGTATACCGTTGTCACCGTTTTTTCTTCCACCATGCCGTTTACTGCAATTTTCGTTAAATACTTTTTCAGCGCTTCCTTTTGAATCTCCGTCAAAGCGCCGTGTGTGCTTTCTACGAAGCAAGTATAGTAGTTTAGAGCTTCTTCTAATGGCCTTTGATTTTCCCATATTTGTTCTTCACACTGCAACTGCGGATTTTTCCCCATCTGCCACAGCAAATCAAACGCCAGCTTCATCTGATCATCTGACTTTGCCAAGTCTTCCTGTAAATTTAGCTCTCGCCTCAAGGCATCTCTTACCGAATTGGTCCGCCGGCATGGCTTTGTAATCAGCAGCCAGCCTCTACATGCCAATATTGCCTTGCGAATCGTTTCTTCATCCCTAATTGCCGGTGTCATGCTGCACAGCACCAAATCAAAGGATTTTTCCCAACCCCTTTCGCAAATGTCCAGCTGCGACCAATCTTCTACCGAAAAAGCAATCCCTTCGGCCTGATGAATTTTTGCACATTCTCTTGCCGCTTTGATCATCGCCTCTGAAAAATCATTCGCTTCTACCTTCATTCCCAAGCCGGAAAGCGCAATGGCATATCTCCCCGCTCCGCAGCCCACATCAAGCGCTTTTTGATCTTTCCCACACATGCTATTCTCGGTAATCAATTTTATAGTAAAATTATTCTCTGCCTTCGGAATTTCCATTTCCGCAAATTCGGCTGCCATTGAGTTCCATAATTTTTTTGCTGCTTCCATTTTCATCGTTTTCCTTTCTTTCTTTCATTTTTGTTTGTATCAAGCCTTCGCAGTCCGCTCCTTTTTCCGCATGCCAAATCAAGCGTCAAGCCTGATCAGCGCTAGGTCTGCCATTTTTCATATTTTTAGACCTGCTCTGCTCCCATGGCGGCAACCGCCATATCCGGAGAAGCTTGCCGGCAAAATATGGCAGGAATGATTTTAGCAAACAAAGGCCTTAAATCCTCGCTTCAAAATTAGTATGCCCCAAAGTCATAAAAAAAGAAGATCATAACAACAAAATCTTTCCTGATTCTGTTCCTATGATCTTCCTGATCATTCTGTAGCCTTTTATTTTCCGCCGAGCTTTCTGCGATAATTCCGGAAATTTCATTTCCTGATCTATTTCTTCTCGAAATACTTTTATACAATTTTAATACATTCCTTTGGCCTTTTCCATTCTCTTTTTTGGTAAATTTTGGATAATAAGAAATGGACTGAGAAATTTTTCTTCATCTCTCTCTCCTACTGCCATCTCCTTTATCTAAAAATCCGGCTCTGTCAGCGTTTTTCAAGGCATATCGCCGCCGGACGAGCCGTCTTGACTTACCGCAGACAATTTCTTCAAACTTCGCTGCTCTGAGCCTTCCGTCAAGCGCCGCTTCTTTTCCACTGCTTCGAGCTTCCAAAAAATTACTTACCTCTGCTTTTAGTCTCAAACTACGAAGTCCAGTCCTCTTGCTTCCAAGTTCCCTATCCAACTCGTTAAGCAGGATATTCGCTAACAGCGGTGATATATTTCCGCTTTGTGGAGTCCCGACTATGGTATCTTCATACTCCTCATCAATCATCACTCCGCTGGATAGCCATGCCGTCTACGCCCGCCGCACCTTTGTTTCTGACGACTTGCAGATATGCCGCATTGAAGTTATCTTTGCTAAGTATCTGCTCCATGAGACTACTTGTGTCCATGCGTTGTTTCCTTTCTACCTCTTTTGCCTTTGCCACCTTATCCGTATTTCCGAGCCTTATATGCGGTTCCTGTCCGTCAGGTCAGAGGTTTGCTTACAGCTTCTTTCAGATTCCGCCTCATGGATAGTGTCAATAATCTTTCGCAAATTCATTTTCAGCCGACGGCGTACCATAGTTAGCTGGCTGCAGACTGATCGTCAACCTTGCGCTGGAGTTCCAG
>JBGZBY010000012.1:0-10300 GCA_041844915.1 Eubacteriales bacterium
GATGCAGTTGGGCCGGCGGGATCGTTTGCCGCCCTTTCCGATTTTTCCAAGATTGTTCTGTCCTTTGGCATGATTGCCGGAAGACTGGAAATTATACCGATGCTGATTCTCTTTTCTCCCAATACATGGAAAAAGACTTAGGTCTTTATTTGGCCTTAGCGCGGAAAGTGCATTTAAACTAAAGGACTGGCCAGTGGTCGGAAGCTTGGCACAATAAAAATTTAAGCCGGAGAAATCTTTAGGATGCTCCGGCTTTGCTATTTTAGCGGATAATGTTTTAGTTCAACTTAAGGTTTGATTATTTACTATTGAGCGGCGCATATGGATTGTGGAAAAGACACAACGGGCAAGCGGTCAAATATCGGCAGTATCCGGATCCTGTGAATTTGCCTTTTTTGGCGGCAAAGCTTGGCTGTCGGCGAATGGAAATCGTATCGAAAATTTTTTCATGATTATTTTGATAATTATGCTGTTCATTTGTCGCGGAATGGTGTATTATTACTTTAGAATTTAAAAATGATTTTGCTTCGATACTTAAAAATGCAGCTTTGCAGGGAGGGAGAAAGATGTGGGAAATATAGAGGCCAAAAGCGGCCATCACCGATTGGATGAATATGAATTGGACTACGATTATCAAGTGATATGGATTTCTCTAAAAGAAGCAATTGCCAGAAACGAAAAGGTCAAGGCAGACAATCGGATTCCGTGGGTTAATCGAGAATTGGAATTTATGAAATGGCTTTTGGTGAATGAGGAGACATTATGAGAATAAGAAGGCTTCTTTTTGTCTGCTTGATGATGGGGATCTTTGGCAGTGCGATGAGCGCCTCCTTTGCCCAGGCATATCATGTGTCGATGGCGGAGGAAAGTGTGGAGATTCCAAGATATAGTCTTTTGCGCTTTTTGCAGATTGCCCTTGAACCGGTTGGGAAAACACTCTATGTTTGGGGAGGCGGCTGGAATGAAGAAGACACTGCCGCCGGTATCGAAGCGCTTTCTATTGGCGTAAGTCCGCAATGGGAACGCTATTTTCAGCAGCAAAACAAAGAATATGACTATCAGCTTACGCGCTATCAGATTCATGACGGTCTGGATTGCTCCGGCTATGTCGGCTGGAGCCTTTATAATTTGCTGCACAGCGTAGACGGCGGCGAGGGCTATGTGATGAAGGCGAAGGATATGGCGGCGGCTTTTGCCCAGCGCGGCTGGGGAAGCTATACGCCGGCTGGCCGGATTAGGGATTATCGGGCGGGAGATATCATGAGCAGTTCGACCCATGTCTACATCGTTGTCGGCGTCTGTACGGATGGCAGTGTGCTTTTGGCGCATTCCACGCCGCCGGGAGTGCAGTTGAGCGGAACAGTCAGCGCGGGCGGAAGCTGGCATAGCGAAGCAATAGCCTTGGCAGAGCGATATATGAAAAGCCTCTATCCGGAATGGTACCAAAGATACCAGACCAAGGCGCTGCCTAGGGATTTTCTGCAAAATTATTCGCAAATGCGCTGGAAGCTGGAGAAGGATTTTTGGATGAAGGATGACGAAGATCTGCGCAGCAAAACAGCGGACGAAATAATGCGACTGCTTATCCGGCAGTAAAGCCGGACTAAAAAAGCTGGAGAGAAAGCCAAAAGATTAAAAGAGGTGATCAAGGAGAAAAAGGAGGAGCTGATGGGCGTGGCATCTGCCGGTCATTGCCGAAGAAAATGTCGGCCAGCAGGTGTACTCTATCATTCAGCAGCAGTCTCAATCGGTGAAATTGCCCATGCCGGCGAGGAGCTGGCCAGTATTGCCGGTGATTTGCCGCTGGAAATTTCCGCGTTTAAGGTATTATTCAATGGAGAAGGGAGCTATTTAAAAAGCTGTTAAATAGGAGATGGAGATGGCGAAACACCAATAGATAAAAGCGTTTACTACCAATCAAGACAAGCGGAGCGTTTGCTTTTGCGATAGCGTCAAGGAGGATTTATGAAGCAGATAAAAATAGGCACCTGTCTGCCGGGCGACAGGGCGGTGGAAATGATTCCGCCAATGGTGAAGGCCGGATTTGAAACTTTTTCAATCAATTTTCACATGGAATATAACGGTGTGGAGCTAAAGCGCTTGGCCGCTGATATTGATGCGCTGCGTCGGGAGATGCCGGTCGATATCAGTACGATTGGACTGTACTGCAATCCGATCGAGTATTCAGAGCATCGAAGGAATTTGGAGTATGCGATCGACTGTGCCGAGCTTTTTGGCGCTCGCATCGTCAGCAGCTTTGCCGGAGCATATGAAGGAAAGCCCGTAACGGAGTCGATTTCCGAATTTGGCAAAGTATTTCGCGAGCTGGCGGAGCGGGCAAGGGAAAAGGGAGTGACCTTGGGGCTGGAAAATTGCCCAATGGACGGGAACTGGAATCGTTGCACCTGCAATATTGCTTTTCACCCACTGGCATGGGAAATGATGTTTGCCGAGGTTCCGGCAGATAATATCGGCTTGGAATGGGAGCCGACGCATCAAATGGTTCAGTTGATTGATCCGATTGCCCAGCTTAGAGAATGGGCGCATAGGATCGTGCATGTCCATGGCAAGGACGCGACGCTGGATCAGGCGGCTGTAAAGCGGTATGGCATTTTAGGGGCTAAGCCATTTGTCTGGCATAGGACGCCGGGCTTTGGCGATAACAATTGGCGCGACATTATTTCCATTTTACGGATGGCAGGCTATGAGAGCGATATCTGCATTGAAGGCTATCATGATCCGATTTATGGCGGAGAATGGGAAATGACATCGCAGTTGCATGCGCTTCAGTATTTAAAATGGTGCAGGGGCGGAGAGTTTGTAGCGAATCCATGGAAAGGATAGAGATATGGCATATCAAATGGGATTTCAAATATATTCCATCAGAAATCGTGCGCAGGCTGATTTGAGAAAAAGCTTTCACGAGATTGCCGAAGCGGGATTTGAAGGTGTAGAGCTGGCAGGTCTATATGGGCATTCCGTAGAGGATGTCAAAGCGTGGGCGAAGGAGGCGGGACTGGTAATTGTTTCAGCGCATGTCGGATTGGATGAGTTTTTGGAAGATCCGGGCAAAACTGTTTTGACCTATCGGGAACTGGGCTGCCAGTATCTGGCAGTTCCGTATCTGTCGGAAAAATGGAGAAAGGACAGCAATTATCGCTGGCTGATTAAACAACTCATTCAGCTGGGAGAGTACTGCAATCAGTTCAATATTGAGCTTTTGTACCATAATCATGATTTTGAACTGCTGCTGATAAAGGAAAACGAGGAAAATTTATTAAACAATATCTTTGCGGAGGTTCCCGATCATTTCTTGAAAACAGAACTGGATACGGCATGGCTAAAGGTTGCGGGAGAGGAGCCGACGGCCTATCTGGAGCGCTATCGCGGGCGCTGTCCGCTGGTGCATGTCAAGGATTTTGAACAGTTGGAAAAGCCCAGCTTTTGCCCTTTGGGAACCGGAGTTCAAAAAATGAACGATATTGTTCAAAAAGCGGTCGCCTGTGAAGCGAAATGGTTGATTGCCGAACAGGACAACGAGCAGGATATTTCCGAAGAAGCGGTTCGGTTGAACGCGCAATATTTAAAGGAGCAGAGAGAAAGACTTCAGGCGGAAGGGGAAGCCTAGATGCTTAAAAGCAAGAAAAGCGGATAAAAAAGGAGGAAGCTATGCAAAAGGAAAAAATTTTAAGAGTAGGAATCGTCGGCTGCGGGGGCATCGCCAATCAAAAGCATTTGCCATCAATCAAGGCAAACGGTGGATTTGAGGTGGTTGCTTTTTGCGATATCATTAAGGAAAGAGCGGAAAAGACCAGGGAAAAATTTGGAACGAAGGATGCTAAGGTCTTTACCGACTATCGGGAGCTGGTGAAGGAGGAGTTGGATGCTGTTTATGTGTTGACTCCGAATCGTTCTCATGCCGAGATATCCATTGCCGCAATGCAGGCCGGAAAGCACGTTATGTGCGAAAAGCCGATGGCTAAGAGCTACGAGCAGGCAAAGGCCATGACCGAGGTCGCCCGCCAGACCGGAAAGAAACTGACGATTGGCTATCAAAGTCGCTACCGAGAGGATGCCGTATATTTGAAAAAGGCTTGCCAGGCAGGAGAACTGGGTGAGATTTACTATGCCAAGGCACATGCCTTAAGACGTCGGGCAGTGCCGACTTGGGGCGTATTTTTAAACGAAGAAGAGCAGGGAGGCGGGCCGCTGATTGATATTGGAACTCATGCGCTGGATCTGACGCTTTGGATGATGGACAATTATGAGCCGGAGTCTGTTAGCGGCTCGGTCTATCGCAAATTGGCAGATCAGACCAATCAAGGAAATATTTTTGGACCGTGGGATCCGCAGGAATATACGGTTGAGGATTCGGCGTTCGGTTTTATCAAGATGAAAAACGGCGCGACGATTTATTTAGAAACCTCGTGGGCGCTCAATACGCTGGAGGTTGACGAAGCCAAGACCAGCCTGTGTGGTACCTTGGCCGGAGCTGATATGAAGGACGGGCTTCGCATCAATCTGATTGAGCATGACAAACAGTGCTTGAAAAAGCCAAATTTGGAGAGCGGTGGAGTGGCGTTTTACTCCGGTAAGGCGACGGATCCCGCCGATATAGAGCAAGAGGTTTTTTATCAGGCGGTAGTAAACGATAAGCCCTTAACTGTGCTGCCGGAGCAGGCTCTGGTTGTAACCCGAATATTGGAAGCAATCTACGAGTCTGCCAAAACAGGGAAGCCGGTATTCTTTTCCTGATTTTCTGAAGAAGGTCATGGAGTAAGAGGCTTTGCTTGGAGCGGAATAGGTCGAAGACCTTTTGACATAAAGGCAGCGCGGAGAACTAAGCTGCAAAGGCAAGGAATAAGGCGGCGGAAGGCTAGGAAAAAATAACAAAAAGAATAAAATTAAAAAATTAAGAGCAGCAAATTGGAAGGCCTTTGCTGCTTTTTTGCTTGATTGATTGACTCTATTTATGAAATGGCTATCTCGCCTGCTATAGGCAAAACTTTCTTGAAAAGAAGAAAATGCAGCTTCCTTACAAAAGTGAAAGAAAAAAGCTATTGACAAAACAAAATTGCTGTATTAATATAACAATACAATAAGACAAAAATGAAATCCTGTTTTTGGCGGCTGCGATTATAAAAGCAAGAGTGCTTGTCGATTTTATGAAGCCTTTAAAATAGCGATTTGACAGCTGATTTTAATAATTTTTAATTGGTTTTTAATTGAGTTGGCAGGGGATGCGTATTATACTAAAACGCGGAATACATAATCTGTTAGGAATTTATCTTAAAATTCAAGCGGCAAAACTCTTTCAAAAGCAACGCATCCGCTATAAATCAAGAGCTTTTTGGCAGGAGGTGGAGACGATATTCAGCTGAAAAAGTAAGCTAGCTTTTTTACAAGGAATTTTAGAAATCCTGCATTCGACAGGCAGGCGCTTTAGTAAAAGCAAAAAAGTAGTGTTAAAAGGTTGACTAAACGGAATTGAGGTGCATAATTTGGAAAATGCAATGGAGTTAAGAGGTGTTCGCAAGGTCTATACCATGGGTCAGGAAAAGGTGGTGGCACTTGATCATATTGACCTAGATGTTTATAAGGGTGAGATCATGTGTTTGTTAGGTCCCTCTGGTTCGGGTAAATCAACACTGCTGAACATGATGGCAGGATTAGAAAAACCAACAGCAGGAACAATATTTTTTAATAAATTTCCCATTCATAAGATGAACGAAAATCAATTGGCGGAATTCCGCCGAAAGTATATTGGTTTTGTTTTTCAGCAGTACAATCTGGTCAATACGCTGACTGCTTTGGAAAATATTACTTTACCCTTGATTTTTAAGGGAGAGAGCAAGCGCAAAAGAAATTCCGTTGGGAAAGATATGATGCAGCAGGTAGGTTTGGGAGAAAGGATGTATCATAGACCGCCGGAGATGTCAGGCGGACAGCAGCAGAGAGTATCTATTGCCAGAGCTTTTGTCAACCGACCGGAATTGATTTTTGCCGATGAACCAACCGGCAATCTGGATACGAAAACTTCAGATGATATGATGAAAATGATGGTGCGCATGGTCAGAAAAGAGAAAAAGACACTAATTATTGTTACCCATGATGAGGAACTGTCCGAATATGCTGATCGGATTGTTCATATCCGAGATGGCAATATTCAGAAGATAGTGGAAAATGCTGATAACAAGGCAGATAGCTATTTACTGGAATATGAGCAGGAGCAGGAGCAAGAAAGAAAAACCATTACCAAGCAAAATTAGAGCAACAAATTCTAAATTAATAAAGAGTGGAGGATATTATGAAAAAGATGAAGAAAATAACAACTGTTCTATGCGTTTTGCTTTTACTGCTGGCGAATATTTCGCCAATGCTCGCAGTAGAGAAAAGTACATCAAACACGACAATTGCCAAACCTGCTCTGCAAATTTTGAGTACCGAAACGCACAGAGTTTATTCGCAAAAGGAAAATACAATCACTTTCAGTTTAAATAATACCTCGCGCTTTACTGCCAATGAGGTAAAGATTAGACCGGATATTACAGCAGAAAAGGCGGTTGCTGGAGTGAGAATTTTATCGACATTGTTGGAGCCAAATAACCAAAACATTGCTCCAGATGCGGCTAGACAATACCAAATCCGACTGGTGGTAGACAGTACTGCCAAAGAGGGGATTTATCCGATCTATTTAGATGTTACCTATAAAAACAATGCTGGCAATCCGTTCCAGACAACACTTTTGCTTTATTATGAAGTGCGTAAAGACGAAACACAGTTGGAAAAAATCGAAATTGTTGAGGATAATTTCGCAGAACTGAAGCCGGAGGTAGACAAAGAACTCACTCTTCGCTATAAAATTAAAAACGATGCGGATTATCAGGCGCGCAATGTAAAAACCAGAATCGAAGGACTTCCAGCAAGTTTTACTTTGAAATCGTCCAACGATACAGTAACGATTGGAAATATTATGCCCTTGATTGCAAAGCCAGCAGAGTTTACCTACTATTTAAAGTCGGATATTGCTGCCGGAAGCTACCCATTTACAGTCATTTACGAATATGAAAATCAGGATGGGCAGAGAATTGTTCGTCAGAAAAGCTATAATGTGTTTGTATCTCCAGAAGAAATTGGCAACGCAACCGGTAAGCTGACTTATAGTGCATTTTCTTATCCCAATTCCGTTGTTCAGGAACAGGAGTTTCCGATTTCCTTCCGAATTACCAATACCGGTGATAAGGATATTAAAGAACTAAATGTGAAAATGGCAGATAATACTGTGTTTCTACCGAAAACACAGTCTATCATTAAATTTAATGAATTAAAGCAAGGAGAGAGCCAGACTTATACGGTAACTGTTATTGGTACAGGCGATGGATTAAAGGACAGAAATTATCCGATTACTTTTGAAATCAGCTATAAAACAAGTACAGCCAAAGATGCAGCAGTGATTACGGATACACAGGTAATAGGTGTGTATTTGGATGCAAAAGAGGACGAAAAGGATAAAGAAAAAAATCTTCCAAAGATTATTTTGGATTCTTATAAAATTGAGCCAACCATTGTTCAGGCTGGTCAAGAATTTAAGTTGAATATGGTATTTAAAAATACCAATCATACAAAAGATATTTATAATGTTAAGGCATATTTGACCTTTGATGTTGCAACCGGCAGAGATACTGTGCAGCAAAATGTATTTTCTCCAATCAACAGCAGCAACACTTTTTACATTAATCATATTGCGCCAAATCAGGCAGTTAGTCAGGATTTTCATATGTATGTAGTGCCAGATGCAGCACCAAAAACATATACAGTAAATGTAAACTTTGAATATGAGGATAAAGATGGAAAACAGATTACTTCAAAAGAATTGGTAGGAATTCCGGTCATGCAGACAAGTAAAGTAGAGGCTTCGGAGTTAACAATACCAAGCTCTACTTCTGTTGGCAGCGAAATCTCGGTTAACTTTAACATTTATAATACCGGAAAATCTAAAGTCTATAACTTGATGATTAATGCAGAAGGCGATTTTTCAGCAGATCCAAACAATCAATATATCGGTAATTTTGATGTTGGACAGAGTAATTCTTATGAAGGTTATCTGCGCTTTTCCGAGATAGGAGAACAGACTGGAAAATTTGTGATTACGTATGAAGATCAAAATGGTAAGAAATTTACAATAGAAAAAGAATTTACGATTTTTGTAGAAGATGCTATGCCGGTTATGCCGGATTTGCCAAGTGAAAGTGGTGCAAATGGAGAACTTCCGCAAGAAAATCCGGCAGGATCTTTGCCTTGGGGAATGATTGTCGGTGGTATTGTTGGCTTTTTGGCAATTGTGCTTATTATAGTCGGTATTATTCGTAAACGGAAACATAAAAAGGAGATGAACTCCTATGAAGAAAAGTGATTTAATTATTATGAGTATGGGAAACCTGTGGCGGCGGAAGTTGAGAACAATTCTAACTTTACTGGGCGTTATCATAGGTACCACTTCGATTATTATTATGATCTCGCTTGGTGTGGGAATGAAAGAAAGCATTAATGCAGAACTAAAGGATATGGGTTCATTGAATATTATTTCGGTAGGAAAACGATATGATTTTCAAAAACAGACTGATGATAAAAAGAAAGTTTTGCTTAATGATGAAGCGGTTTCTAAAATAGAACAGATTGAAGGTGTAACAGCAGTTTCTCCGGTAAAAAATATGACAGTTATGCTTCGGCGTGGAAAGTATTATGCTTATGCTAGTATGACTGGAATTAAGAAAGATGTCTTGGCTTTGCAAAATCCGAAACTTACTTCTGGGGAATTCTTTAATGAAGCAGAAAGGTATGATTTTTTGTTTGGCGGAGAGATTCCTTATAGTTTTAGCGATCCTAGAGGGAGAAATGGCGAATTTTTCGGTGGTTTTTATGCAGCGGAAGGTTTTGAACGCCCTGCACCTAAAGTTGATGTGATGACAGAGCAGATTCTTTTGAATCCCAATACCGATTATGGTCGCCCAGGGCTTGAGCAAGCAGAAAAGCAAAAAATTCCTAGACCAATTAAAATTACGGTTAGTGGTTTGTTAAAGGTTGGAAACTGGCGCTATGATAACCAAATTTATACTTCATTGGAAACTTTTGATAAGATTCAAAAAGATTATGACAAGTGGCAAAAAAAGGTAAATCCTGATACATCGAAGTTGCCCGGAGTAAAACCGGTAAATAAACGAAAAATTGAGTATGACGAGGTACAAGTCTTTGTATCGGACACAAAAAAAATTCCGGAAATACAGCAAGCCATAAGAGATATGGGTTATAATGCGAATTCCATGATTGAACTGGTCAATCAGCTTAGTGGCTTTGCCAATATTGCACAGATGGTATTAGGTGGTATTGGTGGGGTATCTCTGATTGTTGCGGCAATCGGTATTTCTAATACCATGGTCATGTCGATTTATGAAAGAACCAAAGAGATTGGTGTTATGAAGGTTATCGGTGCGTCCTTGAACGATATTCAAGGTATGTTTCTGACAGAAGCTGCTTTGATTGGATTGATTGGAGGGATTATTGGTTTGATTTTTAGTACAGGCGGTTCTATGCTGTTAAATGCTCTGACCAAAGGAATTACCTTATTTGGTGGCGGTCTAGGAGGAGAAACTCCTCCATTGTCGGTAATTCCGATTTGGCTGTATTTGTTGGGTATGATATTTACCACTATCGTAGGGCTAGTTTCCGGCTATCTTCCGGCGCGGCGAGCAATGCGTCTATCTGTATTAAGCGCGCTTCGTAACGAATAAAAAGCCTTGCACAGAGAAGTGGTGCAAGTAGCTTGAATAAAGAGAAAAATCCCTGCCGGAAAATTGCGGCAGGGATTTTTGCATCCAAATATTTGAAAAAGGCAAGCGGCGCTTGTTATGTTCTTACTCAGACCTTGTCCGGGGAAGAGCCCAAAGACTGCTGCCTTCTTTAGAAAGCTTGTAGCCTAAGGAATTTTGCAGCAATGGACTGCTATTTTCCGGTTACGAGATAGGGGCTGATAATTCCGGCTACCTTGGAAACAGGCATGGTTTGCAGCAGAATTTTACCCGGACCGGTAACAACAGTGTTGAAGATTCCTTCGCCGCCAAAGAGCATGTTCTTTACACCCTTGACTGTTTGAATATCCATCTGCACGGTATCCTCCATCATTGCCAGATAGCCGGTATCAATTACCATCTGCTGTCCCGGCGCAAGGATGTATTCCATAGCGTAGCCATCGATTTCAACAAAGACGATTCCATGCCCGGAAAGCTTTTGCATGATGAAGCCC
>JBGZBY010000013.1:0-9115 GCA_041844915.1 Eubacteriales bacterium
AGTGAACGCCAATAAATGGATGGAACAGGAATAAGATCATGTGGATACTGAAATCATTTGCAGATTTTCTTACAAATTTTATAGATATGTATAATGTTATCAGACATAGCTATTGCCTCCTCGGTGGGTTTTGTGTGGTAACTTAATTTTACCGACGGCAATAGACTATGTCTATTTTTTTTATGAAATTGAATTTGCGAAACTTATTATACGTTATCTCTCATGGCAGACATCCTTGCTGTTCAGCTATGTGCTTTGTCGTTGCCTACATGCACTCGGGACTTTCACCCGTTAGAAAGCGCCCATGCTGGGCAAACAAAAAGCAGTGCCCTTCCCCGTTAAGGGAAGGGCACTGCCTCAAGTCATCAAAATCACATCGCCATTATAGCTTCGTGGTTTTCTCTGCTATTTCGGACTTTCCACCTGCTGGTATCCCTTATTCAGCCTTATTTCTTCTTTTTCAGCAGAATACCTAAGCCTGCTAAGCCCATACCCAAAAGTCCCAGCATTCCAGTGCCGATGCCGCCGGTCTTCGGCAACTGCGTCACGCCTTGTGGAATCTCCTCTTCTACAATTTCTTCCTCCTTAATCGGTACAGCTTCCGGAATTGCCGGATCGGTAATGGTTTCCTCTACCGGAGAGCCTTCTGGAGTCGGATCATCATTAATCGTAGTGGTGTTGTCGCCAGTGTTATTACCGGTATTGTCGCCGGTATTATTACCGGTGTTATTACCAGTGTTGTTACCGGTATTATCCTCACCCGATCCGGGCGTTGGAATGTACGGCGGCAACGCTTCAGACGCGTAAGAATTCTGAATCGTTACAAACTGGCTGCCATTATTGATCAGAGAAACAGTATAATCGCCATGCTTATAAGTCGACAGATCGGCTGCCGGCGTAATGCTGATCTCGCTATCTCCAATCTTTGTTTCAAAGACATAGTAGCGCAGCTCTGTTCCGTCCTCTGCTTTCTTTTTCAGTCCTTCAAAAATTACCGTCCATGCATTATCCGCATTCAGGACTCTCGGCGCTACCGGCGCAGCAACTAAGCTGCCGCCCTGCTCTACATACAGCGTAACCTGAATCGGTCTTTGATAAGTCTCTGCTGTCGTCAGCCAATTCTTCGTTACCTTTACGCTGGTCTTCTCCTCTTCCGGTATCGAATCCTTATGCACATTGATGATATATACCAAATCCTTGCCATTGTCTACCAGTTTGATCAGATAATCTCCATGATAGTAGCTATTCAGCTCTGGACTCGGCGCAAGCGCTATCTCCTCCTCGCCAATCTTTATCTCCATTACAAAGTATTCGATCGGCTTTAAAGGCTCGGAAGACGGCATAGGCACAGGATCGTTTTGCATTCCGCCGCCTGCCGGTGCGGGCTGCTCTACATTCTGCTCTCCTTCTGCCGGCGCAGGCTGCTCTGCATTCTGCTCTCTTTCTGTCGGTGCAGGCTGCTCTGCATTTTGCTCGCCTTCTGCTGGTACAAGCTGCTCTGCATTCTGCTCACTCTCTGCCGGTGCAGACTGCTCTGCGTTCTGCTCGCCTTCTGCCGGTACAGGCTGCTCTGCATTTTGCTCGCTCTCTGCCGGTGCAGGCTGCTCTGCGTTCTGCTCATTCTCTGTCGGTGCGCCTTCTGGCAACGCTTCTTCCTCAATCGTTACATTCTCCGGCTTTGCATGGTATCTCGGAAGCCCTGCAAATACTCCACTCCAGTCCGTTTCTTCTGTCAAGGTAATTGGTTCGACTTCCACTGGAACTATATTGCCTTCCTGATCTCGCATGTAAAGCTTAACGACTATGCTCTTTTGATGCTCCTTCGGAGTCGTTTCCCAAAGCTTCACCACCTTGATATCCCGCTTGGTCGGATCGTCCGGCTGCGTCGTTTCAACGGTATTGCGAATCTCAACCGCTCTGGTTTCTGCGATATTAAGGCCATTTCCCCTGATCGTAAAGACCTTATGCTTATACTCATAGTCCATACCCTGAACGCCCTGCGGCAATACGATCGTTTCGCCGTTTATGCTAACCTCCCAGACATGGTAGACAATCAAACCGTCCGTGTTCCATCTGGGCAGATTTTCCTTGCTAACGGTCCAGTTATTCGCCTGATTCAGGATAATTTCCTCCAGCACAGCCTCGTTTGCCATGACCTGAACCTTGACCGAACCCTTCACCTGCTCCGGAATATCTGCTCCCCAGATTTTGGTAATCGTCAGGTCAATCAGTTCAATATTGGTAAAGACATGCTTGCCTTCTGCCAGACTTTGCGAAACCAGATATTCCCTGCCGTCCAAGCTTACAGCTGTTCCCGGCAGAATAATATTATTGTTTTCATCCAGCTCTCTTACTTCATAGGCAATAGCATTGCCATTAGAATCTTCAATCAACACATCCTTAAAGCTACCCTGCCAGCTGTCCTCTGCCGTCAGGTCAATCGTATCCTCCGGCACCGGCATATTCGGATTGTTTTCCAGCTCATCCCTGCGGAATAAGCCGAAGTGTGCCTGCTCTGCCGGCTGACCTTTCCATACCTTAACAACAGGAATATCCTTTAATGCCTTATTGGCAAAGGAGAAGCTATTTCCTTGTGAGGAGCCTTCCACTTCATAGACAACGCCGCCTAAAACAACCAGTCCCGTAGTTACCGGATTGCCTTGGTCATCCAGCTCTTTAACGGTATATAGGATCCGATTGCCCTGCTCATCATAAGCTGGCAGAGAATCGGTAAAGTTGCCTTCCCATGTATTGGACACTCCTGCCTGTACATTGTCCTCGGTCAAAGTAAGCTTAGCAACTGCCTCACCCAGCTGCTCATCCTTGTATAAGCCAAAGCTTACACTTGGCGCCTTCCCGCCTTCCCAAGTTTTAACTACCTTGATCGGCTCATTCAGCAGCTTGATATTGGTAAGAAGGAGCTTCCCGCCAACCAGCTCCGGTTTTTTGACTAACCGATAGCCGGCGATCGCCTCTTCTTCTACCGAGTATTTAATTTCTTGCCCGTCGAAATATTTCGGTAGGCCTACAAAGGTCTTGCTCCAAACACCTGTCGGATCCGCTGTCAATTCCACATTCCGGAAATCGTCCGGATTAAGCCCCGTACCAGCCAACACCGCAGCCAGAGCCGGCTCGGCTATCAGCGTGATTTGAATGCTTTGCGGCCGCTCCTGAGCATTGCTTCCGTCAAGCCATTGCTTTTCTACCATAACATCTACGGTGTCAATATTGGTATTGATAATGACAAAGTCATTTTGCTCATATTCAACTGTAAATTTCTTGCCTCTCAAGGTAATTTTACCATTGTCCTCGCCGGCTTCCTTCACAGTGTAGGTATATTCGTTCCCCCGCTCGTCAAGTTGGGGAACGCTGAAGATTACCATTCTTTCTCCTTTGGGAAGAAGCTTGCTCTCTGCGAATTGCGGAGCATTTCCGCTAACCGCACGCCACAACTCAACGGTGATATCTTCCTGCTGACCGTCCGGAAGGTTCTTCCAAGTCTTGGTTACGGCAATTTCTCTAGTTTCCTTACTGATATTGGTAATCACAAAACTGTTGTCTGTCCCCGATGCCTTCTCTATCTGCACCCGATACTCCTGACCATTTAAAGTAACGGCCTCGCCATGTCCGTAAGCATTTCCAGCAGCATCCAGTTCTTTTACTGTGTAGGTGATCGGCGCGATCTGCCCCAGCGGCACACCAGTTACATTGATGTTCACATCATACTTCGGAAACGTTTGCTCCTTCCTCCATTTTCCATCCGCAGCCTTAATCAGGGTCAAGGTTTCAAATGGCTGCCCATCTTTCAAGATCTGAACCTGAACACTGTTTTGCTCCATTCCAACAAAGCGCTTCTCTACAGTCAAGGTCACTTGATTCGACATACTGTTATAGGCATTGGTAAAGGTGTATGTCCCTTGACCGTTATTGGTCTTTACCGAAGTAAATCCCTCTATCGGCAGTTCTTCAACGTCATAGGTATACTCCTCTGCCGTCTGATTATTATATTTTGGCAGTTCGGTAAAGCTTCCTGTCCACTGATTGGCAGCATTTAAGGTCAAAAGCTTTCCATTTTCTACCGGATTGTTGGATATCATCCTGACCGTCGCTTCTGCCACCTTGTATCCCATCCATACCTTATTGACATGAATGCTGGTCTTATCCGAGCTTGCAAAGGTATTGGTAATCGTCAGCTCCGTCCTATCTGCATTCCAGCTGTATATCGGATTAGGATAATTCGGCATATCCGTTTCCTTCACGTCATAGTCAATGCTTTGACCATTCGCATCCACCAGCGATAAAGCCTCAAAAGCAACCTGCCAATTGTTATTGCTGTTTAATGTTCGTTTTTCCTCTGTGGGCAATCCGTTCTTATACAGAACAACTGTTGCCTCCGCATTACTTGGAATACTCGGCTGCCATTTCTTGGTTACGGTGATATCTATTTGATTGCTTCTATTGGTAATGGTAAAATTCCCATTCCCATCATTGTAAGGCTCTCCGATTTGCGTATAAGAAGCATCTTTCTGCTCCTTTACCGTATATTCAATCCGCTTCCCTTTTTTATATTTTTGCAACTCATTAACAACAGACTTCCAATTTTCTTCTTTTGACACATTAACTGTCTTTACGTTATCCGTCCCCGCAAAAACATCTACTTTAACTTGATTTATCTGTTCTGGAATATTATCGTTTTCCCATTTTTTCTCAATGATAATGGTAGTGGTTACTAAATCTTTTATTTTCGGAGTATTTAGCCCCAATTCAGCCGCATTCGGATACGGGATTAACTTCGCTGCGTTCGTAAGATTATACCATTCTCCGTCTTTGTATTCTTCTTTTAACTTTGCCCGATAATTAAATCGTAATGTTTCTCCTTTTCCCAACTCAATATTAGATAAGGTAATACTTGAGGCACTTGCCAAAACATTTATTTGAGCTGCTCTTTTTAGGAAATCTGCTTGCTCCTCCGGTGTTGCTCCATCTTTAAAAATTACTGGCTCAATATGACGTATATACGCAAATTGCTCATTTAGCGGCAATACAATTCTACCGTCTTTGATCTTGTTGTTTATAATAGTCTGCTGTAAGCCTTGCAGAATTTTTTCCAGATTTTCCGCCGTAACGCCGGACTCCGCATACACTCCGTCTGAAGCAATCGCTTTTAAAACGTTTTCCCCTTCCCCCTCCATACCAATGCCAATAGAAATAATCTCAATTCCTTTTTCTTTGATTTTCTTTGCTTCGGCAATGGTATTTTTCTTGATTTCTTCCGTCATTTCTTTTCCGGTACCGATACGCTCGTCAACCAGTTTTACATAATAGGGAACCCATGTGTAAGTTTGTCCCCACCAAGAATAACTGTCTGTATAATATCCTTTCTTCCAATCATTGTAGCCATAACCTCCCTTTTCAGAACGGCTCCATATTTCATAGCCCTCTTTGGGAGTATCTGAAACTGCTTTTTCTATGACATTAAAATCTGGTTTTAATCTATATGCATATGTCGGTTCACCATCGCTGATTAAAACAATCATTTTTTTGGTATCGGGAGTGGCTTGCAAGAGTGTCGTTGCTTTCTTTAAGCCATCCTGATGAAAGCTACCGCCCTTGGCACCCAATCTATTGATCGCCGCTTCCAACTCTGCTTTATCATTTGTCAAATTGGCTTCTATTTCTGCATTGTCAGAAAAACTTACTAACGCAATCTTGATTTTATTTTCATTTTGGGGCAAAAGATCCTCAACGAATTTTTTAGCCGCTTTTTGTGCATTATTAATTTTTTTATATGACGGTATGCCCAAAAAATCACTAAAAGGTCCTGCCATACTTCTGGAAATGTCTATTATCAAAACGACTTCCAAATTTTTATTAATCATCGTACTACTGCTGTCACCCACTACATCTAAAACAGCTGAAAATTCCCCTTTTTCATAATCTTTCGCTATCTGCTTCGCTTTAATCCCTTCATTGTCCCCATTTCCTATCACATAATCAACAGGATTTTGAATATGATCCTCATCCACCGCCGATATCGATACCGATATCATTCCCTGAAACAAGTTGATGATCATCAACATAACCATCAGCTTGGCTATCAGAGCTCTCCCTCTCATTTTCTCTCTGATCATAATTTCTCTCCTCTCATGATGACTTAAATGATTTCTTTGATTTGATCTTTGTATATTTGAAAAAGAAATTAGAAGCAAAAACGCACTCCAACTCTCACAAATACCAAACTACTCCTCTGAGCTTTTTTATTCCCGACTATCGGCACTTTCTGCCCCGCCTGCCTTTCCGCCTATTTTACAAATAAAAAGAAGCCCGTTCTCCTAAGCGCTCCTTGTATCCCAAGCAGCTGTCCGAATGCTTCCCTTGCCGCTCTTGAATTCTCAAAGCGCGTTTGCAATCGGACGATCTTAGTTTCCCGTAGACTCCTGACTTTGCGTCCCAAAATTTCTTCTGGTTTGCCCTTCTATATTGTTGTTCTCATTATAACTCTTTTTTTCTTATAGGTCAATAGTCATTTTTTCAATTCTTTTTTTATATTTTCTGCCTAAAAATAGAAAATTTTCGATTATCTAAATGCTTTTTATGGGTCTTATTGTCTATATTATTTTCATAAAAATAGGCTTTATTTTTTAAAATTTTATAATAGGATTTTACTTCCATTCAGCCACAAAGGCCATCCATCTCTCTCGCCGCTTTCTTGCAAAAAGCCCAGCTTCAGTTTCACTAGGCTTTTGCTTGGAGGCCAGCATCAAGGTCTTCAAATTCTGCTGCGGCTTCCTTGCCAAAAAAGCCCAAGCCCACGGCGGTTACATGAGAATAGCCCTCCGCCAGCAACGCCTGTGCATAGCGCCGCTCGCCAATCTGCCGCAGCGCTTCTTCGGCGGCTTTTTGCACTTCTCCGGCAGTCTTTGCCAGCTTCAACTCAAATATATAGCCTTGGCGCTGCTGTTCATCTCTTATGACAATGTCAAATCTCCCCTTGCCTGCCTCGCGATTGGATATCGGCTTTCAGAATGCGCAGCGCGTACAAATCCCACTCCTTTTCCTCAGCTACTGTCAGATAGCCGCTAAACAGCAGCAAGCTCCACAGGTCGTTCATCGTCTTTTTTTCTTCCAGCGCCTGCAAGGTAACATTCTCGTCAATCCCGACTGTAATCTCCTTGCCAGCGATCAGCTCCTCCAAGAATTCTACTGCTTCATTCAAGTTATTGCGAAATGCCTGTTCCAGCAAAATATCGCTGGCCGTGTCAACCCAGTATGCCTGAAAATGCTCGCTGTCGAGCATGGACAAAATACTCCATGGATTGTACATTTCTATTGTCCTGCCGCCCCTGCCGAACAAATATCCGTCATGCCATTCTCGAATCCTCGCCAGGCATTCCTCCGTTGAAGGCGCTACAATCTCCTGCCGCAGCTTTTCCACCTTTCCGTCATAATATGTCAAAAGCTTATCTACTTCCTCCTGCGTAAAGCCGAAATATGGCAAACAAAAGGATTGAAGCACCGACGCCACCTTTAAATTATTTAAGCCGGAAAAAATGCTCTCCTTCGCCACTCGCAAAATTCCGGTTAGAACCGCCAGTTCCAGATAATCATTGCCCTTCAGTGCCGCTCCATAGAAATTGCGAAAAAAGGCAATTGCCTCTTTATATTTCGCCGAGAGGGGAGTGGGCGGATTGCTCTCCCTGGGTCTCTCATTCTTCCTGCTTAATTGTAACATGTCATGCTGGGGATGACAATAGAAAAGCCAGCGCTGGGTTAAAGGAGAATTGAGGGGCAGCTGTATCGCTTTTATTGCTGCTTTCGTCTTAGTTAGCTTCTTTCGTTGATGTTGGAAATGCAAGCAATACTGGTTGCTAAGTAGCAGGCAATCACCATAAATAGTACAAGAAAGCACGATACCCTATTTTTGATACATCTTATCATAATACTTCTGGTACTCTCCACTGACCACCTTTTCCAGCCAGCTTTCACTCCTCAAATACCATTGAATAGTTTCGGCAATACCCTGTTCAAAGGTATAGCTCGGATTCCAGCCCAATTCCGTACTAATTTTCGTATTATCAATCGCATAACGGCGATCATGACCCGGTCTGTCCTTAACATACTCTATCAAATCTTCTGTTTTTCCTAATTCTTTAATAATCAGTTTAACAATTTCAATATTAGCTTTTTCATTATTCCCGCCAATATTATAGACTTCTCCCAATTTCCCTTTTTCTAAGACTGTTAAAATCGCCGTACAATGATCCTTCACATGTAACCAATCTCTAATCTGCATGCCATCTCCATAAACGGGCAGCTTCTTGTCTTTCTTACAATTATGAATCATCAGAGGAATCAGCTTCTCTGGAAATTGGTATGGTCCATAATTATTGGAGCATCTAGTGGTGTTGACCGGTAATCCAAAGGTTTCATAATAGGCTCTAACCAGCATATCTGCGCTTGCTTTAGAAGCAGAATAAGGACTATTCGGCGCAAGCGGTGTTTTCTCGGTAAAAAGCCCCGTCTGCCCTAACGCGCCGTAAACCTCATCTGTTGATACTTGCAAATACTTTACTCCCGATTTATAGGAACGATCATATTTATCCTGTGGATAAAGCTTCCAGTGCTTCTTGGCTGTATCCAGCAATGCCTGGGTTCCCATAATATTCGTCTTCAAAAAAATCTCAGGATCTTCAATACTTCGATCTACATGCGATTCCGCCGCAAAATGAACAACTTCCTCAATTTCATATTCTGTAAAAATTTTATCCAACATCTGCCGGTCGCAGATATCTCCTTTAATAAAGGTATAATTCTCATGACCTTCGATATCCTCCAGATTTTCCAAATTGCCGGCATATGTCAGTGCATCCAGATTTACTACTCGATATTCACCCTTTTCTAAAACCAATTTAACAAAATTAGAGCCAATAAAGCCCGCTCCACCAGTGACTAGGATATTTTTCATAATATACACTCCTCGTATAATAAGTTTGTAGCCAAGAGAAATCGGTTACAAACTTTTCTTTTTGAGTATAGATGTATGGACATTCTGATCTGTCAGGAGGGTTCTCCTCCATCGAGTGCTGGCAGTCCATTTCCTATCTATACGGTTAAC
>JBGZBY010000014.1:0-46043 GCA_041844915.1 Eubacteriales bacterium
AGCCGTTTATGCTGAATCGCCTGCAATGGAGGGTGATTTCAGTATGGGCGCTGGATTGGTTTAAAAATAGAGAAATGGCGCTGGAAAAGCTTCGCAATGCTCTGCTGCAAATCGAGCAGCAGGAAAAGGAGGACGCCCTGCGCTTGCCGGAGGAGGCTGGCGCTGAGATGCCGGCTGGGAAGGAAAAATTTGCAATTGAGTATGAAAAAACGCCGATTCGGGAGCAGGTATATTATGAAGCGTTTCCGATTCTTCCGGCTCAGTATCCGAAGGAGGCATTTTATACGGGAACTGCGACTGCTCTGATGACAAAGCTGATGAGCGATATTATTGAATGGGAGGCTCCGATTGTCGAGGATGATTTGTTCCGCCGAATTCTTAGCGTTTGGGGAATCAATCAGCTGGGATCTCGTTTAACGGAGATTTTAAAGCAGGCGGCTGCTGGAACTGGAGCGTATTATGTGCTTGACGACGATCAAAATACCTATTGGAGAAGCGAGGAGCAGTATGAGCAGGGAGCAGTGGCCAGACGCTGTGGTGAAACCAGACGAAAATTTGCGCATATCTGTGAGGAGGAGCTGGAAGCGACGATTTTGGAAATTTTGAGCGAGCAGATTAGCTTAGATTTTAAAAATCTTTGCCGAGAGGTCTTTAAATTTCATGGATATAATATGCTGGGAGAGGACGCGCAGAATACGATCTACCGCTGTCTGAACAGCTTAATTGGGAAGGATGAGGTGCTGGAAGAGGAAGACAGATATATCAAGGCAATATCGTAAAAAGGCTGAGTCAAGGAGCGATTGTCATGGCTACAGCAAATTAAGATGTAGATGGGAAGGAAAAAGCGATGAACTTTATGTCAGAAAAGTCAGAGCAATGCTATGGAGAAAATGATTTGAATGAAAGCTTGCGGCGGATGATCACGATCAATAATCCCGATAAAGCAATACAGGATCTGCTGATGTTCTTGGGAGAAAGATGCCGCTGTGAGCGGACTTATATTTTTGAGAAGGAAGATAGCCGCACTTTTAGCAATACCTATGAGTGGTGTGCGCCGAATATCACACCGCAAAAGGATTTGTTGCAAAAGGAGCCAGTGGAAATGATTCAATGGTGGTGGGATTTGTTTGAAACAGATCAGCCAGTGATTATCAGAAATTTGGAGGAGATCAAAGAAACGTATCCACAGGTTTATGCGGTTTTAAAGCCGCAGGAAATTGATTCGCTGATTACCACAGCGATTCGCCTAAAGGGCGAGCTGATCGGCTTTATTGGAGTGGATAATCCGGAGGAAGACAAAATTGACGCGATGGTTCCGTTTTTGAGTGGAATCAGCTATTTTGTGTCCTTTGTGCTGGAAAGGCGAAATTTGACGCAAAAATTGGAGTATTTGAGCTATCATGACCAGCTGACCGGCGCCTATAACCGGCATGCCTATAGCGAATTTATTCAGGATTTTCATGGCGGCGGATTTGTCGGCGCAGTGTATGGGGATATTTCCGGAATGAAGCAGATCAACGACAGCGGCGGCCATCAGCAGGGCGACCGGCTGATCTGCTTTTGGTATAAGGCTCTACAGGAGATCTTTCCCAAAGACAGAGTCTATCGGATCGGCGGCGATGAATTTATTGTTATTTCTACCAGTGGCGGAAAAAAGGAATTTCACATGTCCATCTCTAAGCTGGAGGAAACTGTCTTTAGCAGCGAGCATCATCTGGCAGTAGGGAGCGCTTGGTGCGAGGGGGCGGAGGTTGATTTGGACGAGCTGCTGTCGCGGGCTGAAAAAAATATGTATAAGGACAAATCCCTGTACTATAGCCAAACCAATCCACTGACCGGAAAGATCAGGGATCGGCGGCGGCAGCAGCAGGAGCTTCAATATGACAATGAATATATGGAAGAAAATGAGGAACTGGCAAAGTTTCTGCAAAATAATATATTTGATCCGGTCGTATTTTTTCGATCGATTTCAATGTCAGATTATTATCCGTTTGTTGGCGATTTACGCTCCAATCTTTTCTATGTTTCCGATGAAATGCGGGATATCTTTGGCTTTCAAAGCAATATTATTTCAGATTTGATTGGTGCGTGGGAGAAACGAATCACCGACCCCAAGGATTTGGAGCTTTTTCGCGCGGATATGGAAAGGATTTTGAGAGGAGAAACGGAGGTTCACAATTTATACTATCGGGTGAAGGACCGGTCGGGCGAAAATATATGGGTTCATTCTCACGGAATTGTCAAATGGAACAAAGAGAGAACCGAGCCGATCTTCTTTTCTGGCGGCTGCTTGCGGCAGGAGAAAAATTTTGTAATCGACTCCGTTACCAATTTCCCCAAAGAATATACAGCAATGCAAAAGCTTAGAGAGTTGCAGGAGCAGCAGGAGATGATTACCGCCATCGGCTTTACCCTGAATAATTTCTCTGAAATCAATGAGCTGAGGGGGCGTCACGCGGCCAATCTCTTTTTGAATAAGGTGGCGAAGAAGCTGGCATATAATTTTGACAATCGACTCTTGCTTTGTCGGCTGGATGGCTTGCGCTTTTTAGCGATTGTATTGCCGGGCTGCACGGAGTCCGCTCAAGAGCTGATTCGACAGATCAGGGAGCTTATCAGCGGCGTTTACTATGGGAATAATGTGGTGGTTCAGGTACCGGCTTCCTTTGGCGTTATTTATGAGGAAGGGGATGGAAGCCTGCCGCAGGACATTCTGGTCAATATGATGGGACTGCTGACGCAGGCAAAGCAGATGCCGGAAAAGGAATATTTGATCTATTCGCCGCAGGAGATTCATTCGCAGAAATCAAGGGCGCAGCTTACCATGGAGCTAAACAGAAATGTAATTGACGGCTTTAAAAATTTCCGGATCGTGGTGCAGCCAGTGGTTTCTACCCGCACCATGACGGTAACCTCCGGCGAGGTGCTGTTGCGCTGGCAATTTGAAGGCAAGGATGTTTCGTCGGCAGTATTTATTCCAATGCTGGAGAACAGCCGGCTGATACTAAATGTCGGGAAGTGGGTGCTGGAGCAGGCGATTCGTACTTGTAGCAGAGCACTGGCATATTTGCCGGAATTTCGGCTGGCGGTCAATACCAGCTATTACCAGATCATGGATCCGGATTTTCTGCCCTTTTTGGAAAAAACCTTGAAAAAATACGATGTGGAGGGTAATCGGCTGGTGCTGGAGATGACGGAAACGCATTACGATGAAGCGCCGATCAAGGTGCGGCAATTTGTGGAGAACTGCAAAAAGCTGGGAATCGAGGTGGCGATTGACGACTTTGGCGACGGCTATTCCTCCTTAGCGTTTTTGATCAAATATCCAGCGGGTATCGTCAAGCTCGACCGAAGCCTGATCAATGAAATGGGAAGCTCAGAGGACAATATCAACTTTATCACCAGTATTGTCTATGCCTGCCACAAATTCGGCAAGAAGGTATGCGCTGAAGGCGTGGAAACACAGGAGGAATTTGAGATTATTAGGGATTCGGGCTGCGATATGATTCAAGGCTATTACTTTTATAAGCCGCTGGAATTACCGGATTTTTACCGCGTTTTGCCGGAAAATTTGGAGTAAGCAGAGAGAGGAGAAGCAAGGAAACTTCCCTAAGAGGAGGCTCTATAAAAACCATGGTTGATTTATCAACTAATTAAAAAGTTAAGATAGCGAATGCTTTACTAAGACAAAATACTAAATTATTCATTCGGGGCTTATCAAAGGAGATAAGCCCTTCCTTTTTCAAGAAGAAGCCTCTGGCTGCCTGAAATATTGCTGCCGGTATTTCTTGGGTGATAGGCCGTATTCCTTACAAAAGGCGCGGTAAAAGCTGGAATAGTCCTTAAAGCCGGACAGCAGGGCAGCCTCGCTGATCTCGACATTGCCTAAAATGGCATCTCGGGACGCGGCGAGGCGTTTTTTTATGATATATTGATGCAGGGAGATACCGAGATTTTGCTTAAAAATATGGGAAATATGAAATTTGCTGACAAAAAAAGCCTTGGACAGGCTGTCCAGAGAAAGCTCGTCCTCCAAATGCGCTTGAATATAGCTCAAAAGATTTTGGTAGAGAGTATGCTCCTTTTGCAGCGAAGGAAGATTCTCCGTTTCATAAACACTGCGATTTAGAAAAAACAGTAGCTCACTGACGGAAAGCGTCAGCTTGGTGCTTTTGCCGAAACGCTCGGAATTGAGTTCCTCAATCAGCTGAAATAGCTTGGACTGGATAGCGTGAAAGGTAAAAATATCAAAATGATAAAGATGCGTTCCAGTTTGACTGACCTGTCGGGGCAGGTAGCCATAATCCGGCGAAAGCCGAATCAGCTGCTCATAGTATTTGCGGCTGATCCAAAAAATAAAGCGCTGGTAAAAGGAGCCGGAATCTATGATTTTTACATGATGAGGGATGCCGGGGGGAATCAAAATCATATCGCCAAACCGAGGAGAAAGCGCCTGTCCGTTGATGTCCATTAGAATTTCTCCGCCCAGGAAAAAATAAAATTCATAATAATTATGGCTATGTCCGGGAACGCTTTTAATATCCTTGTCGCTGTAATAATAGATTTCAAAATCTTGGGAAAGCATATATTGCCTATGGTGAAAGGCGGTTTGTAATTTTTTCATAAAAGCTTCCTTTGCGGTCAGAGGGAAAACAAGTTAATGGAAAGAGAACCGGACCGTGTTTGGAAAGGGCGGCTTGGCGGGGCTGTTTCCGGAAATAACTGCCTCCGCAGCTCGACCTGCTGAAAAAGGCGGTGAGCTGCTTTCGGTTCTGCTGACAGCGCCTTCTTTTATAACTATATCACAAAATCGCAAGATTTGCAATGTGGATGACAATATAGCCAATGGATTTTTTGCAGGAAAGGGATATACTGGAAGCAGCAAAAGGGAAAAATCGAGGAATTTTCGATTTTATGACGAAAAATATCAATGAACTGGCTGCGGGGCGCCGCAGGGGAAGTGAGGAATAAAAGCATGGAAATGACGCTGAGATGGTATGGGGCAAAGTTTGATACGGTGACACTTAAGCAGATTCGGCAGATTCCGGGAGTAACCGGAGTAATTGCAACCTTGTATGATACGGAGCCGGGCGAGGTATGGAGCCGGGAAAAAATTCGGGCGTTAAAGCAAGAGATCGAAGCGGCGGGGCTGCATATTGCCGGGATTGAAAGCGTGAATGTGCACGATGCAATCAAGACCGGAAGCGCGGAAAGAGATAAGTATATTGACAATTATATAGAAACCCTGCGCAATCTGGGGGAGGAGGACATTCATCTGGTTTGCTACAATTTTATGCCGGTGTTTGACTGGACCAGAACAGAACTGGCCAGAGTCAGAGAGGACGGCTCGACGGTGCTGGCGTATACGCAGGAGGCGGTAGATGCCTTGAATCCGGAAAAAATGTTCGATTCGATTGCGGGAGATACCAACGGCATGATTATGCCGGGCTGGGAGCCGGAAAGAATGGCGAGAGTAAAGGAGTTGTTCGCCATGTATAAGGATATTGACGATGAGGCTTTATTTGCCAATTTGAAATACTTTTTGGAGAGAATTATGCCGGTTTGCGATCAGTACAATATTAATATGGCGATTCATCCGGATGATCCAGCGTGGAGCGTATTCGGCCTGCCGAGAATTATCATCAACAAGGAAAATATTCTTCGCTTGATGAAAATGGTGGACAATCCGCACAATGGGGTAACCTTCTGCTCCGGCTCTTACGGTACCAATCTGAATAATGATTTGCCGGATATGATTCGTTCGCTTAAGGGTCGGGTTCACTTTGCCCATGTCCGCAATTTGAAATTCCACAGTCCGACCAATTTTGAAGAGGCGGCGCATTTATCCAGCGACGGAGATTTTGATATGTATGAGATTATGCGCGCCCTGTATGAGATCGGCTTTAGTGGACCTATTCGGCCAGATCACGGCAGAATGATCTGGGATGAGGTTGCCATGCCGGGCTATGGCTTGTATGACAGAGCGCTGGGAGCAACCTACTTAAATGGCCTTTGGGAAGCGATTGATAAGGCGCATAAGGCAAAATAGAGCAGAGCCGCTAAACGAAAAATTTCCCGTCATGGGCTTA
This sequence comes from Eubacteriales bacterium, assembly GCA_041844915.1. Classification (GTDB taxonomy): domain Bacteria; phylum Bacillota; class Clostridia; order Lachnospirales; family Vallitaleaceae; genus W11650. The sequence continues at coordinate 6,090 of JBGZBY010000014.1, forward strand.
GAGTGGCATTAGGTATTATAGTGAAGCGGCTTTGATAAAAGGGCTTGCAAAGAAAAAGTAAAACGCAGACCAATTCTCGGCTGCTTCAGAAGCGGAGATATCAACCGAAAGCAAGTGCTTTCAGCAAGGAGAAAAATATGATTTTGAATTCAGAGGGTTTGAGAAATCGGCAGGAATGGCTGGATAAGGGCTATGCTCTGCCGGAGTTTGATCGGGAAAGGGTCAAAGCGGCTACGGCAGAAGCGCCAGTTTGGCTGCATTTTGGAGCAGGTAATATCTTTAGAGCTTTTTTGGCGAATGCAGCGCAAAAACTTTTAAATAAAGGGATTTTAAGCGCGGGTGTCATAGTGGCGGAAGGCTTTGACTATGAAATCATAGAAAAAATGAATCGTCCGCAGGACGACTACTCGATTTTAGTAACATTAAAGGCGGATGGCAGCGTGGAAAAAACGGTGATTGGGAGTATTGTGGGATCCTGTATTTTAGACAGCGAGCGGCCGGAGGAATTTGATCGACTGAAAGCAGTTTTTGCGAATCCCTCTCTGCAAATGGCGAGCTTTACTATCACGGAAAAGGGCTATAGCCTTGAGAACAGCAAGGGCGAACGCTTTCCTGAGGTAGTCGCCGATATGGCCTCGGGGCCAGAAAAGCCAAGAAGCTATATGGGGAAAGTAGCGGCGCTTTTGCATCACCGCTTTTGCCAAGGCGCACCTTCACTGGCTATGGTCAGTATGGACAATTGCTCGCACAATGGAGATAAGCTTTATGCGGCGATTCATGCCTTTGCCAAGGGCTGGACGGAAGCCGGATTGGTGGCAGCTGGCTTTTTAGGCTATGTAGAGGATAAAAGTCGGGTATCCTTCCCATGGACGATGATTGATAAAATCACGCCAAGACCGGATGCTTCGGTAGAGGAAATGCTGAAAACAGACGGGATTGCAGGGCTTTCGCCGATTACCACCATGAAAAAGACTTATGTAGCGCCCTTTGTCAACGCCGAGGAATGCGAGTATTTAGTGATTGAGGATTGCTTTCCGGCGGGCAGACCGGCGCTGGAAAAAGCAGGCTTTTATTTTACAGACGCCGAAACGGTTGATAAGGTTGAACGTATGAAGGTCTGTACCTGCTTAAATCCGCTGCATACAGCTTTAGCGGTGTTTGGCTGTCTGCTGGGCTATGAAAAGATTTCAGAGGAAATGAAGGATGAAGAGCTGGTTCGGCTGGTTGAGCGAATCGGTTATCAGGAGGGCTTGCCGGTGGTTGAGGATCCGAAAATCTTGGATCCGAAGGAATTTATTGATACTGTGCTGAAAATCCGCATTCCCAATCCCTTTATGCCGGACACGCCGCAGCGCATTGCCACAGATACCTCGCAGAAGCTGGCGATTCGTTTTGGCGAAACGATTAAAAATTATCAAAAGGAGGGCTTGCCGTTTTCAAATTTAAAGCTGATTCCGTTAGTATTTGCCGGCTGGCTTCGCTATTTGCAGGCGATTGACGATCAGGGCAATTCGTTTGAACTGAGTCCGGATCCGCTTTTGGAAAAGCTATGTCCGTATGTTCAGGGCTTGACGGCGGACAGTAAGGATATTTCCGAGCGATTAAGGCCTCTTTTGGAGGATGAAAAAATCTTTGGCGTGAATTTATTGGAGATCGGCATGGCAGGGCAGGTCAGCGGCTATTTTACAGAAATGCTGGCAGGCGCGGGGGCTGTCCGTCTTACTCTGCAAAAATATACCAAAGCATAAACCGGTGGTTAAGAAGCCAGCAAAAGGGAAACGCCAATTCAAAGAAAGCAGCGGAAAGCCCGAATAAGGGCGCTTTGCTGTCTTGCGGCTGGGAAGCTATGGCTAAGAAGCGGCGAAAAGCGAAAAAAACGCCAATTCAAAGAAAGCAACGGAAAGCCCGAATAAGGAGGCTTTGCTGTCTTGCGGCTGGAAAACTACGACTAAGAAGCGGTGGAAAGCGAAAAAAACGTCAATTCAAAGAAAGCGGCGGAAAGCCTGAATAAGGAGGCGTTTTGCAGGAAAGTAGAAAAAATGGGAAAAGATAAAAACTGTAAAAAGAAGGGAGAAGCAAAAGACATGAAAAAATTCATGGATAGAGATTTTTTGCTGTCTACGGATATGGCAAAGCATTTGTATCATGATTTTGCCGTGCATCAGCCAATCATAGATTATCATTGTCATTTAAGCCCCAAGGAGATATATGAGGACGTAAAATACGAAAATATCACGCAAATGTGGCTGGCAGGAGATCATTACAAATGGCGGCAAATGCGATCCAACGGCGTGGAAGAATACTATATTACCGGAGCGGCGCCGGATCGGGAAAAATTTCAGAAATGGGCAGAAACCCTAGAAATGGCAATCGGCAATCCGCTGTATCATTGGAGCCATTTGGAGCTGCAAAGGTATTTTGGCTATGACGGATATTTAAATGGCGATACTGCCGAGCAGGTCTGGCAGCTTTGCAAGGAAAAGCTGACGGGGGGAGCAATGTCCGCGCGGAGCTTGATTAGAAGCAGCAATGTAAAGCTGCTTTGCACAACAGACGATCCGGTCGATTCCTTAGAATGGCATCGCCTTATCAAGGAGGATGATTTTGAGGTTAAGGTTTTGCCGGCATGGAGGCCGGATAAGGCAATCCATCTGGAAAAGGAGGACTATCTGCAATATTTAAGCAAATTGGAGCAGGCCAGCGCAATGGCGATTAATAGCTTTGCCGACTTAAAGCAGGCGTTGAAGAAGCGGATGGATTTTTTTGCGGAAAATGGCTGTACAGTGTCAGATCATGGTCTGGAATATGTGATGTATGAGCCGGCGACAGAGGTGGAGATAGAAAATATTTTTTCTCGCCGGATCAAGGGAGAGGCGCTGACGGTAACAGAAAGAATGCAGTATAAAACCGCGCTTTTGCTGGCTCTCGGCAGAGAATATGCCGACAGAGGCTGGGTGATGCAGCTGCATTTCGGCGTGCTTAGAGATTTGAATAAAAAGGTATTTCAGGCGTTGGGGCCGGATGCCGGTATTGACGCCATGAACAATTATGCACCGGCGGAAAAGCTGGGGCAGTACTTAAATGCCTTGGCGATTAGCGATCAGCTGCCGAAAACTATTCTGTATTCGCTCAATCCGGCGGACAATGCAGTGATCGGCACGATTATGGGCTGCTTCCAAGGCAGCGATTGTGTTGGAAAAATTCAGCATGGCAGCGCTTGGTGGTTCAACGACAATAAGACGGGAATGCTGGCGCAGATGACGGATTTGGCTAATTTAGGGCTTTTGGGCAATTTTGTCGGCATGCTGACAGATTCTCGAAGCTTCCTATCGTATACAAGGCATGAGTATTTTCGCCGCATTTTATGCGAGCTGGTTGGAGGTTGGGTGGAAAATGGAGAATATCCGGCAGATCAGTCGGCGCTTAGGAAAATAATAGAAGGAATCTGCTATAAAAACACCAAAAGCTATTTTGGCTTTGACTGCTAGGGAGGATGTCTTTGAAAATCGCTTAGATCATAGGGTTTAAGCGATTTTTTGATAGGCTTGATTATGAACTTACGGCAGATAGGCAAAGCTTTGAAAGGATATGGATTAGGAAGGAAGAAAGCGGTGATTAATTTTCCCATCGGATATACAAAGGTTTCTCTGACCGCTTTTCAGTCAAATCTTGCAACAATATGTTTGTAATCAAATCTCAACAAATCCAAATTCCAATTTGTGGAATTGGATTAAAAAAGCATTGCCCTACAGTATTTCAGGACAATGCTTTTTCTTATTCCTTCTTATAGTTCGGCAATCTCTTCAGTAGTGAGGCCCGTGATTTCCTGAATCAGGGAAATATCCAATGCCCTAGCTTTCCTATTCCGTTAATAGGATGCTTTCCGGCGGCGGCTTTTTTATTTTATGCTTTTTCGGTATTGACTTGGCGATTGTCCCTGCATTCGCTTGAAGATTCGGGTAAAGTAATTGCAATCATAAAATCCGCACTGTGCAGCAATATTCTGAATAGGGAGCTTCGTTGTGTTTAGCAGAGAAAGCGCGCGCGTGATTCGGGTTTGCAAAATATAATCGGTCAGGGTCAGACCCATTTCCTTACGGAAAAGCGCCGATAAATAGCTGCCGCTGACCTTGCATTTTTCCGCCAGCAGCGCCAGACTGATTTCCTCCATATAGTGAAAGTCAATATAATCGATGCAAAAGCAGACCGGCGGAGAGTTTTTCTTATGGGAATGATTCCGAACCAGCAGGCAGTATTTCCGGATTATGCTGGTCGGTAGTGTATCCAGAGCAGCGACATTGGGCGCTGCTTCGATCTGGAGAGCAATCTGCCGAGAGAGCGCGTCAATATAAAGCGGATGAATGCGGGTGCTTTGCACGGCCTTTCGCAGGAGAGTATTTAGGATAATATTGAGGTTTTTGGTATTGCGAAGCAAGTCGGGCGTGCGGGGTAGCATTTTGTATTGCTTGATTTGGCTAAAAGCGGCCAGAGCCTTTTCCACATTGCCGCTGGACACTGCAAAAAGGAGCTGCTCCTCTGCCTGATAGCGAGCTTCTACGGTGCTTCGGGAAAGCTCGATTTGCTCAATCGTAGCATATTCGCCGGTGGAATGGGAGGAATGCCTTTCGTTGTACAAAAGAGTTTTGGCATAGAAATCCTTTCCTGCCAGCAGAGAGCCGAAAATTGCCAGAACAGCGCTCCAATTGTCAAAGGAAGCCCAGACCGGAACGCTGGTGTAAAAATTTAGCAGCTTGTCCATAAGGTCGAGGGGAATCTGCTTTTCTTCGACTACCTGCTGCAACTCGCCTTTAGTTATACTGTGAAAGCGAACGGGACCAAAGAAGATATATTGTCCCGCATACTCGTCAGCGTCTTTGGGAATTGACAGAATGGAGTAGAAAAAGCGAAAATCATCTTCGATATGATGAAGGGCGCCGGTTTCTAGGTACGGGAGAAGATCCTTTAAATAAGAGGAGTAGTCGAAGCTCCGAAACAGCTCCTGCCGCAGATTGTAATCAATGTTGCCGCCAAGCTGCGACAACTCGTCGGCGATAAGCACCTGAGCACCCTGCGCCGGAAATAATTTTTTCATCAATTCTAAAACATCTGTCTGCATTTATGCGCACCTCCATGCTAGACATGGCTAATGTAGGGGGATACCGAATCCCTATGATTTTTGACAAAAGGATACCGCGGGGCAAGGGGCTGTCCAAAGGACAGATTTTGCTGAAAGGGGAAGACGACCTTCCGATTTTCATAGGTATCGCATAATTTTAAGAAATATAAGTACAAATTTTATGATAATATTATCATATCATAAAAAAATACGGTTTTCAATAAAAATAATCCTAGAATTAATAAGAAAAAATGATATAGTAGGGTCATTAAGGTATTAACTTGCTTTGCCAATAGGAAAAAATTGGTAGAAAGAAGGAGGATTATAATGGCTACAAATGCAGCAACAGGGATTCATCGCGCCAAGTTGTGGCAAATCGGAGGGTTTGCATTAAACAATACAGCGACCAATCTGTACTTATTTTTTATGAATTTCATTGCCTATTATTTGACCGGCTATGTCGGCGTCGGGGTTGTCGTTGCTTCAACTCTAATCACGGCAATGCGCATCTGGGACGGCGTGACCGATCCTTTTATCGGCTATCTGGTAGATAAGACCAATGGAAAATTCGGCAAAAATCGTCCGTTTATTGTAATCGGAAATGTCATTTTAGCGGTATGCAGCTTGATTATGATTACCGTAACGCATAGACTGCCGGAGGGTGGTCGCTTTATTTTCTTTGTATTGGTGTATATGGTCTATATTGTCGGCTATACCTTCCAATGCGTAGTAACGAAGTCGGCTCAGTCCTGTCTGACCAATGATCCGAAGCAAAGACCGCTGTTTTCGGTGTTTGATGGTATTTACAATACGATTTTGTTTACGGTGCTACCGATGATATTTTCCGGAATCTTGGTGCCGAAATATGGAGGCTTTACCGATCAGTTCTTTATGACAACATGGCTGATTACGGCGCCGATCTCGGCGGTATTTACCATTATTGCTATTATCGCTATCGCGCCGAAGGACAGAAGTGAATTTTTTGGTACCGGTAAGCCGATAAAGGTAGGATTTAAGGATTATTGGGATGTGCTGAAAAATAATAGGGCGATCCAGATGCTGGTTGTATCGGCCAGTACCGATAAGCTGGCGCTGGTTACCCAGAGCAATGCAACAGTAGGTGTTATTATTTATGCGATCATTTGCGGAAACTATGCTTTGAGCGGCTCGATTGCAGCCTATACCAGTATTCCGACCATGCTCTTTTTATTCTTTGGCGTAGGCTTTATTGCCACTCGCTTAGGACAAAGAAAGGCCATGATGTTCGGTACCTATGGCGCCTTGATTTGCTGCGTTTTGCAGATTGTACTGTTTTATGTGGGAGATCCGACGACACTGGCATTTCCGGGAAATGAAAACTTTACCGGCTGGAATTTCTTTACAATTGCATTTTTTGTTCTCTTCCTTGGAATGAAGGGCTTTACCGGAATCTCCGGCAATATTGTTATTCCAATGACTGCCGACTGCGCTGATTATGAGGTGTATCGTACAGGACGGTATGTCCCGGGCTTGATGGGGACTTTATTTAGCGCGGTGGATAAGATTATTTCTTCGCTGGGAGCAACGGTGATAGGTTTGATGTGCGCTGCTATCGGCTTTAAAGAACAGCTTCCAACTGTAGACACACCTCTGACCCCAGATTTGAAATTTGTAGGTATTTTTACAATGTACGGTTTGCTCATCATTGGACTTATATGCAATATAATTGCGATGAAATACTATCCGCTGACCAAGGAAAAAATGGAAGAAATTCAAGCGGAGATTGCAGCGATTAAACAAAAAGCAGTATAAAAACTGAGTTTTTCCGTGTAGGGATAGAACCTTATGAGCCGGGCGCGTTGCGGAAGAATCACAGAAATGCCGAACTGCATTGGACAGCGTTGTGCGTGGAGTGCGGCTCGGTGTTTTCCCAAGCCAGCAGCGGCAAAATGGAAGTCTAAGGCTTATTTTGCGGGATGGGGAGGAATGAAGGCTTGTAGCAGGACAGCTGGTATCAAGGCTGGTTTTGTCAGATTTGCAGAGATAAGAGCGGCTTTGGCAAAACAGAAATTGGAAAAGGATAGAATGGGAAAGAGGAAAAGAAAGGGAAAATCAATGACAGCAGATGCAAAGAAAATGATTGCCATGGAGGAAGAATTAGCGGAACTGAAAAAGCAGCAGGGGATAGAGAAGAAGGCGCCTTTTTGGGTTCGACTGATTGACTGGATTGCCGAATATCGCGAAAGTAAAAGGGCAATGGTAAACCGCAGAAAATATATTCGGTTGGCTTTGCTTGGCGGCTGGCTTTGCGGTGCGCATCGCTTTTATGCCGGACAATGGCTCAGCGGAATATTGTACCTGCTGTTTTGTTGGACAGGGATTCCCTTTGCCATGACCTTGATTGATCTGATGATTGCTTTGCCGAAAGAGGCGGATACACAGGGAAATATTGAAATGTAACTTGACGAAGGAATAAAGTTGGCTCTTTTTACTACCTTTTCGCTTGGCTTTCTTAGAAGGAAAGCGGATAGCGAAAAAATCATGCTTTCCATAGAGGGGGCTGCAAGGAGCAGAAAAGAGCCGGGAAAAGGAGGAAAATATGCTATATCCAGTACTTACGCAAGGGAGAGCGCTGATTGATTTGAGCGGGCTATGGAATTTTAAGCTGGACGAGGGCGGCGGATTTGAGGAAAAATGGTTTGAAAAGCCTTTGCCAGAGTCGATTACCATGCCAGTGCCGTCTTCTTATAACGACATCAAGGAGGGCGTTGACTTTCGGGATCATTATGGTTGGGTGTTTTATCAAAGGACACTGAAGGTTCCGGCTTATTTGCTGGAGCAGAGAGTAGTGCTCCGGCTTGATGCCGTTACGCATATTGCGAAGGTTTATTTAAACGGCGAGCTGATCTGTGAGCATAAGGGCGGATTTTTGCCCTTTGAAGTAGAGGTCGGACATTTGCTGAAAGCGGAGGGAAATTTATTGACGGTGGCGGTTGACAACCGAATTGATCATTCCACCCTGCCGGTAGGCAGCGAAGGCGCAGGAAATATTCTGGCAACTGGATTTTTTCCTTATACGCCGTCCAAAAAAAGAAATAACCCCAATTTTGATTTTTTCAATTATTGCGGAATAACCCGGCCTGTTCGGCTTTATACTACTCCTCAAAATGCTTATATCAAGGATATTGCATTGGTTAGCAGGGTGGAAGGAGATAGGGCCTTGCTGGACTATGCAGTTGAGACTTTCGGGGAAGCGGCGGCAGTGGTCGAGGTGCATACTAGACAGGGAGAACTGGTGGCACGGGCGGAAGGAGTGAAGGGAACTCTGATGATTTTAAATCCGACGCTGTGGCAGCCCTTAAAGCCATATCTTTATGAAGTGACGGTTCATTACGGGGAGGATTGCTATATTCTGCCCTATGGAATTCGTACGGTAGAGGTTCGAGGCGGCAAATTTTTGATTAATGGCCAGCCCTTTTATTTTAAAGGCTATGGCAAGCATGAGGATACCTTCCCGGCGGGCAGAGGTCTTAATTTGCCGATGAACAGCAAGGATATCAGTCTGATCAAATGGCAGGGAGCCAACAGCTTCCGCACCAGTCATTATCCATACAGCGAGGAAATGATGAGGCTGTGCGATGAAGAGGGAATTGTGGTAATCGACGAAACGCCGGCGGTTGGAGTACATTTAGGCTTTGGCGGCGGTGCGGCATTTAAGGACGGGAAAAAGGTTGCAACCTTTGATCCAGTGGAGGAGGGCGGTATTCGCACTTTTGCCCATCATAAGGAAGTGGTTCGGGATATGATTGCTCGGGATAAAAACTACGCCTGTGTGGTAATGTGGAGTATTGCCAATGAAGCGGATTCTGGCGGAAAGGGAGCCTATGAATACTTTAAACCGCTTTATGATTTGGCAAGAGCGAGTGATCCGCAGAGCAGGCCTTGCACTATTGTCAGTGTGCAAATGGTAAATTATCAGGAGGACTGCACCTTGAAGCTGAGTGATGTATTTTGCTTGAACCGCTATTATGGTTGGTATTCTGCGGGAGGTGATTTAAAGGCTGCCGAAAAGGCGTGTCGGGAAGAGCTTAGCTTTTGGAATTCGCAGGGGAAGCCGTTTATGTATACCGAATACGGAGCGGATACTGTTATGGGGCTGCACGATACGACCGAGGTTATGTTTACAGAGGAGTATCAGGTTGAATACTACAAGGCAAATCATCGGGTTGTGGACGAGATGGAGAATTTCATTGGCGAGCAGGTTTGGAATTTTGCGGATTTTGCAACCAGTCAAGGACTGCTGCGGGTGCAGGGCAATAAGAAGGGCATTTTTACCAGAGATCGTAAGCCGAAGCTGGCAGCCCACTATTTAAAAGAGCGCTGGACGAATATTCCGGATTTTAATTATAAAAAATAATGCTGCGGGCTTTTTTGCAAATAAAAACGGAAAAACAGAAGGCCTAGGCATAATCGCGCGGGCTGTAAAAAAAGCTGCGCTGGATGGGGCGACTCCTTTGCGTTCGTCCTGTCAGAAAAAGATCTCAAAAGCAGATTTTAGTTTTGCATGAAAATGGCATAGCCGAGTGAATCGGCTATGCCATTTTGGCGTTTCCGGTTAAAAGGCGGTCAAGATAGTTAGCCATCATTTGCCTATATTGAAAATTTATTTTCATATAGGCAAATGCAGCTAGCTATCAAGATGATTTGCTTATGTTGCCTATACGAAGGCGAGCTCTTGATATAGGCAAATACAGCAGACCATCAACGATTAAGATAACGCCAGAGCGTGGTTCTGCCGATGCCCAGCTTTTTGGCGGCAGCGCTTTGATTACCGGCACAGCTTTCTAGGGTGTAGAGAATGATATCACGGGTAATGGCGTCCAAGGGCTGGTTTAAGCTGAACGGAAGCGCTTCGGCCGATGGAGCCGCTTTTTTTGAGGAATTTTCCGCAGCTTCGTACAAAAGATATTCCTGTTTTAGGATGTCTTCGATATAAGCTTTTAAAAATGGATCACCCCGCTGTCGGCGGAGCGATTGGAACAACCGCTGGCAATGCGGCGGCAACTCCGGCGGCAGTAGCCGCAGTCGATGCGACCCTCCTTGCCGTAGCCGAATCGGCAACCGCACAGATTACGGCGGCAATCATTGTAACGGCAATCCTTTGTCCCATCTTAGTTTCCGGCGCCGTTTTATAGAGAAAAAGTCGTATACTGGCGGATTTTTAAGGAAAGAAAAAGCTGGAAGGGAATCGAGCATATCGCAATAGGCGAGTAGACTCTGCAATCCCTGAAATATGTCCAGTTTCTCTCTTTTTTCCTTATAAAAGGAAAGAAGCCTTGATGAAGAAATTGCTTGCTTTTTTTAAGTGGTCATGATAGGATTATCCTAAATTGTTGGGCGGATTCCGCTGTTTGCGTAAAGAGCAGGGATAAATAAGGTGTTAGGCAGCCCCCTTTAAAAACGCAAAATGAAATGTAGTGCAGGAGAAGCATACATGGAACAAAAGTTTTGCTATGAACAAAAAAACAAAAAATTTTTTGTATATTTCCTAATATGGGCGCTGGAAACGGAAATATCCGGTATGGGTGGAGCGTCGGGATCTTCTGCCGAGGTTGCGACAATGGCAGCAATCAGTCTGTCCTATGTAAAGGAGGATGGCAGCGTTACGGCGATTACCACGGAAGAGGTGCTGAAGTACTGTCGCACAGGACGACAAAGCTAAGAGTAAAATATGATTTCACGGTAACGCAGGATACAACAAGCACGGATAATTATTTTGAGCTTTCTTATCCGAGTGGCTTGGATATAGGATATTTGGCGGATACGGTGCATGAGGATAAATCGACAAGTATTGTTGACGGCGTTGAGGTGCCGAATAAAGGCTTTACCTATATTTTTGATGCGGCGACTAGGAAAATCAAAGTAACCTTTAAAGAAGGAGTGGAGGCAACGACAGCCTGCTTTATTGAGGTTGATCTTTGGTTTGACCTGACGGCGGGCGGACAAACCGACCCCGTATCCTATGTATTTCCAGTCAGAGAATTGCTGGAAAAACGAGCTAATTTTTATTTTAAACCGGAAACCTCGGGCAATGCGGTGTCCAAACAAGGAATCCTCTATCGGAGCGGAACGCCGACGGACAAAAACCCGAATGAAATTTTCAGGAGAGGGGAAATCAATCGCAATTTAGATGTGATTGCGGCAAATGAGCTGACGGTAATCGAGAATACCTTCCGCTCGGAAACCTTGGAATATAAGGTAGATTTGATTAAGGTATTTCCGCTGGAGGTCGAGGAATACGATGAGATTATTGAAATTGATATTCTAATTCCGGAGGGCGTCGTCAATCTGCCGAAGACTTCGGGGCTGCCGGCGATGGTATATTTTGTATCGGGCAGCGCTTTTCTAATCGTGTCGTGGCTGGTCAGAAAGAGGAAATAAAGGAAATAGAGATTTTGCAGCCGCCAAGAGCCCCGCTTGCGGGTATCTTGGCGGTATGTAAGCGAAAGGAATAAGGGATTGAAATTTACGACGATTTTATTTGATTTGGACGGTACTCTCTTGCCGATGGATCAGGAGGAGTTTACCGGAGCTTATTTTAAATTGTTGACGAAAAAGCTGATTCCCTACGGTTATCAGCCGGAAAGCCTGATAAACGGCATTTGGACGGGAACAATGGCGATGGTGAAAAATACAGGGGAAAAAACCAATGAGGAGGTTTTTTGGGAATGCTTTTCGGAGATATATGGAGAAAAGGTATTTGCAGAAAAGCCGGTATTTGAGGATTTTTACAGGGTAGATTTTCAACAGGTCAAGGCGGTTTGCGGATATAGCCGAGAGGCAGTAGAGGCGGTTAGGACGCTAAAAAGCAAGGGCTATCGCCTAGCGCTGGCAACCAATCCGATTTTTCCGGCGATGGCCACGGAAAGCCGCATTCGCTGGGCGGGTCTGGAGCCGGCGGATTTTGAGCTTTATACCGCCTATGAAAATTCATCATACAGTAAGCCGAATCCAGAATATTACCGCACTCTACTGGAAAAATTGCAGGCTAGGCCAGAGGAATGCCTGATGGTCGGCAATGACGCAAAGGAGGACGCAGCGGCGCTTAAGCTGGGAATTTCTTTCTTCCTGCTGACCGATTGCCTGATTAACAAGGAAAATAGAGATATTTCCGAGTTTGCACAGGGTGGCTTTGCCGAGCTACTACAATTTATCGACAGGATGCAGGCATAAGCAAAAGGCAAGAAGGTGCAAGGCGGTTTTAAACGAGCGTCCGAAAGACGGCTTACGTGCCGCATGCCTTGAAAATAGGATTGTCTGTTCGCAAGAAAAAAGAGATATTCCGAATTTGCGCAGGGCAGCTCTGTCGCTGCTGCAATAGATTGAGCAGGCATAGAAGCGGCAAAGCAAAGGGATAAGCAGCATGCCGAGCGTTTTACGAGAGTGGCGCTGTGGGAAAGAGGCGGAGCGAAGGATTAAATTTACCGGAGAGGACAGGACAAAACAGCAAAAAAACCGCAGGGAAAGGATAAGAACCGGCAATGACTATTTACGATTTTAAGGTTAAAGCGATGAATGGCGATGAAGTGAAGCTATCGGAGTATCAGGGGAAGGTGCTGCTGATTGTCAATACGGCGACCAGATGCGGTTTTACCCCGCAATATAAAGGCTTACAGGCATTGTATGACAGGTATCGGGCAGAGGGCTTGGAAATTTTGGATTTTCCCTGCAATCAGTTTGCCGGGCAGGCTCCAGGCTCGGAACTGGAAATTGCCGGTTTTTGCCAAACCAATTTTCAGATTAGCTTTCCGCAGTTTTCTAAGATTCTTGTCAATGGAATCAATGCCGAGCCGCTGTATAAATATTTAAAAAAAGAAAAGGGCGGATTTTTTGGCGGAGCGATCAAATGGAATTTCACCAAATTTTTGGTAGATAAAAAAGGCAGAGTCGTTGCTCGATATGCTCCGACGGATAAGCCAGAGGACATCAGCGAAGCCATTGAAAAATTACTGCGAGCATAGCGCTATGCTGCATAGAGCGGAAAGCCGGATGGCTCGCGGATCTTCGCGGATATCAAAAAATAGAGTTACAGAGGTTAAAAACGGAGAAGATAATGGTTTTTTCAGGAATCGTATTTTTGGGCTTATTTTTGCCGGTGGTATTGATTTTATATTTTGCCGCGCCGCAGCGTAAATGGCGAAACTATGTGCTTCTGGCGTCATCGCTGCTGTTTTATGCATGGGGAGAGCCGCTATGGGTGCTGGCGATGATTTTTACCTCGGCGGTCGATTATTTTAACGGGAAATGGATTGGAAAGCTGGAGAATTCCAAATACCGTAGCCTGCCCTTGCTGCTGTCGCTGGTGCTGGATCTGGGAATCCTGATGATTTTTAAATATTCCGGCTTTTTTGCGGAGGAAATTTTTAAATGGACAGGCATTCTCCTGCCTGCATGGAATCGGTCGATGCCGATTGGCATTTCTTTTTATACCTTTCAGTCCCTATCCTATACGCTGGATGTTTATCGAGGGCAGACCAAGGTGCAGAAAAGCTTTGCATATTATCTGATGTATGTTTCCATGTTTCCACAGCTGGTGGCGGGGCCAATTGTTCGCTATGCGGATATCGCGGCCCAGATAGAGGAGCGCAGAGAAACTTGGGATGGCTTCCGTCAAGGCGCTCTGCGGTTTTGTATTGGGCTGGGGAAAAAAGTTATTTTAGCAAACAATGCCGGAAAGGCAGCAGCGGCGCTGCTTACGCCGGCGCTGGTTTCTGGTGGGGAGCTTCCGCTTTTTAATGCCTGGCTGGGAGCGATTTTTTATACCTTTCAGATTTATTATGATTTTGCCGGATATTCAGATATGGCGATCGGTCTGGGTAAGCTGTTTGGCTTTGAATATAAGGAAAATTTCAATTATCCCTATATTGCGCGTTCCATTACGGATTTTTGGCGGCGCTGGCATATTTCTCTGAGCAGCTTCTTTCGCGATTATGTTTATATTCCACTGGGCGGCAATCGCCGGCAGCTTTATCGGAATATTTTAATCGTCTGGGTGCTGACCGGACTCTGGCATGGGGCAAGCTGGAATTTTATTTTATGGGGGCTTTATTATGGCGTTCTGCTTAGCTTGGAAAAAATGTTTTTTGGTAAATATTTGGAGAAAAATAAGTTTATTGGGCATTTGCTGACGATTCTTTTATTTGTATACGGCTGGGTGATTTTTTATTGCACTGACTTGGATTTTCTGGCGACGGTCAGCCGTTCTCTGCTTGGACTGGGCGGAGGAAAGCTGATTGACCTGAGCGGAACAACATGGTTTTTATCCAATTTGTGGATTTTTCCGGTTTATTTGATTGGGGCGACGCCGTATCCCAGAAAGCTGGCGGAGCGGGTATTTTCAGAGGAGAAGGCAGAGGCGGATATCGCTGGAGCGATTTTTGTGCTGGCGGTGTTTACGATTTCAGTGATTTTGCTGGTCGGGCAGACCTATAATCCATTTTTATACTTTCGCTTTTAATGTCGGAAAAATCAAGGCGGAGCTAACCTCCTTTCTGTGAAGCAGGAGCGGCGCTGTCAGATGACATGGGCTGGAGAATGACAGAAGGATGCCATAAGCTACGATTGCTACAGCGAGCAGAGAGAGCTTTTGTGAAGCGGAGGAAGCGAAGCAGGTGCTGCCGGAGATGACTTACAGGCTGCAAGAAAAGGGGCAGAGGGGGCACGCTCCCTGCGAGAACGGCATTTTGATGATAGAAGGAGAAGCTATGAAAAGGGCAACATCTCTTACTTTTTTAATATTGCTAGGTTTGTGTACTATATTGTCAGCGGCAGCATTTTGGAATCGAGCGGAGATTTCGGAAAAGGAGAACCGCAGTCTTCAGGCATTACCGCAGCTAACTCTGCACGCTTATTTGAACGGTTCTTTTTTTAGAGAACTGGAGGCCTATGTCTACGATCATGTTCTGCTGCGTGACCAGATTTTGGAATATACGGCGGTCTATGATAAGATAAAGGGAATGGAGCCGGAGATTATGGCGCTGGAAAAGGGCAACAATATGAATTTGGTCAATCCGTCAAAAGAAATGCAGAATCAGGAGGCTTCGGCAGTGTCAGAAAAACAGGAGGCAACCGATGCCGGTACGGAAATGGAGTCAAAGGCCGGCGAAACGGGCTTAGGAGTAAGTGCGCTGCCTTTGGAGCAGGCGGAAGGAGGCAAGCCCGACTTTTCCGAATATAAGACGCAAACTCAAAATTTGTGGATTATGGCGGTAAAAGATACCTTGATGGAGCTTTTTCATTTTCATGAGGAAAAGATACAGGCCTATGCCAATGCTTTAAATATTTTTGCGGAGAATATGCCGGAAAAGCTGCGCTTATATTCGCTGCTTGCCCCGACACAAATCGGATTGACGGGAGATACCTATCGTGATTACAGCGATCCGCAGGGCAAGGCGATAGAGTATGCCTATTCGCTTTTGCATGAACGCTACGAAACGGTGGATGTCTTTACTCCGCTTTATGCCGAGCGGGAGCAATACCTGTATTTTCGCTCGGATCACCACTGGACGCAGCTGGGCGCGTATTTTGCGGCGGAGGCATTCATTAAACAGGCGGGGCTTACGATGCCGGCACTCGCTGAATACGAAAGAAAGTCATTGGACAATTTTTTAGGATATCTCTACAGCAACAATCAAGTTGGAAAGGTTAAGCAAAATCCGGATCGGATTGATTATTATATTTATCAGGGGAAAAATCCGGAAATCCGGTATTTTCTGTATGACGATGCCTCTGGCCTACTGCCCTACCGCAAGAATGTATTTAGTATGCAGGATACGGCAAAGGGCGCGAGCTACGCAATTTTTCTGGGTGGGGATTATCCTTTAACGCAGTATAAAAATCCGGAGCCGACAAACGACAGAGTGCTGATGATTGTTAAGGATTCCTATGCCAATGCGCTGATTCCTTGGCTGATCCATTCCTTTCAAGAGATTATTGTCATTGACCCGCGTACCTGTCAGGAAAATATTTATACCCTAGTAGAGCAGGAGGGCGTAACCGATTTGCTGGTGATAGACTATGTTATGGCGCTAAGCTTGGAGGGCTTTATTTCCACTTTGCAGACATTGGCAGAAAGACAGTAATGGCAGAGTTTGAAATCGGAAGCCGAAAAAGCGGTTGAAGGCAAGCCTTACTGCATGGTTTTGAAACAATTGCTTTGCTGGAAATCGTATAATTTTTTTCTGTCATTTTGCAGTTCGCAGCAGCAATGAATTTTTAAAGCAATTGCTTTGGCTGAAAAAGCCGAAAGAGAAGAAGCGCATGGAATAAGGAAACGAAAGGAGAATGCTGTGCTGATTAAAAATGAAATTCCGATTTTGGAGTATGACAGCAGTCAGAAAGCTATTATTATGCCGACTCACGAGGGACTGGCTGCTTTGCCGAAAAAAGCGGTATTTGCCTTTTTGGACGAGGCATTGTACGAGTTTATTGAAAAGAACGGCGGCGAGCAAATTTCTCTATTTCAGTCCATGACCCGAGATTTTCCGATTTATCGGCTTTTTGTAGAGGGAGAGGAGCTTTGCTTTTGTCAGGCGCCAGTCGGAGCAGCGGCGGCAGCCTGTGTGCTTGATTTTTTATATGGCTATGGAGTGGAAGAAGCGGTGGCGGTGGGAAGTTGCGGAACCTTGATTGATTTGCCGGAAAATGAGCTTTTAATTCCGATTGAGGCTTTGCGGGACGAGGGAGCGTCTTATCATTATTTGCCGGCAAAACGAAGTATTTTACTTGATTCGGCGATGACGGAGAAAATCGGGCGAGCGCTGACCCGGCAAGGCTTTCGTTATAAAAATGTTAAAACATGGACGACGGACGGGTTTTACCGCGAAACTAAAGCGTTGGCAGAATACCGCGTCAGCGAGGGCTGTCAGGTTGTAGAAATGGAATGCTCGGCCTTGGCGGCGGTGGCGGAATTTCGTGGAAAGCGCTTCGGACAGATTTTTTTTACGGCAGATTCGCTGGCCGACGCGGAAAATCATGATATGCGGGATTTTGGCAAGGGTTCGCATGAAATTGCGATTCGATTGGCGATTGCGGTGCTGGTAGGGGATAGTCATGTTTAAGAATTATTTATTTGAATTATATCCTGACTTTCCTAATGGTTTTTGTTTGAAAAAAAGGAAAGACCCAGATGAAATAAGCAAAGAATTATACGAAGATTTATCTGATGACTCTGGTGACTTTAAAATAATTGATCTTGTTAAGTCTGATTTGGAAAAAGCCAGTATAAAATATTTAGAAAAAGAAGATGGGAATATGAATATCCCTCAAGAAAAAGAAAGTTACTTACATTATGTTAGAAATAGTAATAGGGTTATTTTGGAGAGGACGAAAAAATTGCGAGATATACTTAAATAAATGGAGAAGAGTTGAATTGTTTTAAATAGAGATTTTGAGAAAGGAAGCATTCCCTTCCCAAAATCCTTGAATAAAAGAGCGAAACAGATTATCAAACATTTTTCTATATATTAACAACAAAACCATATTCAGAAAAAGTAAATAATATATTATGATAAAAAAAGAAAGAACAAGGCAATATTTTGAATAATATATATCGTTGTGATATAAATTTGGTTACTTTGCTCTTCTTTTTATTTTTTATCGGCTAAAATAAGGTTATCTTTACTGAAACGATATTCTTTGGGGCTTTTTCCAAAATGCGACTTAAAAGTTTTGGAAAAAGTTAAAGCATTGGGATATCCGTTTTGAGCAGCAATCTGATAAATTGGCAAATCGGTAGTGCGAAGCAGAGCAGCGGAGTTATTCATGCGCAGATTTAACAAGTAATTTTGAGGAGATATCCCCATAATTTTAGTGAAATTAGTAGTTAAATAACTGCGATTGATTCCGATGTATGAAGCAATATCCGTAACTTTTATGTTCTTGCTATAATTATTTTCAATGAAGTGGACGGCATATTCCACATAGACTTGTTGCGGATAATCCAGTTTTGGAGAGGAGCTTGCTTTGGCTTGCTGCTGGCGTATCATAGAAGCAAATAACAGCATTAAGTAGCTTTGTCTGGTTAAATCGTGAGCATAGCTTAGCTGATGAGCCTCTAAAATTTTATGAATACAAAACAGAATTTCGCTCTCGTCTGCAAAATGGTTGATTCGGTTCGTTTCCGAGAAGCCGGCTTGTTGCAGGCAAGTTAGCGCTTTCAAGCCATGAAAGCCGATCCAAACATAAGACCAAGGATTTTCAAGAGAAGCTTTGTATAGAGTATTCTCCTTGGGAATAATCAGGAAACAATCGTGCTTTTTTAAATGACGAGTGGTATTGCCGTAAGTGAAACTGCCCTCGCCGCTTAAAATATAATGAAGTAAATATTCGTTTCGCGCGGCAGGACCATACTGATGACCGGCTTCACAGGTTTCTTTGCCGCAGTAATTGAGATAGAGATCAACGGAGTTGTGCTTTAGGTATTCTAAACAGCAGTATTTGGCGGAAGAAGTATATTTAGGCGGATTTTTCATCATAATCTCCTTTTTTAAAAATCTAGCAGGTTGAGTAATAATTTTAGTAAACTAAAAAATAGGAAATATCAAATACAAAAAAGATATTTTCTATTATATCATTTATTTTAAATAAAAGAAAATAGGAATTTTGTTTTTCTTTTTTGTAGTTTTTATAATAGTATTTTAGGATGGGTTTTACAAGATAGTTGATTGAAGTTAAAGATGTTTCATAGAGCAGAAAAGTTTTCTTAGAAAAATCAGATTTTCCGCAGAAAGGAGGATAATGAATTGCGGAAATAGTGCGAGGTATTATTCATAAAAGGATATTGGAGTAGGAGGAAAAAATGAAATTAATTGGCAGAAAAATATTAGCGCTGATTTTGGCGGGCGGGTTGTTTTTTAGTAGCGCTGCTCCGGAAATTTATGCAGAAATGGCAGAAGAAACAGAAATTATGGCAGTGCAGGAGCAGGCGGCGACAGTAAAGAATGTGTTAAAAGGGAAAGTGCCAATCGACAGCAATTATGAAAAGGATATTGTCAACGAATCCGCTGCTACGGATGGGATTATAGATAAATCCGCCGACAATGATTTTAACACAGAAATTATTGCCGGAGAAGAAGACGCTACTCTTGAAAACAATGGCTACGAAACATGGAATCCTGTTTATTTAACTTATGATTTTGAAGAAACGGCGATGGTCAAAGAAATAAAAATATACCGTAACGCCTATGCCGCAGCCATTTCTACCTTTAAGAAAGTAAAAGTAGAGCTTGCTAAAGACGAAGAATTTATAGATGCAAAAGTTGTATTTGCAGAAAATGACTATGAAGAATCACAAAGCGGACAAGGAAAGCCGCAGATTATTCAATTGGACGAGCCAGTAGAAGCCCAGTTTATTCGAATTTGGGGACAGGGACATTATATTCAAAATACGAACAGTGAATGGAAAGGATACAGCAGTGCAGTGCGCTTTCATGAAATAGAAGTAATCGCCGAAGGTGCGGAAGAAGGGGAAGAGGAGCCGAACGAACCGGAAGAGTTAGTAGACGTCAATATTTTAAAAGGAAAAGAACCGACGACCAACAGTACGCATAACGGTGGACGGATTAAGAATAAGCAGGCAGCGACCGATGGTGTGAAGAGTATATCTTCTGATGACAGCAGGAATACGGAGTTTACTGTAGGTCAGGAAACTGGAAATGAAAGTGGAGATAAAAATGGATATGCCAATTGGCAACACGCATATCTTCAATATGACTTTGGTAAAGATGTGCCAGTAAAAGAAGTGAAGATTTACCGCAATACTTATGACAATGCGGTTTCTACGTTTAAACGGGTAAAGGTAGAGTTGTCTGAGGAGGAAAGCTTTGCCAATCCGGTGGTTTTATTTGCTGAAGCAGATTATGAGGAAAAATCAGAAACAAAAGGCGATCCGCAGGTTTTAACAGTTGATCCGGCAAAAAAAGCCAGATATTTACGGATTTGGGGACAGGGACATTATATTCAAAATACGGTTGGATCATGGAAAGGTCATAGTAATGCCATGCGTTTTCATGAAATTGAAGTGATTGCCTCTGTGCCTAAGAGCGAAGTGCCCGAAGAACCGGAGCAGCCGCAAGAAGGAGAATTAAAAAATATTGCCAAAGGTAAGATTCCTTATGTTTACGGATTAGAACCAAGTAATATTGAAAATATCAGCGATGGTGATTTGACGAATTTTGCGGTACATAATAGTCAAGGCGATCGCTGGCTGCAATTTGAGTATAAAAATACTTATCCTATTAAAAAAATTAACTTTAAGCTGGAAGAAGGTAGTTATAAGTCGGTCTCTATTTCACTTTTGACAAATCCGACTCGAAAGTCGTATGGCAGAGTAATTTTTTCAGAAAGCAATTTTGTGCAAACCGGAGAAATGAAAAGTATTACCTTGCCACAATCGATAGAAGCCAGTGTTGTTCGATTTAAGGTCAATAAAGCAGATGATATGCCAACCAAGTATTCAGAAATTGAAATTTGGGCGGCGGCGGATTTGAAAAACGAAGAAAGACCAGAATATAAGGAACCAAGTTCAAAATACAATAAATTAGTGTGGTCGGACGATTTTGACGAAGTTGACGAAAATAAATGGAATATTATTGACGGTATGGCAAATCATGGAGCAATTTATAACAGAGATGCCATAGCGATTAAAAAAGATGGGAATAATAACTATTTATCCATTCGCTCTAAAAATTATGAAACAACGGATAAGTTGCTGGAAGCCGTAAAATGGGATAAATACGATGATACTCCTTTGGGCGAACATGTAACATGGTCATCGGGGCGACTGGAATCGAAAAACAAATTTTCTTTCCAATTTGGCAGAATGGCAACCAGAGCGAAAGTGAATGATTCGCAGGGAATATGGCCGGCAATTTGGATGCTTTGTCAGGACGAAACTGGACATGACGAAATCGATGTTTTGGAGTATTTAGGTCAGGACGCACATGGAGCATGGACGACCAACCACTATGGAATTTGGGGCAAGAACAAAGCGCAAAAAGGACAAGAAAATTTTAATTATGAAGCATGGTGTCAGGATTTTCATGTATATGAGGTAGAATGGGATCCAGATCAGATTATATGGTATATCGATGGAAAAGAAGTGTTTCGGACAGAGGAAGGAAAGCACTTAGACAGCATGCACACCAGACCGATGTTTCCGATTTTAGAAACGCAGGTCGGTGCTGGCTGGGTAGGTCCGGTGGATAATACAAAACAAGAAACTAAGCAAGACAGCGAATTTTTAATTGACTGGATTAAGGTATATCAAGAAGAAGATCAACCAGTTGCGCGCTTTGATGATTTAGGATATTTGGATAATCCAAAGACAAATGAATACTTGATAGGTGCCAAAGAGCACAGTGATGGATTGATGATGTTGACTCATGGAGAAGAAGCGTTTGCCAATAAGAATAATTTTTACTATGGTGGACAGCCGAGATATGAAAACAGTCGGGTAGCGGTAAAAGAAAATGCAGATGGCGAACAATATTTAATCTATCATATAGAAAATGTGAAAGATATCCATTTGACAGCATATTATCAAACATTAAAGGATAAGAAAACATGGATTAATTCGGAAGTTGGTTATAGGGGACATTCTGTAAGAGAAAAATTGGTAGGAAATAGTGATATTGATTTTAAAATTTTTACCTCTAAAGATAATAAGAACTATCAATTGTGTTCGAATGTTAAAGTGGTAAATAACTCCATTGAAGTTCATCCCGGCTTTGCCAGAACAACTTTTGATATATATGATTTGCCGCAGGGAATAAGCTATGTTAAAGTGGTGTTCCCCAATTATAAAAATGTAAAATATCGTTTAAATAGCGGGCAAGAAGTAGAGCTAAAAAACACCGATATTCAGTTGGCAAAGGTTACTTTCTTGCAAAGAAAGGGCAAGCCAGTAGTAACCGAGAGTGATATTAAGTTAAAGGTATTTCCGAGCGTTCGTCAGTATGAAGTAACCGCAGGAAACTTTACGGCGAAAGCAGATATGAAAATATTGTTAGTAAAAAATGAAAAAGCTAATAAAGAGGCGCGTTTAAGGGAGGTTGCGCAGTTAGCAGGACAGGAGTTTGCTGCTTATGGTATTCCGTCAGATAAGGCAATGCCGATTGTGTATGGTGGTATCGACAAAGCGAAAGCGGGCGATATTGTTATTGAGTTGAAAGAGCGTTTGCCGGAAATTCAAAAAGCAGATGGCTTTAAAATCACAGTTGGCGATACTGCAAAAATTGAAACAGATAGTGCTAACGGCGCAATGTATGCGTTGCGGACGATGATGCAGTATTTAAAAAAAGGTGCGCTGCCTTATGGCGTGATAGTAGATTATCCTGAAACAGAGGAAAGAGCATTGCACCTAGATATGGGACGCAAATATTTTACACCGCAATGGATTAAAAATCTGATTAAGGAAATGTCTTTTAGCCGATTAAATACTTTGCAACTTCATTTTTCTGAACATGAAGGATATCGTTTGGAATGTGAAATTTATCCGGATATCATGTCGGATCAATACATTACAAAAGAAGAAATGCGAGAAATTATTGCAGAAGCAAGCAAATACGGAA
Organism: Eubacteriales bacterium; assembly: GCA_041844915.1. Classification (GTDB taxonomy): domain Bacteria; phylum Bacillota; class Clostridia; order Lachnospirales; family Vallitaleaceae; genus W11650. The sequence continues at coordinate 28,815 of JBGZBY010000014.1, forward strand.
TTGCGATTATTCCGTCCTTTGATAATCCAGGGCATTTAAGAACAGCGTTGCGCAATCGTCCGGAGTTGTGGTTGAAAGATAGAAATGGCAGAGAAGAAGTCGGTTCTTTGGATATCAATAAACCGGAAGCAAGGGAATTTGTCAAAAACATTTTGCTTGAGTATGCAGAATTATTTAGAGGCAGTAAGTATTTCCATATCGGTGCAGATGAATTTATTGATTTTAATCATTTTTCGCTATATCCGAGTTTAGCAGAATTTGGACAGAAGCATGTAGCGCAGGGTGTAACGGCAAATGGACTAGACGGATATACTGCCTATATCAACGAGATTGCAAAATATGTAAAAGAAGAACTGGGCTTTATCCCGAGAATTTGGAATGATGGAATTTATCGGCGAAATATGGAAGCACATATTGCCTTGGATCAAGATATTCAAATCTGCTATTGGACGCGTTGGAATGCCAATATGGCGTTAGCAAAGACTTTAATGGAAAAAGGGCATGATTTGATTAATGTCAACGATATGATGTATTATGTGTTAAGGAGCAGTGGTTCTTATTCTCAGAAACCCGATCCGAAACGGATTTATCAAACATGGGAGATTGGCGTATTTTCAGGCAATGATGAATTTGGCAGACCACAAAACTTTAGTTTGCCAAATGATAAGATTAAAGGCGGCTGTTATGCGATTTGGTGTGATCATCCAGACTTTGAAACAGAAGAGCAAGTTCAAGAAGGAATATTTTATTCTATGCGGGCGATGGCGGAAAAGAGTTGGGCAGGTCGTCGCGAAAAAGCAAAATATGAAGATTTTCGTGCTTTGTTAAATGAATTGGGCAAAGCTCCCGGTGTTTTGACAACTTTACCGCAGGCAGCGGAAGTACAAAAAGACACTTTAGTAGAAGTGCAATTTGTTTGTCAGGTGGCTGGCAAACAATTAGGAGAGAGGTATGCTTATTTAGGAACAAAAGGCGAGAATTATCAATTTGCGGCACCAAGCTTTAAAGGCTTTGAATATATAGGCACTTCGCCAATAAAGGGTGTATTTACAGAAGATAAACAAATCGTGTTGGAATATAAGGAAATCGTGGACAAAACACTGTTAGAAAAAGGCTTGCAAGAAGCATTGGCAGAACAAAAAGAAAATTATATTCCACAAACTTTTGACGGGTATCAAAAAGCAATCGACTCTGCCAAAGAGATTTTACAATCGGAAAATATCTCAAGCAGAAAGATTGTCAAAGCAATTTGGGAGTTGAAAAAAGCTGAAAATGAGCTGATTAAAAAGGATTGGCAGCCGTTATACGACAGATTGCAAACCGTAAAACCAAAAAACGACTACACCAGTAAGAGTTATCAAACATACTGGAATATCGTTTTGAAACTGCGGGAAAAGATAAAAGGAAAAAATGCTAATCCAGCAGAAATAGAAGCTTTAATGAAAGAGTTGGATCAGGCTGAGGCAGCGCTGGTTACTTTAGGCGATGAAGTAGAAATTTCTGCGGAGGTAAAAGACGGTAAGCATTGGGCGCACTATACCTTTGACAGAATGGTGGATAAAGACAGAAATACTTTTGCGTGGACGGCATATGAACAAGGGAAAGGGCATAGCTTTAACTTTACTTTCAGCAGTCCGGTAGTTCTTTCTCAGATTACTCTGGTTTATCCTAATGGAGAAGGACAAGCACATGTAGGTGAGGATTATATCCATCAAGCAGATGTGCAGGTGAGAGTCGGTGAGGAATGGAAAACCATTGGAACTTTAAATTCAGATAAGATTGTAAATGAATTTGCGGTCGAAAATTTAAAAACGGAAGCAGTTAGGATTCTTATTACAAAAGCGTTTGGAAAATGGACAAAGATTGCGGAAATGGAATTTAAGTATACGAAATGGAAGGAAAATCCAAATCCGGAACCAAATCCAAATCCGGAACCGAATCCAAATCCGGAACCGAATCCAAATCCAGAACCGAACCCGAATCCGGAACCGAATCCAAACCCGGAACCGAATCCAAATCCGGAACCGAATCCGAATCCAGAACCGAACCCGAACCCTGTTCCACCGGTGGGATTGAATCCTTATGTACCGGCGGAAAATCAGAATTCGGCAGCAGCGGAAGAAAAGATTTTAGATGAAAAAATTGCACAGTCCTCAGCAGAGAAGGCTTTGCGTGTTCAGAAATTAACGGAGAATGTAAGCAGTGAAGCGGATAAGGAGCTGATTAAAGATTGGATTGATCGCAAGCTTACCATCAAAGAATTTGCAAAGAAACTGCAAGAGCAGACTTTGCAAGAATTGTCGAGGAATGTAAAGAGTACCTTTAAAGATGAAAAGGCAGAAAACTGGTATGCCAAAGAGCTTAGTGCAATCAGATTGATAGATTTGATGAAAGGCTATGAAGATGGTACTTTCCGAGGTGAGAGAGAAATTACGGGACAAGAATATGTTACTGTTTTGGTCAGAGCTGCGGAACTTAGTATACAAGAAAACAAGCTAGACTGGTTTGTGCCATATAAAGAAGCAGCGGAAAAGGCAGGACTGTTAAAGGAGGTTGATTTTGACCTAGCGAAGCCGCTAAATCGTGAGGAAATTGCGTTGCTGTCCTTTAACTTTGTTAAACTTGACAAGTCTAGGGAACAAATGATGAAAAAATCACTTGCATTTAAAGATGATAAAGAAATCACGCCGAGATATTACGAAGCGATACTAGATTTGTATGAAAAAGGCGTTTTGACGGGTTATGAAGATGGTACTTATCAACCAAAAAGCAAAGTGAAGCGTTCAGAAGTATTGGCAATTGTTTGGCGTTTGCTGAAATACTGAGGAAAGTTGATGGAAAGAATAAAGGAAGCATAACTAAGTATAAGTAAGCTAAAATCAGGAAAACACTGTCGCAGAAAGATAAAAATTCAGCGGCAGTGTTTTTGTGTTATTGGTAGCGTAAAGATAGTGTCAATAGTTTTTTGCAAATTCATTTCTATATGACATGTATAAAGAAATATCAGAAGAACAGGCTATGAAAAAAATTGCACTTTTAGAACAAAAAGCCGAGTGCATTTGTTTTGAGCAGGAAGAAGGGCAGAAAAAATGCGAAGAATCTATGCAAAGTTTCGAGCGAAGGACGCTCCCTTCTCATTCCCAACCAGCTTTGCTATAATACGAATCAGAGTATGATACGGTGTTTTGTTTCGGCGGCCGGAAAAAGTCGCCGGCGAGGAGAATAAAGGGATTGGCAAGATTTGCCTTTTGGAACAGGGAAAGAGAAAATTTAAGAGAGCATTGTACAGCGAAAGAGCTTCTTGTGCCTTTGATTTTGGCAATCGGAGGGTAGCACAGGACAGGCTCTTTCGCTTTTTTGTGGGATATTGTTAATCACACCATTTGCGTGAATTCCTGCTGGAAAGCCTTAGCAATAAATGGTATAATAAATATTAAGCATTAAGAAGAATGCAGAAAAGAGTCTGGTCAGAGTATAGTCTTAGGAGAAAAAATTATGGGAAGTATGATACAGCGCCGCTATGATTTTAAAAAAAATAGAATTTTAAATTTAATTCGCTACGCCGATTCAGGGATCTCTCGTTATGACATCAGCAAGCTAACCGGATACAGTATTGCAACGGTATCTGAAATTGTGAGCAATTTGATGTCGGATAATTTTGTGATCAGCCAGATGGACTCGGTGTCGAAGGTGGGGAGAAAGCCCTTGAATTTGTACTTGAATCCCAGAGCGGGTTATTTTATCGGGATTGAATTTAATATTCAAAAAATGTATTGCGTTGTGTTAAATTTTGTAGGAGAAATTTTGTATTCCTCCTCGGCTCTGATTCCGTATAATCCCAATACCAGCATTATCTTAGAGAAAATGACAAAAATGATTACGGAGTGCTTAGACTTTTTGGGCAGCAATCGGGTAAAAGTAATCGGAATTGGACTTGGCTTACCGGGCTATATTGATATTGCCAATGGAATCGCTTTAAATTATATCTATATAAAGGATTGGAAAAATATAGGGATTCGGGAATATTTTGAAGCCCTGTTTAAAATTCCCTGTTTTATTGCCAATAATGTTGACTGTATGGCATTGGCGTACAAATGGCTAAGTCGAAGGGGAAACATAAGGGATTCGGTTTTTATATCGATTCGGACAGGTGCAAGATTGGTGCCGGTTATTAATGGATTTCCTTACTTTGGCTTTAATGGCAGCGCAGGAGAGCTGGGGCATATTCCGCTCAAAGGTAATAGTAGGAGATGCTCCTGTGGCAAGAAGGGCTGCTTGAATACAATTATTTCGGATTTTAGTATTATCAGTGAGCTAAAGGAAAAAATGGAGCAGGGAGGTTTTGCACGCCTAAAAAAGATGGTAAACGAAGAAAAACGCAGGCTTTCGGTCGAGCTGTTGGTCGAGCTGGCAATTGCCGGAGATAGAGAAGCGCAGGATAAAATAGAAGAATATGCGAAAATTTTGGGAGAAGTGTTGGTGACAGTGGTGAATCTTCTTTCGCCGGAGGAAATTATTTTTTCAGGAGCGCTAAGCAAGTCGGGGGAATACTTTCTAAAGCCAATTCGAGCCTTGATAGAGGAGCAGGCGGTTTTTACCAACGCTTCGCACTTGACTCTGTTGGCCTCTCCGTTTGAGGACAATATAGGAGCGGTTGGGGCGGCGACCTTAGTGATAGAAGAAATATTTGGGGAGTATGATATTAATCTATAGCTTTAGCTCCGATACCTTGGCGGAGCGAAGCGCCGAGGCCAAGCGGAGTCGCTCCGGCAAAAAAGGAGAGGCCGTTTTTTGACGACAGGCGGAGTATTTATTTTCTTGCTGAGGCAGAAGGAAATGCTAAGCCGGCAACGGAATGCGATCTTTTCGCGTGAGCGGCGGCGCCGATAAGTGCCGCTTCATAGCCCAAGGGAGTGGGAATAATTTTAAGCCGAGGATTGGCGGCGCGATAAATATACTGGTGAATTCCTTTTTTTATTCCATTTTCCAGCAAAGAAAAAGCATTTGACACTCCCCCGCCCAGAATGATCAGAGATGGATTTAGAACATTCGCGGCGGTTCCCAGTAAAATACCGATATAATAACCAGTTTCCTCAAAGATATCAATCGCTGCCTTTTCGCCGGAACGGGCGGCCTGTGCAATTTCTTTTGCGCTGCTTGGCCTTCCACTTATCTCCTGATATCGTTCGGCAATTGCTCTGCCGCAGGCATATGCCTCCAGACAGCCGGAATTTCCGCAGGAGCATTTCCGGCCGTTGGGAATAATAATGCAGTGCCCAAGCTCGCCGGCATTATGATAAGAGCCGATATAGAGCTGGCCATTGATAAAGATTCCGGCGCCAATCCCGTTGCTGACGGTCATCCAAATAAAATTTTTCTCTGTCTTGGCGGCTCCGAATTCTTGCTCTCCAATGGCGCAGATATTGGCGTCATTTTCGATATAGAAAGGAATATGAAGCTTGCGCTGAAGGATGGCCGCAATCGGAAAGCTTTGAATCTTGGAAAAGGGCGCGTATTGCCAGATACCCTCGGCAGCGTTTGCCAAGCCGGGGATGGCGATGCCGCCGGCCAAAGGCAGGGGATATTTTTTGAATAAGGATAGGGCAGCATCTTCGATTTTTTGTAAAAGAACCGCTTCCGTAATGGGATGCGGGAGAGGAATATGCTGCTTTTCCAATAGATTGCCGGTTTCTTCCAAAAGGCCGATTAATAGTTTAGAGCCGCCGATATCAATGCCTAGATAAGTTTTCATATAAGACTTCCTTTCAGAGAGATAGCATTGGTTATATTGCTTGGAGCATACCGAAGAAAGGCTGGCCGAGCATTCTTGCAGAGAAGGCTGCCAGACAGATTTTTCGGTAAGCCCTTCCTTCGGGGGGATAGCATTGGTTATATTGCTTGGAGCATACGAAGAAAGGCTGGCCAAGTATGCTTGCAGAGAAGGATACTTGGCTAGCTTATGTCTATAGAAGCTGCGCATTTAAGCTCCGTGCCGTTTTTTGGTTGAAAAGAGCTTAAATCAGGCAGCTTATTTGAGGCTTAAGAGTTAATAGTTCCCTAATTCCTTGTACATAATAGCAACCTCAATGACAAAATATTTTTTCATTTCTAGAAAAAGTCAATATCAATATACAAAATATACATAATAAATTTTGTTTTTATAAAAAAAGATAGATTTGCCTTAGATATATCCTTTTGATTTGGGATTTTAGGGGAATATTTTTATTTGTATTGAAAAAATTATATAAAGCTTTTGGGCTTTTTAAGAGAAAATGGAGGGGAGAATAAAGAGAGTAAAAAATCATTTTGGAAATCCGGTCAGAAAGAAAATTTACTCTTTTCTTCTGGAAAAGCTTATGTTATACTTACGAGAACAGCAAACGGCGGCAGGCTGGAAAGGGAGTGCTGGGCTGATTTTATGGGAAGCGCATGGGGCGGGATTGCCAGATGAAATCAAAGAGGCGCGGCAACAGGCATAAACAGAAGGCTTTTGAGAAGGTGTCCTCTTGACAGAAGTTTTTGAGCGGTAAGGATACGAAGGAGATAGATATGTACAGGATTATAGAAAAGCAAAAGAAAAGTGAATTAGTAGAGCAGATTGTGGTAGAAGCTCCCTTTGTAGCGAAGCGTTGTAAGCCGGGGCAGTTTGTGATCGTTATTCCCAAGGAAGAGGGAGAGCGCGTGCCGCTGACGATTGTTGACGCCGATCGGGAGCGTGGCAGCGTTACCTTGATCTATCAGGTGGTAGGGCGCTCTACGCAGGAACTGGCATTGCTTGGCGAGAATGATTTTATTAAGGAGGTGGCGGGCCCGATGGGGCAGCCTGCGGTTTTGCATGCCAAGGAAAGAGTGCTGGGAATTGCCGGAGGAGTAGGAGCAGCGCCGCTTTATCCCCAGCTGAAGGCTTTGAAGGAGAAGGGAGTAGCGGTTGATGTAATCATCGGAGCCAGAAGCAAGGAGCTGCTGCTTTTGGAAAAGGAATTTGCTGAATTTGCTGATCAGGTGTACTTGGTGACAAATGACGGCTCGGCGGGGAAAACTGGCTTTGTGACGGATGTGATGAAGGAGCTTCTGGAGCGGGGACTTTGCTATGATGAGGTCATTGCGATCGGGCCGCTTATTATGATGAAGTCCGTGGTGGATATTACTAAGCCGATGGGCTTAAGGACCTTTGTATCGCTCAATCCGATCATGATTGACGGAACCGGCATGTGCGGCTGCTGTCGGGTCAGGGTTGACGGGAAAACCAAATTTTCCTGTGTAGACGGGCCGGATTTTGACGGTTTTTTGGTCGAATTTGACGAGCTTATGCAAAGACAGGGATTTTTTAAAGAAGAAGAGCATAAGTGTAGACTGGGAGGATAGAGCATGGTGAATCGTTCAAAAGAAAAAGTGCCGATGCCGGAGCAGGCGCCGGAGATTAGAAATCAAAATTTTGAAGAAGTGGCTTTGGGCTATACTTTAGAAATGGCCAAGGAGGAAGCGGAGCGCTGCTTAAATTGCAAGCACAGACCTTGTGTAGCGGGCTGTCCGGTCAATGTGCCGATTCCCGAATTTATTGAGGCTTTAGTGGCGGGAGAGGTGCTGCGGGCGTATGAGATCATTGCTTCGCAGAATCGCCTGCCCGGAATCACTGGCCGAGTATGTCCGCAGGAAACGCAATGCGAACAGTTTTGTGTGCGGGGCAAAAACGGTGAGCCGGTGGCGATCGGGCGATTGGAGCGCTTTGTGGCGGATTATGTAAGGGAAAATGCTTTGAGTCCGAGGCAGGCGGTGACAAAAAATGGGATTAAGGTAGCTGTAGTCGGCTCCGGTCCGGCAGGAATCACCTGCGCCAATGAATTGGCGCAAAGAGGCTATGAGGTAACGATATTTGAAGCGCTGCATGAGCTGGGCGGAGTATTGGTATACGGCATTCCGGAATTTCGTTTGCCTAAGCAGCTGGTCAGGTATGAGATTGATCAGATTCTTGAAATGGAAGTAAATGTGCATAAAAATGTAATTGTCGGGCAGTCGCTTTTGTTTGAAGATCTTTTTGAGGAAGGCTATCAGGCGATTTTTATCGGCAGCGGCGCCGGACTTCCCCGCTTTATGGAAATCTCCGGCGAAGCCTTAAACGGAGTGTATTCGGCGAATGAGTTTTTGACTAGAGTCAATCTGATGAAGGCGTACAAGAAAAATGCCATTGGAACGCCGATCAAGACCGGTGATAAGGTCGCAGTTGTCGGCGGCGGCAATGTAGCGATGGACGCGGCCAGAACGGCAAAGAGATTGGGAGCCGGACAGGTGTCTATTATATACAGGCGCTCGGAGGAGGAGCTTCCCGCTAGAGCGGAGGAAATCCACCATGCCAAGGAGGAAGGGATTGAATTTTGCCTGCTGGCCAATCCGGTGCGCATCTTGGGCGAGGATGGCCGAGTGACTGGAGTGGAGATTATTCGTATGGCATTGGGTGAGCCGGACAGCAGCGGCAGACGCAGTCCGGTAGAAATTGCCGGGTCGGAGGAGGTCTTGCCAATGGACAGTGTAATCATTGCCATCGGGCAGACGCCGAATCCGATCATTAAGCGCGCCGAGCCGGATATGGCGACCAATCGGCACGGCTGCATTCTGATTGACGAGGAGAGCTGCATGACCAGCATGGAAAATATCTATGCCGGAGGCGATGTGGTGACCGGAGCGGCAACGGTTATTTTGGCGATGGGTGCGGGGAAGAAGGCAGCGACAGAAATTGATAAAAAATTATCAAAATAAGACAAAAGAGGCTGTTGCAAAATAGCCCCTAAAGAAATGAAGAAAATATTAAAAACAAGCAAAAGCACATGGTAAAGAGAATTCCAGACCATGTGCTTTTGTGATATCCTTTATTTATGTGAAAAAATACATCAGAATAACTTTACTATAAAATTGCAGTCATTGCAATTAAATTTAAATACAGAAGTATATGTAAAAGATAACGGAAAGGTTCTGCCGGTACCAAATATCATAGAAAGGATAGCGCTAAAAGAAGTTTTGAAACTGTAGCTTTTATGCTTTGACGTATTTAAAAAAATTTTATTTGGCGAGATGGGGCAGGATATAAGCGGCCAGACGCCAGAGCTTTGGCAGGAAAATCAGCAGGCCGACGGCAGCGACGGCGAGTGAAACGACTAAAACAGCTCCGGCAGCCAGATCCTTGACTCTTTTGACATATTTGTTGTATTGCGGATCCAGCCAGTCCATGGTATTTTCCAGAGCGGTATTGAAGATTTCTGCTGACATGACCATGCCGATGCAAAGCAGAATGATTGCCCATTCTATCGGGCTACAAGACAAAACGGTACCCAGAAAAACGGCGCAAACAGCCAAAACCGTGTGAATCTTAAAATTTCTTTCCTCCCGAAAGGCAATCAAAATACCGGAGATAGCATAACGAAAGCTGTCGATCATACGCTGTACCTTTTTAGTCATGATGGAACTCATCCTCCAAATCAGCCAGCCAAAGCGCCGCACAGGCGTCGCTGGGCATTTGAAAATCGGCAAATAAGGTTACGCTGCCCAAAACCGGACCATCCGGCAGGCAATTTCGCTTGAACTGCTGCGAAAAGAAGCGGCGATAGAAGACCTTGATCCATTTGTCAACATCTTGGCGGCTAAAATCTTCGGCAAAGGCGTAAATCGCCAGAGCGCGAATTTTTCTCGGAGAAAATCCATAGCGCAGCATATAATATAGGAAGAAATCATGCAGGGCATAGGGGCCAATTAATTCCTCGGTTTTTTGCAGAATCTGTTGATTGGCGGTCGGCGGCAAAAGCTCCGGGCTGATTGGCGTATTGATGATGCTTTCCAGAATTGAAAGCAGCTCCGGCTCGGAATAATGTCTGCCTAAGGAGCGGATTACATAAGGGATCAGCGTCTTGGGAATGGAAGCATTGACCGAGTACATGCTCATATGGTCGCCATTGTAGGTGCAAAAGCCCAAGGCAAGCTCGGACAGGTCGCCGGTACCGATGACAAGTCCTCCGGTCTGATTGGCGATATCCATTAATATTTGCGTGCGTTCTCTGGCCTGCGCATTTTCATAGGTCAGATCCTGCTGCTCGGCGGGATGTCCGATATCCTTTAAATGCAGCAAGACCGAGGCTTTGATGTCTACTTCCTTTTCTGTGATGCACAGCAGCTTCATCAGCCGGCAGGAATTTTCGTAGGTTTTGCCGCTGGTGCCAAAGCCCGGCATACGGACGCCGATAATTTCTGATAAGGGCTTTCCCATGCGGCGATAACTTTCTGCCAGAAGCAGAAGGGCCAGCGTTGAGTCCAAACCGCCGGAAACGCCGATTACCGCCGATTTGCTCTGTATATGAGAAAAACGCTTAATGCAGGCGGAAACGATAATATCAACAATCGAACGGCAATGTCTTTCCAGCTGCTCGGCATCATCCGGAATAAAGGGAAAGCGAGGGAGCTTTGCCAGTAAGGGCACTTCTGCTGCGGCTGATTCGATTGTCTTGCCGTCAGGCAGCGGCAGAGAAGCGTCCGCTGATGCTTGTGAGGCTGCCGGATAGTCGATGACATGATGATATGGCAGGGAAGCGCCAGTGGGAGAAGGCTTTAGCGCTAGGGAATCGGCTCGCTTTAAAAAGCTGATTTTATCTAGGTCGACCAGTCCGATGGTCAAATGACTTTGCCAAGAATAAGGACTGCTCTGACTAAGAATGCTGCCGTTTTCTACGATATAAGCTTGTCCGGCAAAGGCATAATGTGTTGTTGATTCGCCAAAGCCGCTTCCGACGTGGAGATAAATGGCAGAGCTCTTTTGTGAGACCGCTTTTAGCATCAATTCGGTTTTTTCTAAAAAGCCGATTTTGGCGGGCAAAGCGACGGGATTGACAATAATATTGACCTTGTTGAGCGGATTGACCTCCGCCGGCCAAAAGAAGCCTCTGCCAACTTCGCCCATTTCTACGGCAAAGCAAAAGCGACGGTCGTTTTCGGCGCAAAAGCTCAAATGATTGCCCCAAAAAATCGGATAAGACGAGGTGGAAGCGTTGGAAAAATTGTAAATTTCTTCATTATCAGAGGGGAAAATACTGAAATATTGACTTTCTTTTGCGGTTAAAAGCTGCTTTGGAATTGCTCCGACGATTTCGCCCTGGATAATAACAACAGCGCAGTTAAATAGCCTTCCGCCATTTTGAATGGGGCTGCCGAGAACAATGGGAAAGGAATATTCCTTGGCTTCTGCCGCGATTTCCAGCAGCGCTCGATGACAGGCTTCGGCGAGCAGACTTTGGTGAAATAAAGCACCGCAGGTTGCACCGGACAGGCAGAGTTCGGGAAAGGCAAGCAAAGAAACCTTTTCTTCGGCGGCCTGGTGGATTAGGCGGAGAATTTCCGTTTGGTTGTGCCGAACGTCGCCAACCTGAATGGCTGGCACGGCGGCAGCGATTTTATAATAACCGTATTGGTGAAGCTGGTGAATACTCATAACGGGCGTCCTTTCTAAATACTGGCGCTTTCCCTAAGGGAGGTAGGGTTGCTTTTAAATTGCGCCGGCTGACTGCTGCGAAAGCGGTTCAAGGTCGCAAAGCAGGGGTTGATTAATTTTCTGAATGATAGGTCAATCAGGCAATCAAGCCATTGGCGCTTTCCCTAAGGGAGGTAGGATTGCTCTTAAATTGCGCCGGCTGGCTGCTGCGAAAGCGGTTCAAGGTCGCAAAGCAGGGGTTGATTAATTTTCTGAATGATAGGTCAATCGGGCAATCAAGCCATTGGCGCTTTCCCTAAGGAAAGCAGGATTGCTCTTAATTTGCACTAGCTGGCTGCTGCGAAAGCAGATCAAGGCCGAGCAGATTGACTAATTTTCTAAATTATAAGTCAATCGGGCGAAAAAATCAAGTCATTTGAGCCGCCTCAGGAAACGGATCTATGCGATGCATTGCCCAAAGCGGGATAGGTATAAAAGAAAGGGAGTAGGAAATGATAAAAAATTCTCAAAAAATCTAAGACAAGAAAGATAAAGAAATAGCGGAGATTGCCGATAAAAAGATTGAGAGTTGATTTATTGCTATTTTAGATATCGGTCTATAAAAAAGGGAGCTTCATAGAGCAATTAGATAGAGTAATTTAGTAAAAAAGGAGCTTTTTCTGAATTGCATAGATAAAACGATAAGACAGCCATTGAGGTAGATCGATGCCAAAATCAAAGAGGAGAAGAATATGAGTTTAAAAACGAAAATGTTAATTTTTATTGGTGCACCGGTTCTATTGACCGTAATGATCTTGGCAGTCGTATCTTATGCTTATTCGCGGAATCTCTTGCTGGAAGAAAGCCGGTTATATTTGAAAACAGAGGCCTTTCGTTATGCTTCAGATATTGAAACTATTATTTCGGCTGAGATATCCTATGTGGATATTCTGAAGCAAAGCCTAGAAAGGGAAATTCCGAGCGACCGAGAAATCGTAGCGGATTTGACCTATTTGACAGAAAATGTTACAGCGGCAAAATCTTTTTATTTGGCGTTTGAGGATGGAAGATATTTAGACGGAGAGGGCTGGGTTCCGGAAGCGGGCTATGTGCCTAAGGAAAGACCGTGGTATAAGGCGGCTATAGATCAGGAAGGAATCGTGATATCGGATCCGTATTTTGATACTGCTTCCAATTTGGCGATAATTACTTTAAGCACGGAAATAAAATCGGGCAGCAAACGGATTGGTGTATTGGGTGTGGATGTTTTGCTGTCGGATATTGAAAAGCTGGTGAACGGCGTAAAGATAAAGGAAAGCGGCAGGGCGTTTTTAATAGACAAACAGGGAAATATTGTTGTTCACAGCAACTATCAGGTGGGCGAGAGCTTGCGTGAATTGGAAGGCGGCAGTCTACGGGAACTGACGGAGCAGATGCTCGTGCAGCAGGGCGTTACCATGGAATATAAGTATAGGAATCAGCAAAATCTTTATGTTTCGGCCGCAGTAAGTAAAACAAACTGGCGACTGATTCTGTCGGTGCCTACGGAAGAGGTGCTGGCTACCGCTAATGGTTTGGGAATTTTTATGATGATTTTAGGATTTATTTCCGTTGTAGCGGTTGCAGTGATTATTTATTTTATTGCGTCGTCGATAGTAAAGCCAATTTCTCGTTTGTGCGATTGCGTTCAGGGAATGGTGGAATATGATTTTACTTTAAGCGATCAGTCGCCGTCTGTCATTTATTCAAAGAGGAAAGATGAGATTGGAAAAATTTCTCGTTCATTAATTCATGTAAAAAATACAATGCGCGATGTGATGGTTCAGTTATCTGATGTGGTAAATAACGTTACAGCGGCATCACAGCAGCTAAGCGCTACCAGCGAACAGGCCTCTCGGTCGGTTGACGATATTTCTAGAGCCTTTGAGGATATTTCGCAAGGCGCAGTATCTCAGGCAGAAGATATGCAAAGAGGCGCCGAGGCAATGGAAGTAATGCAGGGGGCATTAGATGAAAATATTCGAGTTGTAGATAATTTAAATGGAATTTCTAAGGAAGTGTTTCAAGCCAATGAAAATGGTAAAATTGCTATTGAGGAACTGATTGCTGTTACTATGAAATCTAGACAATCATCAGAAGAAGTCAAACAAGTTATTGCAAATACCAATACCAGTGCGATTCAGATTGAGTCTGCCAGTGATATGATCAAATCGATTGCCGATCAGACGAATCTTTTGGCGCTCAATGCGGCGATTGAGGCGGCCAGAGTGGGAGAAGCCGGCAAGGGCTTTGCTGTTGTTGCCGACGAAATCAGAAAGCTGGCAGAGCAGTCCAATACCTTTACCGAAGAAATCAAGGAGATTGTCAGCGGCCTAACCAGCAAGACCGCAGAAGCGGTTGAAATTATGGAGGTTGTCGGTAAGATTATGGAAAATCAGTCGGAAAAGGTCGATCAGACTAAAAAGCAATTTGGTGTTATTTCAGCGGAAATGGATAAGAATCGTCTTACAGTAGATAAGCTGAATTTGGCAGGTGAAAAGCTGGAGGAAACCAGAGATAATTTATCGGGGATTATTGAGAATCTGTCGGCACTTTCGCAAGAAAATGCAGCCTCGGCGGAGGAGGTAAGCGCTTCCTTGCAGGAACAGACAGCTTCTGCTTCAAAGATGTCGGCAGCAAGCCTGCATTTGGCGGATATGGCACAGGAATTGGCGGATATGGTTTCTAAATTTAAGATATAAAGTAATACGAAAATAAAAAGAAAAAGCTGCTATATTAAAAACTCGACGAGAGAACGAAGTTTTTAGATATAGTAGCTTTTTGTTGAATTTATGAAATCTGCAAAAATTTATTATCGCTGATTGTTGTATTGCCAGTCAAGGCTTTAAACAGCTACTTATTTTCCCTTTAAGAAAATACCGCCAATTGCAGCGCTTACTCCAAGCAGCAGCCAAAAGACAGCTGGCAATCCGCTGGTACGGGGCAGTTCAGAACTGCTGTGTGGGATAAGGGAGTCTGTTATTTTTTCGCTAATTTCCGATTCGCTTTCAGAAATGATTTCTTCTGCTGTTTTTTCATCCATTGTGTCGGTAGCTTCCTGAGTAGTCTTTTCCGAGGGATTTTCTATTTTCGTGTCAGCAATTTGAGAAGTTTCCGCCTGATTAGTTTCTTCCGGCTGCCATGGCTCTAAAATAGCAGTCGAACTGTTTTCTGTATTTGTGTAATTTTCAGGGGTTATTGGTTCGGGCATTTCTTCTGGTGTTTCATACTCCGAAGAAGGTTCAGATTCTTTGGGAGCAGGCTCTTCTTTTTCTAGTATTTCTACTCGTTCTTCAATTTGCTCTTGCTTTGTATTGATAATTATAAGCTTTCCGGAGGTCAATTTTCCGTTTTGAACAGTGAAAAAGCTTACGGCGGCATCTTCTTCGGGCAGTTGATAGCCGGGGTCGATAGTCCGAGAATAGAGCTTATGGATTTCGGTTTCCTTTTCTAGGACAGCAGTTAATGTTTCCTCTGTTTCCATTTTCTGACAGAGCTGTTCAGGAATGAATATCTCGGTCAGGGCATAATCTCCGTTTGGCAGCTCGGAAAAATTAAGAGGTAATTTGCCGTTTTCGTCGGTTGTATATTCTTCCGTCCATGGTTCAGGGATATCGTTTTCTAAACTTGTGAGAGTGATGGCTGGCTTTCCTGCTACCATAGGATAAATGCCGGCAGCTTCTTTTTGGTTCTCGTTATTTTTCGTTAGATTTTCAGATTCTTTGTAAAATGTCGTTTGATTGGTATTTTCTGAAAAAATTTTTTCAGATGCAGCAGCACTCGGATTTATTTTGTTGAGGCGGAATTGAACTCCTGCTAAAGCAACAGTTTCTTTCACCGAGCCATCGGCATATAGGGCTTGGCCTATTTTAATAATGGCTTCTTCTTCCGTGTTGTCGTTAGGGTCTTTCTCTGGCGTTTCCTTGTCTTTCTCCGATAGGTCAGGAGCTTCTTTCGATGGCCAAATGCTTTCTATTGTTTTTTGTCCACATAGAATATCGGGAATGGCAGCTTCTGAAGTTAAAATCAAACTTGTAGCGGCAGGATTTTCGCTATTTACCAAAGCGATAATAGAGGTTTCGTTATCGGCAAAGGTTGTTATAGCCGCTTTGAGCTTTAAAAGATTTCCTTGGTGGAAGATAAGGTCTTTTGCTTCGTTAGAAATTTTAATAGTGAATTTCCATTCATTATAATTTTGATATTGTACGGAAACGGTATAGTACTTTTCTGCTTCTAATTCCTCTTTTTCTAAAGCAAGAGAAAGCGTTAATTGCTCGGCTTCTGATACGGGAATTATATGGCGGAAATTATCAGTATGGATAGAGCCGGTAATTTCTATATCGCCATTTTCTTCTAGTTGTTTGCTTTCTACTTTAAAAATTAATTCCTTTGTCAGCTTTTTGGGCTTGGAGGTTTTTTCAAACTCTTGAAGCTTTTGACGCAATTCTGTATAGTATTGTGGATAATTTAGGGTTAGTTTGATGTAATAATAACATTTTTCCGTCCTTACCGGTATTCTGGGCAGGCGAACCTTGCCGTTAATTAGAAGCTCAAAATCTAAGTCATCCTGATTGCTTAAATCGGCTCCGTCTTTAATAAACTGCTCTAGAGTGGGTGCGGTTTGGTGTAAGACTTTTGGATACAATAACCAATAAGGATTGTATTTGCCGATTAATTGAATTTTTTGATTTTTACCAAATCGCTGTAGTAGGGTGTTTTTATCGGCTTCGCTGACTGATTTATGAAAAAACAGACGATTGACGTCGCCGTAGTCGTATTTCCAATTTTCCTCATAGCTGAAATTTTCTAAACCAAGTGCGCCTTCGCCATAGAGCATAGACCATATAACAAGTTGAGTCGCTCCTGCCCATGCTTGCTTTTCTTCTATTTTTTCCAATTGCTTTAGTTTCTCTTCGGAATACTTTATCAATTGGATAATGCTGTCTTTGTGGGCTTCTTCTTGAAAAAATTCTTTTGTATTTTCTAAAAGCTGTGGCTGATATAGGGCATTTTTATTTGCATCTTCCATGTCTAAAGAATATGCCCTTAGAATTACCGATTCTCCTTCTTTTTTTATTTTCCACCGATTGGCTAAAGTAGAATAGAGAAGCTGGTTCCCGCTGTAGGTATGATAGGTTTTTCCAAAGCCTTCTTCTAGAATTTGATATTTATCGGGCAACGAAACAGTATTTTGAGTAGTTGCTTTTATGGAAAACATTTCTTGACTTAAACTGAAAATAAGAGTAAGTACAAGGAATATTGCTATATTTTTAAATTTCCAATTCATTTTCTAAACACTCCTTTCATTCTTTTATCACTCGAGCAAACGCTTTGGTGATAAGATAAAATGATCTTTTCCCAAGTTGTTTCTCGAGTGTTTTTAGAAAATATCATTTTTATTTTGTTGAAAAAATCCGGATTTATTCGTCTCATATTTGAGACAAAATGAGTATAACGCATTTTTTTGAATCGATCAACAATAAAAACAAATAATTATACATACAAAATCTTTTGTGTTTTTGGGAAAAATAGACTGAAACGGGAATTTTTAATATAATTTTGATAAAATCTAAAAGAAAAAATGATGTATAAAGAAAGGAGTTGTATAAAATTTATACATAATTTGCCAAAATCAATCAAAAAATGATAGAATTTGAGAGAGATATAAAAGTTAATATAAAAACAATAAAAAACAGGAAGTTATCCCGAGCGGAAGCGGCAAATTACCTCTTAATTTTTCCGAG
>JBGZBY010000015.1:0-2883 GCA_041844915.1 Eubacteriales bacterium
AATCGCCTGCTTATCTAATATTCTCATTGCATTGGTTTTATGCTTATCCATTTTCACATCCCGGCCAAATCACCAGCCGCTCCTTCCACTTCCTGACAGACTTTCCTGCTCCCCTCTGCCCGGCAAAAATTGAGGAATGGCGGGCATAACAGCCCGCCACTTCTTTTTTAATATCATAACCCGTCAAGCCAACAGGCGCCCTCAGATAAATCCGCCCCGAGCGATGCCCGAATCGGCATCGCCAGCCGCTCCGGAGCAAACCAAAGCGCAAATCCCAAAAGCAGCTAAATGGTCAGGCTCGGCGCCGTGTAGGTTCTGGTCGCCAGCTCTGCGTCCAGCAGATACAAGGCCTTCTTGTCCTGCCCGAACATTTCATATTTTTGGATCAGGTCGTTGGCATTGTCCTCCTCCTCGGCCTGCTCGCTTACAAACCAATCCACGAAATGAATGGTTCGATAGTCCTTCTCTTCTGTAGCCGCCGCATAAATATTATGGATTGTGCCTGTCACATAAACCTCATGCTTATAGGCTTCCTTTAAAGGATCCATCAGGTCGGCAAACACTACGTTCGGCTTTGCAACCGCCTCCAGCTCAACCGAGTAGCCCTCTCTCAGCAAATACGCGCGAAAGAGCATCGCATGCGCCATTTCCTCCTGTGCCTGCACATAATACCAGTTGGCAAAGCCCTTAAGATTCTTGTCGGTATAAAAATTAGACATATCCAAATAAAGATACGCTGAATAAAGCTCTTTATTGATCTGCTCATTTAATAATTTTGCAATTCTTTCTGATAACATCATAATCTCCTTTCACTTCTTCAAGCTCGTATATTAATTTCTTCTATTTATTAGTATATCACAAAACCGGTATTTATTCCAGATTTTCTTCCGGAGAAAGTTGTAAAATAAAGTGTCAGTATTTCAAATAAAAATTCATATAAAATTGCCATCACAGCACTGTCTGCTCCCCGAATCCTATCATCCCTTTTGGAAGGCCGCCCGTTGTCCGAAACGACCGCAGGGAGCAAGTTTCGACGCGCCTTCCATAAGGGATGACAAAGTTGGGATGTATGACAATACTGCGAGGCACTTCCCTATAAATTCCGGTTCGTCTTTTTTCGTCTTTCTTTTAATCGCTCTTTCTCTTTACGGTTTGCCCCTTTCTCATCGTTCTTTCAATTCCTCTTTCTCTTCACAGTCGAACGCAAATGCCTACGGCATTTTCTGCCTCTCGATGTTGACGAATCAGTCGCCGAGACAAACCCTCGCACATGCCTTAAGACAGAGATAAACCTGTGTTCACAAAGCATGTGCTAGGCTCGACCGCAAATCCTTTCACAATTTACGACAGCCTTATTCGCGCACGACATTTACTATTGCAATTTTCCCCCTCCATCTGCAATCGTCTTATTTTTCTTGCAAAGTTTGCCAAAAGCTGATATAGTAATCAGAAATAAAAAGGGGGTATATTATGCATTATATTACATCATCTTTTCTTCAATACCGCGGTCTTTCGCGCTCCGCCTATGTGCTTTTTCTGGGCAAAATGATTACCAATATGGGAGCATTCATCTGGCCGCTCATGACCTTGATTTTAAGCGAAAAAATCGGCCTGTCCGCGCTGGAAAGCGCCTATGCCACCACCGCCATCTCCATATTTTATCTGATCGGCGGCATTGTCGGAGGAAAAATTGCCGATCACTTTGACCGTAAAAAAATCATCATCAGCTTTGATATTATCAGTACCGTCTTTTTTATTACCTGCGCATTCATTCGCCCCGGCATGCTGATGCTGGCGCTGTTTGGACTTGCCGGACTCTTTGCCAGCATGGAAGGACCCGCTTATGACGCTCTGATCGCCGATTCCACCAAGTCCGCCGAAAGAGAAAAGGTCTATTCTCTCAGCTATCTCGGACACAATCTCGGCTACATGTTCGGCGCGGCTGTCGGCGGCCTATTATTCAACAACCATTTGCCGATCGCCTTTATTTTCGACGGTCTGACTACCATCAGCTCCACTGTCCTCATCCTGCTGTTCGTTCATCCCATTCAAAGAGAGAGCCTACAGACCGATGAAATCAACGAATACGAAAACGATATTCCCAAAAGCACCACCACCCTACAGCTTCTGAAAATGCGGCCGCCGCTCTTTTTCATGCTGTTTTCTGTTACTCTGTCAGCCTTTGTTTACAATCAGTGGGGATTTTCCCTGCCGCTTTATACCAGTCATGTCTTTGGGGAAAGCGGACCGGCGTACTATGGCTTTTTATCCTCGTTTAACGCCTTTGTCGTAATCCTGTTTACGCCACTTTTTACTTGGCTGCTCCGACATACTGCCGGATTGCTGAAGGCTATGCTGGGTGTGGCGCTGTACTCGCTCAGCTTTGCTTTCATTATTCCGCGTCCGCCTTATTTTGTCTTTTTTATTATGATTTTCATTTTTACTGCCGGAGAAATTATCAATACCATTGGCATATCTCCTTACATCAGCCGACGCGTTCCCAGCTCCCACCGCGGACGGCTGTCGGCAATCGTCGGTATCGGCTATGGCCTGGGCAATGTTCTTAGCCGCCTGCTGATTGGTCGAATCATTGATAATTATTCTTATTCCCTAGCCTTTATCGCTATTATAGCTACGGGATTGGCAGGAACCTTACTACTTTACTATATTTATCGTTTAGATAAAAAATACTTCCCTAGGCTATACCAAAAATGATTTTCCAAAAAAGCTAGAGAATCAGATACCGCAAAAAGGTCGGAGGCGGGGAACATTCCAAACCAGCAACGATTTTACTGCCAGAGAAATCATCAATATGATTGGCGCCTATATCCGTCGTTCATTCCTCGCTCCCATCGCAGGTAATAAAGACAAAAAACGGCGTAG
>JBGZBY010000016.1:0-12679 GCA_041844915.1 Eubacteriales bacterium
AGGGAATATTCCTATGCTCATTCCAGTGAATACAATAAAAAAATCAACTATTGAATAAAACAGAATTAAATTTATTATTAAGCAATGAAATGAGAAATATTTCTATAAAATCCGGTGATTAAAAATACAGGTTTCTCCTTTCAAAAAAAGGATACAAAAGTCCCCGAATTATAGTATACTATAGTTCGGTTCTCCTTAAGAGGAGTGGGGACTGAATAACTTCTTTGCAGGAGATTTTTGAAATGCCGAGCAAAGAAGTTATTTTTTGTCCAAAAGTAAAGGAAAAAATATCATAAGTCGACTTTCCGTTTAACGACTTTCGAAGAACGAAGTTGATATGGGAGAAGATAAGATTCACATCTTCTTTAAAGTCATCAAAAGAAGACCCTTTTGGACAAATATCACGAAATAAGATATGATTTTTTTTCGACTCTAGGTTTTTGGGCGGACTGCATAAGGTTACAAAAAAACAAATGGGGTTCTTTCTTGCCATGAAGGTCGTTTTCAATGGAGAAAATATCGGAGAACTCGCCCCCGTTGTCGGTCAAAATAACAGGAAACAGGTCAGAAAAAGAGAAGCCATGGTTTGCGAATAAAGCGCGCAAGAGAAGGAATTGAGCAGCAACATCCTTTGCCGATTTGGAAGGAAGGAGTCGTCCTAGCATGAAAAAAGTCCTTTCTATGAATATTTCTCATCCTTACTTCTAGTATATACCATTTCTCAACCTAAGTTTCAGTCCAACCTTAAACCTAGAACTTACTTTGGGAATTAAGGTATTTTAATTTTATAGGCAACTGTCAAGTACCACAGAAAGCTGATATAGAAAAAATGACTTAAATATGGTATAATAAAATTAATATTTAGTGAAACAAATTAGAATTTGTAGGAGGGGACTTATTTGAGTTATATATTGGTACATGGATTAGGACAGAATTCATCTAATTGGAAAGAAACTATTGATGGTTTAGATATAGCAGCAAATATTGAGTGTCCTGATTTATTTGATTTATACAAAGGAGAATTAAATTATAATAATTTATATAGGACATTTTCGAAATACTGCAATAAATATACTGAGCCTTTAGACATATGTGGACTGTCTTTAGGTGGAACGCTTGCCTTGAATTATGCTATTGACAATCCGAATAAGGTACATTCATTAGTTCTTATAGGAACTCAATATAGTATCCCTAAAAAATTGATGAAACTCCAAAATATTATTTTTAAATTAATGCCTGAAAAGTGTTTTGGTAAAATTGGAATATCAAAGAAAGATGTTATTTCACTCACTAATTCAATGATGGATTTAAATTTTGAAAATGATTTAGAAAAAATAACTTGTCCAGTACTTATTGTTTGTGGAGAAAAAGATATAGCAAATGCGAAGGCTTCAAAAAAATTAAAAAAATTATTAAACACATCAACATTAAAATTAATTCAAAATGCGGGTCATGAAGTAAATAAGGATAATCCTAAACAATTGAGTGATGAACTAAATGAATTTTTTGACTGATAGATTCCAGTTTACAGGTATGTACTATGCAAAAAATAGATAATGACGCTTTCTATGAATATATAAAACAATATGATTCGGATAGTGAGTATCATTTTATAGGCACGGTTGAATTTCATCTATTATGTGATGATAAACCATATGAAGGGATGAATTCTCACAGAGAAGCATTGCGTTTTCTCTTTGGCTGGTTGAAAAAAGCATAGAGGATAAAGAAAACGCCCGAATCATATTGGGTAATAACATGGCAGAGCAATTGCACCCTTTGGTTTTGCAGTTGTTAATTCCTAAAGAAGAACTGCTATTTGATGCAGCAAATTCTAAAGGATTAGAACTTGCTAATAAATATGTAAAGCAAACAGAAAATACTGATGCACAAATGTATTTCAGTGTAGGCAACCCCAAAGAGCTTGCAGATTGTACGAATATAGGTTTAATAGAAGTTACGGGATTTTTTGCTGAAGCATTAAAAAGTTGTAAGAGACTAAAGTTGATAACAAGAATATATATGTATTTTGCGGATAAGTTAAGCAGAACAAAAATTATTCACCTAAGTTTTTAATAAATATACAGAGATAAATTGAATTTGTGAGGTAATATATGAGTTCAGATAACAAAAGGAGCAATATAAATAGCAGTGATAATTCTTATATAGGAAAAATATTAAAAAACGGATTATCCATAGACGGATTAAAGTATATAGCTATTATTGCTATGCTGATAGACCATATAGGTAATGCCTTTGTGGAAGAACCGGTACTCTTGGCAAATATAATGTATATGGTAGGAAGAATTACCGGACCTATTATGTTTTTTGCGGCAGTAGAAGGCTACCATAAGACAAAAAATCTAAGAAAATATATGCTTAGACTTCTTGCCTTTGCTTTAATTAGCTATCTTCCGTATATTTTTGCTTTTAGAAGTAGTTTTAATGCTCTAAGGTTAAATGTGTTGTTTACGATATTAATCGGCGTTTTAGCCGTTTATGCAAGAAGAAATATCAAAAATATATTTCTAAAGGTGCTTGCTATAATTCTTTTGCTGATTGCAAGCACACCGATGGACTATGGAACTTCAGGAGTCTTAATAATTTTGATTTTTGATTATTATTATGGAAATAGGAAAAATCAGATATTCGGTTATATTATTGTAGCCTCATTGAACTTCGGGGTATTGCATTTTGTAACTGAACCCTTTTGGAGCTTAATTTATGAGAATAATTTCGATTTGAGTCTTATTCAAGACAATTATGGTGAATTAGGATATATAATTCCAGCTTTGTTACTCTATACTTATAACGGAAAAAGAGGAAACAATGCTAATTTTTCCAAGTGGCTGTTCTATATTTTCTATCCCCTGCACTTAACAGTTATTGCCATTATAAGAATTTTATTAACATAGACATTAAAGCATTAAATTATTTGAAGAAGAATTATTAACGAGATGGGGCTGTTGCGAAAACGATTTTTTTATCGTTTTGCAACAGCCCCTTTATTTCTCCTCCGTCGGCGGAGTATATTTCATAAAGCCGGAAGAATAAAGGATTTCTCCGCTTTTCAATACCCACATCGCCTCTACTTCGGGCAAGGCTTCAATAAAGCGCCGGCTTTCCTCCGGCGGCATATTAAAGGCAGCAGTGGAATAGGCATCCGCTTTACCAGAATCCTTAGTAACCACCGATACCGATAAAAAATGCTCGGACGGCATCAGGCTGTCCTTATCAATAATATGGTGATAAGCTTTGCCCTCCACCATGTAAAAACGCTGATAGCTTCCGCTAGTAACTAGGCTCTCCTCCGTCAGCCAAACCTCCTCAATATAGGGGATCTCGCTTTGCATATCCGGATTTTGAATGCCGATGCGCCAAGGGCTGCCATCTGGCTTCGCTCCAATCGCTCGCACATTACCGCCGGCATTCAACAAAAAGCCGGATATGCCCGCCGCTTCCAGCTCCTGCGCTACCCGCTCGACCGCATAGCCCTTGGCTACCGCTCCCACATCCAGACTCATCTGTTCGTCCCTAAGAAAAACCGTTCCCTGTTTTTCCTCCAAGAGAATATCGTCTATGCTCGTGTGCCTTGCCGCCTCTCTAAGCTCCGTCATTTCCGGCAGCCTTGCCTGCTCTGGTTTTTCTATGGCCTCCTGCCGATAGCGATGCCAAAGGCGCAGCACACTGCCAAAGGCAAGATTGACCTCTCCGCCGCTCTGCCGGTAAGCTTCCTGCCCGAAGCGCAGAAGATCAATAATTTCTGGCTTCACCGTCAAAGGCTCTCTTCCCGCTGCCTGATTGATCGTTTTTAAATTGACGATTCCGTCATATTCTTGATAAATATCGTATAAAGCAGCATAATACTCCAATCTTTGGCGGATAAATGCTGCCTTTTCCTCAAATTCCTTTTCCTTCTCCGCATAACCGCTGATTTGCGTCACAGTATCAAATAAATCAAAAAATTGCCGTTCATATTTTTGAAGCCTATCCGCCCGCTGTGTATTGAGCAGGAAAAAGCCCTGTGCCGACAGCCAAAGCAAAACCAGCAGCACGACTGCCCCCGCTCCTGCCTTCATCAGGCGTCTATTTCCTGTCATCATTTTTTTCTCCGCCTGTCAGCCCCAGCTTTTCGCTCCATTCTGCTTCCTTAAAGCCGACCAGCACCTTATCCTCAGCAACCAAAAGCGGCCGTTTGACCAGCATTCCATCGCTTGCCAAAAGCCTGAGCTGCTCGTCCTCGCTTAGCTGTGCCAGCTTTTCCTTTAAATTCATCGACTGATATAAAAGTCCGCTGGTGTTAAAAAATCTTTTGACTGGCAGTCCGCTCATATTCAGCCATTGCTTTAATTCCTCATATGTGGGCTTTTCCGTTTTGATTTCTCTCTCCTGAAAAGCAAGCCCCTGCTCCTCTAACCATTTCCTTGCTTTTTTACAAGTGCTGCATTTTGCATAACAAATAAACTGCATGATTTCCTCCTTCTATGGCTGCCGGCCTTGCTAGTACTCCGGCATATCTTAATAACTACTGACCGTCTTTCTCAAACCTCGGCTGGACTCTGGCTCTTGCCTATGCAAAGCTCCATTGTCCCCTTCTTCCTTCGGCACCAGCTCTGTCAAGGCTCCGGCACATCTTAATAACTGCTGACCGTCTTTCTCAAATCCCGGCTGGACTCAGCTAATTATATATTGGGATTAATCCAGCCTCCGGCAATCGCATACGCAACCAAGCCGGCTCTCCCGCTCTTGCCAGTTTTGCGCAGCAGACTTTCCACATGACGCTTAACGGTGCTCTCTGTAATACATAGGGCATCGGCAATTTCCCGGTTGGAATTATCTTGGCAAATCAGCCGTAGCACTTCAATTTCTCGGTCTGTCAGCGGCGTCTGCCCTTCCTCTACCGGAATCTGGTGATCCTCCTCCGGAAATACAGTTTTCCCCTGAAAAACGACCTCCTCCAAAATATGCACAAATCGCTCCTCCGAATAGCTTTTCAGCAAAAAGGCATCCACGCCGATCTCCCTGGCTCTGGGAATATAAGAAATCTCATCAAAGCCCGTCATCATCAAAATCTTGATCTCCGGAAATTTCTCCCGAATTTTCTTTGCCATTTCCAGCCCATTCGTTTCCTTTTCTTTGGTCTGAATATCCAGAAAAACCACGTCCGGATTTTTTTTCTCACACCAAAGATCGGCGATCTGCGCTTGTATCAGACTGCCAACGATCTCATATTTTTCGGGATCTCCAAAGCAATTTTCCAAAAAACGCAAAGTCACGGCTTGATCATCCACAAACAATAGCTTAATCATGAATTCCTTCCTTTTTGGTCAGTTTTTTTGTCAAATTTTAGTACCTGCATTGCTCTAAGGCTTTTCCTGAAACAAATCTCTCTTTTTATCAGCTTTTTCTTGATTGAGTCTTACCATTTATCCTGCTTTAAGGCTTTCCCTCAGCTAAGCCTCTCCTTTTGTCAGTCCTTTTTCCATTGAATTTTAATGCCTCTACATTGCTTTAAGGCTTTTCTCAATGAAGCCTATCCTTTTTTACATTCGTTGGAAATTCTGCATAAAGCTTAAACTGCGGCTCGGCCTGAACCTCAAGCTTGCCGGCGGCTTCCTCTACCTTTTGCCGAATTGAACGCAAGCCTCCTCCCCATTGAATTTCCTTCATCGGCACATCGCCATCGTTCTCAATCATTAGATGAAGGCTTTCCTCATCCTCAATTTGAATATAAATATTTTCCGCTCTACCATGCCGAACCGCATTGGTAACTGCCTCTCTGATAATCTCAACCAGCTTTCTTGCCAATAGCTTGTCCTCTGGCAGCCTCCCCTGCGTGTGCAGACGAATCCCCAAGGGCAGAAAGGAATCGACAATATCCTGATACATGCGAAACGGGTCTTCCTCCTCCACAAAGTTCAAATCAGTCAGTAGGTGCTCAATCTGATTCTCCAGCAGCTCGAAATTGACCGCTTCCTTGTTGCCCAGCTCCCTTTGCAAAATCGAAATCCGCTGCCCCAAAACATCATGAACATGATTCCACATTCTTCCTAGAGCTTCCTGCTTTTTCAGCTCCTCCAAATTTCCCAGCGCCTGTTCCAGTTGACTTTTCTGCGCCTCGAGCCTTTCCTGATATTCCCTAAGCTGACGGTTGATGTTTTCCTGCTCCGTTACATCGGTCGCGATAATCTGATATATCGCCCACCGGCCAGGCACACATTTTCTTCTTGCAAACTGCCAAACTCCCTGTGTTCGCGTTTCCACCAGAATATTCTCCCTCTCCGCTCCCTGATAAATGGGCTCAGAAAAATCTGCCAGCCCCTCCCAGAATTTTTCCGAATTACGAATATAGCCGCCGCTTAGCTCACTCATAAGGGAAAGCATTTTTTTGTTGATCAACAGAATATTGCCGTTTTTTTCGGCAAACAAGATTCCGCTGTGCTGCGCATCCAAAGCCTCCTTGATGGAGTATTCGGTAATACTGGTTTTTTGCCTTTTCAGCTCGATATAATAGCTGATTCCCGCTCTTGTGGTTAAAAGCACCAGCGTAACCACAAAGAAAAACGCATAATAGCTTCCTACCAGCCTTTGCATCGCGGGCATATTTAAAATTGTCAGAACCATACCCAAAATCACATTCCAGCGCTTAGTCCGGACATAGGTGTAAATACCAGCTCCGAAAATAAGAATCGCCAGCAAAAAAAACACATACTCCTTTCCATCCAGTACCAGCACCGAGCGGGACAATTCCATATTGATATGCCGAATCAAAATCGAAAGCGCTCCCAAATAAATCAATATCAACGCTTCAAAGCTCTTGCGCAGCTTTCTGCCCAATATACCGGAAATATAAAAAGTCTGCAAAATCACCGCCAGCATTGAAAACAGTAATAAAAACAATACCGCATTCTGATTGAAATATCTATAGATTCCTACCATAGCCTGCTCCTTCGCCGACAGAAAGCAAAACCGAAAATGCGTCGCCCAGCTCTTTATAGCTTAGTACCACTTCCGGCGACAGGCCTTCCCTAAGCCGGCTCCATACACTCTCCCTATCTCCTTCGATCAGAAAATAAAGACAGAGCTTCTCCTTCTCCTTCAACAGCCGCGCCGTCATTGTAGCAATTCCCTGTTCAAAAGCCGTTTCATAAAATAAATGGCAAATTTCATATACCATCGCCGCCTGTGGAAAGGGAATTCCTCTATCCAGCCCGTAAAAAAACTGATAGCCCGACGAGGAAGTCCGATTGATTTCATCAATCAAGCGGCTGATATCCGAGGGCAAACAAAGCTCCTGCTGCTTGGATTTGATCAGCATCTCGCATCTTCTTTTGCAGTACAGCGCCAGCCTTTGCAACCGAACCAGCCCTTCCTCCCGGCATTCCGAGTGCTGCTTTAATTCCCGAAGCAGCTCCTTCATTTGACGAATCTTGTCCTCTACCAACTGATTTACCTCTTCTGTCAGCTCGTTTTGCTCTTTTAAAAATATCAGTTGACTTTCCACCTGCTCCTTTCGGGATAAGATCAGATTTTCCTCCTCCAGCTTTCGGGTCAGGCTCTCCAACTCTCTCTTTAAGCTACTCAGCTCTTGAATGTTTTCCTTGGCCACGATCCTGCCGCCATTGATACCAGTTGACCAAATCAGGCTGTCCTCCTCAGTAATAAAGCTCTTCTTTTCCATTTCCGTCAAGGTTTCTGGCTCATTTTGCTTTGATGTGAGCGCGCCCAGCGACCGAAAGCGAAGCTTGCCCTCCAAATCAAAGATTCTCATATCCAGCTGACTGTTTTCAAACAATTCATGATATCCGCGATTGGAAGGAATCAGGCCGCTTTCCAAACTCGCCATCCAAAACATCAAAGCAACGGCGCTCATGCCTAGCGCCAAAGAAATTTCCCGAAAAAAGGGAACCTGCAAATTATAGAGCGTACTGTAGGTAATGCCCAATATCAAAACCAGAATCGGCAGCACCGCCATTTTCCGTTTAGGCGAATCCCAGCTTTTTCTAAGCAGATACATCCATGCACCGGCCTGCGTTATAACAATCCATGCCGTCAGCAAATAAAAGCCCCAGTTATAGCTGTAGTGCTTATGCCACAAGCTCCGGTCAGACACCAGAAAGTGAAAAAACTGCTGGTGAAGGTCATTGGTCAGTACTAGCAGCAAAATCATGCCTGATATGATACCAGCTATTTTCAGTCCAATCGGGAAAACGCTCTTGTCATACTCATTGATATTGACGGCAATATAAAGTCCGGTCGGCGAAAGCAGCAGGATAAAAAGATAATAAGAATACCACAGCGCCCGTATATAGACCGCGCTGCCATAAAAAGAGTATTTAAATACGCCGACGCTGATCCAGCCGATAATCAGCAGTCCATTTAAGATCAAGCCTTTCTGCACTCCCGGATGGATAACCGTTCGATTCACCCGGCCAATCCAAAGAACTACCAGAACAATCAGAATCAACGCGGCCGTATGATGCTCCCAGCCGTTGATCGGCGCATACCGGCGATGCTGTCTGACATTGCGGGTCACTCTGGTAAAGATTTCACCAAAGACAGAAAATTCCTCTAAATGGGAACTGGCCGCTGTCACCCTTGCCTGCTCTGCCGGCGAATCTGCTTCCGGAGTCGGCGATAAAAAGCGCAGGGTCTGATATACCTCTCTGATGGCAGCAATTTTTTCTTCAGACAAGATCCGCCGGGAAAGTAGACCCACCTGAAAAGAAAGCGTTCCCTCGCGGGGAAAAATCAGCCGCATCTGCTTCCTTGATTTTTCCGAATAAATATAATCCGAATAAAAGGCAATCTGTATCGGCGCCACTCTATTTTCCCAGAAAAGACGTTCCTGCTGATAAATATCAACCAGATATTCTTGTACGGCTTCCCGCTGAAAGCCTCCTGTCAAGCCATAGGAAATGGCCGCCCAAACATAATACTGATTCGGCTCTCTCTCCGGCATGCTGATCGAATGGCCTAACACAC
The DNA here is from genome assembly GCA_041844915.1 of Eubacteriales bacterium. Lineage (GTDB taxonomy): Bacteria > Bacillota > Clostridia > Lachnospirales > Vallitaleaceae > W11650. Next base: position 8,986 of record JBGZBY010000016.1, read on the forward strand.
TCAAATCCTGCCAGCCCGAAAGTTCCTCCTCTACCTGCTGCTTGTTCGCCGTCAGCACTACCGCTTCCCGATACAGCGGATAAAACCGCAGCTTCGGGTCATCCCTAAGCAAAGGCAGCGCCTGAACGTCATATGCCAGCACTACCTCGATGTCCTCTAAAAAACGCGCCAAATGTCTTTCCTTTTCCCGTAAAATCTTATAATCGGGAAAGCTTTTTTTGGCGGCAATCAGCACTTCCTTAGGCGTTTCCTCAAAAAATAATATTTCCGGCTTCTGCGAAACCCCTCCACCCCAAAAAGCAAATTTCGTTCCCTGTCCCCAATAATCCTCTGACCCTATCCAAAAAATAAATGCAATGACGGCAATGATCGCCGCACCAATTACAAATGCTTGCTTTTTTTCCATTTCCGTGCCCGCCGTCTTCCTGAAATCTAAAAATAAATCGCTGCCTGAACTATGCTGCTATTTTTTCTCCGTCTAGTCCAGATATTTTTATTTTACACAAATTTTGGAAAAAAGTAAAATATATTTTCCCCTGATAATATTTTTCCCTTTGTCGCTTCTACTGTTTGCCAAAGTGCTTCCTGCTTCCGCAAACCTTCCTGCCCGCAATCCCTAATAACGAGAAAGCAAATAGACTCGTAGGGCGCAAATTTTCCCCAAGCTCTGACTCTTAAAAGCATCTCCTTTTCCGCATGGTCAGCTATTCACAAAGGCGATCTGCTTAGCGGCAAATTTAAGAAAAACATACATAATATTATTTGCTAATTTTCCTATTTTTTTCCTAATTTTTTTTTGACTTCTGCCGATATACATCTGTATGGGTTGTAAAAGAATTACCAAATTTTTCCAGCTAATTTTACTTAAATCTCCGCCCTGTTTCCTGCTCCACACCAACACAGACAGATTAAACACTTTTACAGATTGCCATCAGGAGGCTGCTATGAAATACTTTCGTCTTTACTCTTTTACTGTTGCACTCGTTTTCCTTCTAACCGCTTGCTTTGCCGCCAATGACACCTCCGAAACCTCCGATCCTGCTTCTAAAAGCTTAAAAAATTTTGAACCAGTCCCGATTACCCTCTGGCATTATTATGTTGGCAGAAATCAGCAAAAAATCGAAGATGCCGTAGCAGAATTCAACCAAACCGTCGGCGCGGAGAAGGGTATTATTATAGACTGTATCGCCAAGGGAACCATTCTTGAGCTGGAAAGCGCTATCTCCGATTCTGCCAAAGGTATTATTAACTCCGATCCGATGCCGGATATTTTTTCCTCTTATCCGGACAAAGCGATTGAAATCGACAATCTGGGAATGATCCCCGATTTGACTCCCTATTTCACCGCGGAGGAAAGAGCCGCTTATATTCCCGACTTTTTATCGGACGGTCTTTTTGAAAAGGATCGTTTGCTGATTTTGCCGATTGCCAAAAGCACCGAGCTTCTCTATGTCAACGCAACTGCATGGAATGCCTTTTCGGAAGCCACCGGAACCTCTGTCGAAGCCCTCAAGACTTGGGAGGATATTCTGACTGTTTCTGAAAAATACCATATCTGGACGGACGCTCAGACACCGAATATTGTCGGCGACGGCAAAGCGATGGCGGGCATTGACTCGATTCCCAATTTTATCATTATCGGCAGCAAGCAGCTGGGTACGGACATTATTGACGGAAAGGAACAGCATGTGCTACTGGAGCTTCCTGTCCTGCGAAAAATATTCGATATTTACGTCAGCGGCACGGCAATGAATTATTTTTACGCCAGCGGTAAATTTCGCTCGGATAATGTAAAATCTGGAGAAATTATCGCCTACTCCGGTTCAACCTCCAGCGCCTCTTATTTTCCCACATGGGTCGAAAAAAATGCAGCGCAGGAAAGCATTGAGCTTTTGGCTTTGCCCTATCCTTATTTTAGCGGAGGTTCGCAAATCTCGTTTCAACAGGGAGCCGGCATGTGCATTTCCAAATCAACCGAGGAAAAGCAAAGAGCCGCTTCACTTTTCTTAAAATGGTTTACCGACAAAAAGCAGAACATCAATTTCGCCATGAACAGCGGCTATCTTCCGGTCAAACGGGATACCTTTGAAAGTCAGGAATTTGCCGACACGCTGGAGCAGCTTCGTCAAGGCGACGCTAATCAGAAAAATTTATCTCTTGTATACAGTATTGCCTTCGATCAGATCGCAAACCGCCATACCTACGCTGTCAAACCGTTTACCGGAAGCTATACCGTGCGAACGATTTTGCAGTCCACCCTGTTCGATGCCGCCGAAGCCGCCAAAAAAGCTGCCGAAACTTTAAAAGTACAAGGCTTTTCTCACAAAAAAATAAAGGCTTCCTTGAATTTGGAGCAGCGCTTCAACGACTGGGTGAAAAATTTGGAAAAGCATCTTTCCAACAATAATATTAATTATCAAAAAGTTATGGCTCAATGACCTACTATAGGCCTATCTTCCTTGGAAGCATAGGTGTGTATTTCTTGCTCTGCAAGTAATACGCAGAACATATAGGGAAAGGAAATTTTATGAAACGCTCCATCTCGCTTCGGACACAAATCATTTTATTGATGACTTTATTGGTGATCCTGCAAAATATTGCTATGGCTATGTCTTTGTCTTTTTCCCGAACCTTTTATCTATTGGATGCCGAGTCGTTTCGCCTGTTCAACAATACCACCGCCAGCCGTCAGCAGACATTGAATACAGACCTTGGCCAGCTCGTCAAAACGACTGCCGAGGATACTCGCCTGTTTAATCTTTCTCTGCAAAAAATAGCGACCGCTTACGCCAACAATCGGCTTTCTGATCTTGTCGTTTACAATGAAATCGCCACGGTCGGAGCCGACTACTTGATTCATTTGCTGCAAAGCAACAATATCAGCGGCGCCTTCTTTTTGCTTGAGCCCAACGAAAAACACCTGCTCCCATCGGTCTATATTCGCAATTCCTCTCCTAAAAATTCCTACAAGCCGCCGGAAAGCTTTCTACTGGAAATCGGACCTATTTCGGTTTCTCAGAAATATTTGATTCCGACCAGCTCTTACCACAGTCTGAATTTTGATTTTTCATCGAAAAGCTTTGGCCACCCAGAGCTTTTCCGTCAGCCAATTGCAGCGGCAATCGAGTACCCGCAGGCAGAAATTGAGCGCTATGGCTTCTGGACAAATCCGACCAATTTCCTGCCCCATTCACAGGACGCCGTCTACTATACTCTGCCTCTGTTTAATATTAATGGTACGCCCATCGGCGTCATGGGAATCGAATTAACTCTGAATCACTTTTCCCAGTATTATTTACCCCGCGTAGATCTGCCTTATCAAGGCAGCTTTTACGCTATTACGCAAATGAAGGAAAATGTTCTGCCTCTTGATTGGTTTATTTCCAGCAATCCCCTAGCGCAGATTTCCTTAAAGAACGAAAAAAATCTTACCCTGACGCCAACCAATGCCGCCCCCAATATTTATTCCGGGCATTTAGACGCCGTCGGCGACATCTATTTATTTGTCCAGCCGCTGACCACCTACAGCCGAAATTCTCCCTTTGTGAAAAATAACTGGTCGCTGGTCAGCTTTGTTCCAAAAGAAACGCTGCAAGCAAGCTCGGCTCAGGTACGTACCATTTTGATTATCAGCATCAGTCTGACCACTTTGGTAGCCTTTGTTGCCATCTTCATTTTGGCAAACCTTTCTACT
>JBGZBY010000017.1:0-7136 GCA_041844915.1 Eubacteriales bacterium
CTGTTCGATATCCTTCTGCTCGGCAATATCTTCGCAAAAGGCAGTAGCCGTGCCTGAGGCAACTGCGTAGGCAAAGGAGTCCGCCAAGGATTTGCCTTGTTGATAGCTGCCGATAAAACCGGCGATCATGGAATCACCCGCACCGACTGTATTGACTGGCTTTCCTTTTACCGGTGGAGCATAAAGCGTCTGCTCGCCGCTGAAAAACAATGCGCCGTCGCCGCCCATGGACACGATCGTATGCTGGGCTCCCAGCGCAAGACAGGTTTTTCCGTAGGGGAGGACCTCCTCCTTGGTATGTAGCTCGGCATGAAAAAGCTCGCCCAGCTCATGGATATTTGGTTTAATCAGCAGAGGTCTTTCGGAAAGAGCGTCATAAAGAGCGCTGCCTGTGGTGTCGATTACAAAATTCGCACCTTTTTCATGGCAGATAGCAATCATTTGCCGGACAATGTCGGAATCTGCTCCGGGGATTGTACTGCCGGAAATAATTAAAACATCGCCGCCGGACAGCTTTTCCAATTTGTTTAAAAAGGTGGCCTGTTCCCCTTTGCTGATGACAGGGCCGCGAGCATTGATTTCGCTTTCAAGGCTGCTTTTCAGTTTGACATTAATGCGAGTGCTTTCGCGGATCATGGTAAAATCGTGGGTATAGCCCCTTTCGTGAAACCACTTTAAAATATGTTCTCCGGTAAATCCGCCCAGAAAGCCGAGGGCTGTGTTTTTTACGCCGATATTGGAAAGAAGCTTAGATACCATAATCCCTTTGCCACCGATATTGACATAATCATTGCTGGTGCGGTTGAGGATGCCCTGCCGAAAATTTTCAACTTCAACGATGTAGTCGATGGAAGGGTTGAGAGTGACCGAATATATCATGGAAATCTTCCTTTCTTTTGGTGTCTGCTGTATTGAATTCACTATAACATACTTTTCTATCAAAATCAAGCATGTTCTTTCAAAAACTACAAAAAACTTTCATAAAAAATCAAAGGCCTTATACGCTGGAAAAGCCATAAAATAAGAAAAAAGTGATTTTTAAAGAGGAATCGGCTGATTTGATGGAAAATGAAGCGACAGGAAAGAACCGATATCCCCTGCGAGATATGTAAAGGCAGAGCGGGATTTGAAGCCAGACAAAGGCATTGCTGATAAAATATAAAAGGGATAGGAGGTGAAGGAGAAAGACAGAATATCTGCCGAAAAGCTATAGAGAAACAGGCTTTTAAAATACAGGGCTTTTGTGAAGAATGCTTACAAGGGAAAGGGACTGGCGCAAAGCGGAGCTTTGATTGGAGAAGAAAACAGGCTTTGGCTGATTCCTTCCCGGGCTCGATGCGGCAGACCCCGTCCGGTTGTTTTGTTTGGAAAATACTGCTGTTATTGAGCGGCAAAGAGGATCTCGGTTTTTGTCAGAATCCGCCGATCTATTTTATCCTTGGAGGCATTGGTGATAATGCCGGCTTCCCGTAGATCGCAGATTTTGGCATAGGAGATGTTATCAAATTTACTGCTGTCGGCAACAATATAGGGAACGGCAGCTAATGTCAGAGCCTTGCGCTTAAGCGTGGCCTCGCTGATGTCCGGCGTGGTGACCTCCGAGTGAAAGGAAATGCCGTTTGCGCCGATAAAGGCTTTGCTGAAGCGATAGGATTCCAGATTTAAGAGAGCGGATTCGCCGATGATAGTTTTGGTCAAGGGCTTGATTTTTCCACCCAGCATAAAGGAAGGAATGTCATATTCGATCAGGCGCTCCAAATTGTGAATTCCGTTGGTGAGAACGGAAATATTCTTTCCTTTTAGAAAAGGAATGATTTCGTAGGTTGTCGTGCCGGAGTCTAGATAAATAAAATCGCCGTCTTTTACGAGGGAAGCGCAGAACTGCCCGATTAGTCTTTTCTCATCGGTAAATTGTCCGCTGCGTTCTGGAATAGTATGATCATGAGTAAATTGACCGTTTAGACTGACTGCGCCGCCATGTACTCTTTTTAGCAGGCCTCTTTTTTCCAGATCATCAAGATCGCGGCGAATGGTTGATTCGCTGGCGTTGAGTGAGGTGGTCAGGTCTTTTAGTTTGATACTGCGTTGTCGGTAGATCAAGTCAAGGATATAGTGCTGTCGTTCTTCTGTAAGCATATCAGTTTTCCTTTCGATGAGAATAATAGAATACTCCGCCTATTTCCCTTAAGAGAAGCATCTTTAGGATGCCGTGAAACGGCAGGACTTGCCTTTTTGAGCTTCTTCCATTCCAAAAACTTTGGATAGGAAGGGAAATTAAGTCAAAAGTTAAATTAATTTTAATATAGAAGCTAAGAAAAAGCAAGAAGGAATCCTTGTCGCTTTCCAAAGTCAGCTTTTCTGACCGGAGCAATCCGGTCGTTAAATAGCCAAAAATCCTCTGTTTTAGAGCGTTAAAGGCCTGTCGCAAAAGAAAAATCAAGACGCCCTTTTCTATCCGCCGGATATTTGGTATAATAAATATAGTTTTTTGGCGCTTTTTATGTTTGACAGGAGAAAATGAAAAAGGCGGGCAAGCCGCCAGCTGGGAGGTGTTGTATGGATTTATTGAAACAGTGTCAGATATGGCATGAGGAAGAAGAACATTGGAAGATTGTCGAGGCATTGGAGGCAATTGACGAAGAGGAGTGCACTCCGGAAATGGATATGGAGCTGGCAAGAGCATATAATAATCTGGCAGATCCGCAGCTACCGCAAGGAATTGAGCTTCTAAGGGCAGCAGTTAAGCTGCTGCTGCCCTATAAAGAGGAATATGGGCAGAATTATCACTGGAATTTCAGGATAGCATATGCCTATTATTATTTGGATCAAGAGGGTGAAGCGATCGGCTACTTTAAGAAGGCGCTGGAGCTGCATCCTGGAGATCGGAAGATCTTGAATACAGCTGCGGAAATTGAAGAATTTATTGAGGACTGTGAGAAAAGAATTTCAATAATGAATTTTCCGAAAAACTTTCGGCAGAAGGTGAAAAAAGCATGGGAAGCCTTTGCCGGAGCGGAGAAGGAGCTGCGCCTCTTAGTGGACAAAAAGGAGGATAGCGACGCGGCGGAGGAGCTGATGGAAAAATGCAGTGAATTTCTGCATATGGCGTTTGAGCATATAGCTTATGAGATTGGCTTTAACGGCAGCCAGTATGAGCTGATTTTGTCGCCGGAGGGAGAGGAAGAACAGCTTTTTATGCTGGATTATTTTCAAAGACAGGTACCGCCGGAACTGCTGGAGCGGTGGAATTTTCTTGTTGGCCGCCAAGCCATGAAGGGAATGGAGCTGAGGTTTGACGGCTTTGCGCTTTCACCTGCTGATGTGCAGGTATGGGTGGAGCGGTTGGCAGAGCATAAAATCGGCGTGACGCTTTACTGTAAAAAAGCGTTGCCCCTGCTTCAGGAGGAGGAAGGAAGGGTCTGGTGGATGCTTTCGGTGCTTATGGATCAGGAGCTGGGCGAGCTTGCGAGCATGCAGATCATCAAAGAATTTCAGGTAGTAGATACGCCGCAGGCTGAAAAGCCGATTTCCTTGGGAGAACTGTCAGAATTTTTGAAGGATATGGGAATTTCTCTGGAGGTGGACAGTCAGACCTATTTGGAAAGAAATTATAGCGGCTATGAGCAAAAAACGGCGGAGAGCGAGAACATTAGGGTGCGTCAGGATGTCTATATCGGCAGCAGTCGCTGTACGTCCTTAGTCGGAGAATTTCTGGATATGCAGAGCAATGCGTTTAATGAATTTTATCACAATGGTATTGCCGCTGGTTTCTTTTTTTATCCTCTGGACGGATTTCCGGAAGAAAATTTCGGTGAGAAAATTTTGGATTTTAGAGAGGAACTGGAGCATTATCTTGTGGCGAAAGCGCCGGATGCTTTTATGGTTTTGGGCGGTGCTACCGGACAATACTGCGGATACTTTGACTTTATTGCCTGGGATTTGGAGCCAGTGCTGGAAGCGGCCAAGGAATTTTTTGAACAAAGCTCTGTAGAATGGGCAAGCTTTCATTCCTTCCATCCAGACGCATGGCCAATGCGGCTGAAAAACGAGAAAGAGGATTAAGGAGGCGGCGCAGGCAAAAGCGCTAGCGGATGATGGTGCGCAGCTTTGAAATAAAGCAGCTGGAAACATTTTGAAGTGAAAACCAATTAGCTTTGGGTGAAAAAAACGCGTAACAGGTAGCTTTAAAAAACAGAAAACCTCAAAAGCCTTTGAAAAAGAGGACTTTGAGGTTTTTGTATATAAGAATCAAATCATAGTAAAATCCTGATATAAAGAAAATCTCGGTAAGGGAAGGATTTTAAAAAAATTATGTTTGTTGGAAATAAAGGAGAGGTATAAGGATGGAATTGGATTTAATGATACAGAGATACATAGAGCTATGTCTATATCAAAATAAATTGGATTTAAAAACGGTGAAAGCATATAGGATAGACTTGCAGCAATTCTGTAATTTTGCGAGTAACAGCAAGTGTTTTTATGAAAAAGAGGTGATCGTAAGTTATATCTGTGAATTGAATAAAAAGAATTATAAAATTAAAACAGTGAAACGGAAAATCGCTTCTTTAAAAGCGTTTTTAATATACTTATGTCATGAGGGGATTATTGATAACAACCCTTTCGCAAAAATTAAACTAAAAATGAAAGAGCCTGCTATTCTTCCGAAAACGATTTCTGTAGATTATATCAATGCTTTATTTGAATATGTTTATGAAAAGAAAAAAAGCTGTTCCTTTCAATCTTACCAATATAAATCAGTGGTTCGAGATATTGCCGTGCTAGAATTACTTTTTGGAACAGGACTTCGGATTAGTGAATTATGTTCTTTAAAATGCAATGATATAAAAATTCAAAATTATGAAATGAAGATATTGGGCAAAGGAGCAAAAGAAAGAATACTGCCAATTTTTGAAAGAAATATTGTGGAAGCATTGACTTTGTATGAAGAAGTATTTCATAAGAATATTGTTGAAACAGGGTACTTTTTTATAAATAAAAGAAATCAACAACTTTCCAGTCAATCGGTTAGAAATATGATTCATAAATATTGTAAAGAGGCAAATATTTCGCTGCACATTACACCACACATGTTTCGCCATACTTTTGCTACAATGCTGTTAGAATTAGATGTGGATGTAAGGAATATCCAACAGCTATTAGGCCATTCAAATATATTAACAACACAAATATATACTCATCTCACTTCAAATAAAAAAACAGAAATTATGAAAGATAAGAATCCTCGATCTAAAATTTCTGTTAATGCAGGATAATAATAAATTATTGGAGGTATAAAAGTTGTTGAAGATACATAATGTAATTACTTTTGAACGATTTTTTAGCGAAAAATACTGTAAAAAAAGTCAGCGTATTGTATTACTGTTTGCAATATTATTTTTTCTTTTTGGAGCTGCAGAAAATAATTTATTTCTTTTGGGAAATTCCATTGGATTTTTAGAGCATATTAACATACAAATATTTTTGGGTATAAATTTATTAGTTCCTTTCGTTTTAAATAAAATTCATAAGCAATTAGAAAACAATATTGCATCTAGTGAATCGTTTGTTCTCAAAAATTTGCAAAATCAATTTGAAGAAAACCAGAAAAAACCTATTATTCAAATAGTTTTTAATTTATTTACATTAATAGGCTTTCTCTTTTTTGTAGGAAATTCTCTTCAAAATGCTTATATTATCAACAGATTAGATTTCGATTTTTGGGATTCAATAAACTATGTTTGGAGCTATATTATTAGCCGTGCTTATAAATTTTATCTATTTACGCTGTTCATTCCTCAACTATTGATATATGATTATTTACTGATCAAAACATTATCCGAATTAATTAGCATTGAAGAAAAAGAACGTGAAAACTATCCCTTAAAAAATTATATTGAATTGAATATGCTTTGCAATTTTGGGCTAAATGTAATACTTATTACTATTGCCCCGATTATTTGTATTGTAAACGGAATTTATCTACTACATAATCGAGTAGACTTAACAACAACTTCTACTATAATTGTTACTGTGATTTCCGTAAGCGTTTCTTTTTACATGTATTTTTTAATGATTCAAAAATATCGTATCCATATCTTAAGCTATAAAAACAAACACTTAAAAAGGATCGACAATGAATTAGTAAATATTCATAACTGCATTGTTGATTACGATGTTCATTTTAATGAGAGTCCTCAGCTTTTTGAGATGTATCTTCAAAAAGAGAAGTATTTGCAAGAAAGTAGAGAACGAGTTGAGAAAATAAGTAATTTTCCCCTTATTGTAAAAGCGATATTAACTTGCTTATCTCCTGCAATCCCTATGCTTATAAATCTTCTGCAATCATTCCTTAAAAGTTTTCTTTAATGACTCAAAGTTAGAAGCAATTTTATATAAGAGGTATATTAAATTTAACATTCCTAAGATATATACCATGTTTTTTATTATTGTTGAAAACAAGCGATTAACTTGTAAAAAAACCGCTAACCATAATGCACCAGATAAAAAACCACCTATCATTCGATTAGTTTTTATGATAAATTGTTCGTCTATTTTCATACTCCTAAAACTTAGAACAAAAATTTCCTTCATTAAAATGAGCATCAAGGGAAATAAGGGATATTTATGAATGCTCAAAAACAAAACAGATATGCAATTTAGATATTTATCGCTAAACAAGTCCAATAGCTGCCCCCCTATAGATTCTTGGCAAAATTTTTTTGCCAAATAGCCATCTAAAAGGTCTGATGTAATGGCCAAAATTAAAAGAATGGAATTAATTATATTTGTATTTATATTGTAAAACAAAATAAACAAAAGCATCGCAATTGCTCTATAAATACTTATTAATTGAATAAAAACTTTCAACACAAGAAACTCCCCAGTAATAATGGCGAAACGAATACATAATAATTTATTATTATCCTGCATTAACCGTTTTGTAAATTGCCCAAGAAACATTCATAAAAAACTACATTTATAGTATGCTCTAGGTTGATGTTCTTGTCAAGATAAAACATAATCTTTCTGCACACCGGTAAATTGCAATAGTAAATGTCATTCATAAATCAAAATTTTTAAGACGTCAATAGAAGCTCTTGATAATATTCTTTAGCCGTTCTTCCCTGAAACATTTC
>JBGZBY010000018.1:0-5533 GCA_041844915.1 Eubacteriales bacterium
CTGATGAATGATCTTTTTTACGATCCGAATCTCTTGGAACGGATGAGTAAAGGGATTATTTCGTACTATGATCTATCGACGATCGACTATGTGGCAACAATTGAAACGAAAGGAATTCCCTTAGCTACCAAAATTGCTGGACTTGCGAACAAACCGTTGATTATTATCAGGAAAAGGACTGTGCTTACGGAAGGAACATCCCTTTATAAAAATTATACAGATAGTAATAGCGGGCAAATCAAGACAATGACAGTATCACTTAAAGCAGTAAAAAGAGGAAGCCGAGTACTATTTGTAGATGATTTTATGAGAGCGGGTGGAACGGCAAATGCGGTAAAAGACCTACTGAAAGAATTGGATGCCGAGCTGGTGGGAATTGCGGTTGTTATGGTGACAGGAATACCCCAAAAGAAGGTAATCGATAATTATCAGGCACTAGTTGAGTATGATGGGGTAAGAAACGGAAAAATTTTGATTACTCCTAGATGATCCTGATAGTCTTATACTAGAAGGAGCCTAAGCATATGGAAATCACAGATATTAGAATAAGAAAAATAGACAAAGACGGAAAGATGAAAGCGATCGTTTCTATTACATTTGACAATGCTTTTGTAGTACATGATATTAAAGTAATAGAAGGAAAAAAAGGATTGTTTATTGCAATGCCGAGCAGGAGAGCGCTGGACAATGAATTTAAGGACATTGCACATCCGATCAATCCGGAAACCAGAAATCAGCTTCAGGAAATGGTCTTAGAGAAATACCAAGAGACTCTAAGTCAAGAAGAAGCAGTTGAAATCGGCCATTACGCCGGATAAAAATCAATTCAACAAAAAAAGTCCTAAAGGGGAGAAAAAGGCGAGAGCAGAAGTTGCTTTCGCTTTTTTGATAGATATCCCAAAGGGCTTTTGGGGAGAAGAGCTTAGGGCTTTGTCGAAAAAGTGCTGACCATCCCCTACAGCGTGCTGCCGCATCGGAGTTTAATTCAGAAAAGCTTTGATACGGCGGAAAACGGAATAAAAAAAAGAAGGAATTGTTATTGACAAATAAGGGGGGAACGATGTAATATGAGGTGTGGAAATGTACAAGGCTTTGTGAAGTCTTGGCGTGTTTCGCGGAAAACCTTTGAAAAAAGGCTGTAATGGCGTCGGTGGGATGCTGAATTGGCAGGCAGAAAAACGCAGATAAAAAGGAAATAAGATGGAAACGACTCTTTTATGGGAATCACCGATTGAAAAGGAATTAAAGGAAGAAAAGTTTTTGGGGAGGCCAGCCTGGGAGTATACAAAAGAGCTTTTTCAGGCAACGGGCTGCGAGTACCGAGAATGTCGTGAGGAGGATTATTGGGTCGTTCGTTTCTTACAGGGGAATCGGGCTTTTTTGGCGGAGGCTGGCACTTTGCCGAAAAAGCCGGTTTTGTATTTTTTGGGACATTATCCATCGCTTCCGGCGGAAGTCCTGCGGGATTTTTTGCAGGCGCAGGCCGGTGAGCAGCTGGCGCTGCTTTCTTTGCCCTCTGGTCGGTGGCTGGGAAAAAAGGAACCGATATGCTTTTTGTGGCGACCTTTAGCCGGAGAGGAAGGAGCGGAGAGTCCAAAACGGCTTGATGCTGGAAAAGAGGAACACTCGGAAGGGACAGGGCAAAAGCCGCAGCCAGGCGGCGTATATGCCGAACAGACGATGGCGCTTTTGCTGAGCCGGTTAAACAGTAAAAAAGCATTGCCGTCCGTAGAGTGCGAGCTTCGGCAAAAAAATAATCGGGAATGGATGGAAAAAGGAGTAGAGCTTGCCGATATAGATAGCATACAGATAGATCATGCAGCGGAGATAGAGGTAGGCGCGTTTCTGTGTCGGGGCGCGAGGATTTTAGGCAGCTCAGTGATTGGTGCGAATTGTTATATTGGTGCAAATTGTGAAGTGAAAGATTCTCAAATTGAAAGTGGCAGTCGAATCGTTTATTCCTGCATCGAAAACAGCCAAATTGGCGAGGATTGTGAGATTGGCCCCTTTAGCTATATCAAGGCGGGCAGCGTGATCGGCAGAAAAAACCAAATCGTGCAATCCCAGCTTGAAGGTTGCCGCACCGGCGAGGCCTGCAATATTGGCCCCTTTAGCTATATTCGGCCGGATTCGGTGATCGGAGAGCGTGTTCGGATCGGAGATTTTGTTGAAATCAAAAACTCGGTCATCGGAGAGGATACGATGATTTCTCATCTGACCTATGTCGGCGATGCCGATGTTGGAAAAAATGTCAATTTTGGCTGTGGAACAGTGCTGGTAAATTATGACGGAATGTATAAGCATCGCTCGGTGATCGAGGATAATGCATTTATCGGCTGCAACAGCAATTTAGTGTCGCCGGTACATATCGGAAAAAGAGCCTTTATCGCGGCGGGCTCGACGATTACAGAGGATTTGCCGGCAAATAGCCTTGGTATTGCCAGAGCAAGACAGCAAATAAAGGAAAATTGGGTAACTAATCGGAAGGACAATGAAGGAGGCAAAAACAAATGAGCAGTCATGGCCAGTATATGGATAAGATAAAAATCTTTTCCGGAGGCGCAAATCGAAGCTTAGCAGAGAAAATAGCACATTATCTGGGACTGGAATTATCTGCGGCGGAAGTGGGGCAGTTCAGCGATGGAGAAACCTTTGTCAAGGTTGGAGAAATGGTGCGCGGAGTGGATTGCTTTATTATCAATTCTACTTCTTATCCGGTCAACGATCATTTGATGGAGCTGCTGATAATGATCGACGCATTGCATAGGGCGTCCGCCGGCAGAATCACGGCAGTAATCCCCTATTACGGATATGCCAGACAAGATCGAAAAGCAAGGGCGAGAGATCCGATTTCTGCGAGGTTGGTTGCCGATTTATTGCAGGCTGCCGGTGCGGACAGAGTGCTGACAATGGATCTTCATTCCGCGCAGATTCAGGGATTTTTCTCAATTCCAGTGGATCATATGTATGCGCGGCCTCTTTTGGCGGAATATTATGCCAAAAAAATCAAGGGCAGGGAAAGCGAATTCGTCATGGTATCGCCCGATGTCGGCTCGGTAAAACGAACCAGAGCGATGGCAACGGATTTGAATATGCCGATTGCCATTATTGATAAACGCCGGCCGGAGCCTAACGTCAGCGAGGTTATGAATATTATCGGCGAGGTCAATGGCAAAAATGTAATCATCGTAGACGACATGATTGATACGGCAGGTACCATTGTCAACGCCGCGCAAGCATTGAAGGAGCAAGGAGCTAAAACGGTTTACGCCTGCTGCACACATCCAGTGCTGTCGGGAGCGGCCATTGAAAGAATTAAAAATTCACCGATTGAGGAGCTTTTGGCGCTGGATACCATTGAGCTGCCGGAGGAAAAGAAGCTACCCAAGATTCGTCAGTTGACTGCTGCCGAAGTGCTGGGCAACGCGATTTTAAACATTCATGACAATCGTTCGGTATCGCAGCTTTTTACCTATCGCCACACGGAGTCGTAAAAAGCTTATCCGGGCAAAAGACATAAAAGCGGGACAGCCGCGACAGGATTTTTGATAAAGCAAAGCTTTCACTTGTATGCGAAAGCTGCTTGAAAAAAGCTTGTCAGGCAGTCCCTATTTTTATACTTGATTTTTTGTAAAATGAACATTTCTAAAAAGCTTAGTGCCTTCTTTCCTTTGTGTCCTTGATATCGTCGACAACGATTAAAACAGCTAAAAGATCTGCTTCATAGTGCGGCTGAAAAATCTGTAGGGTATAGGTATCGCCCCATGACAGATATTCCTTTTTTATATTGCCGATTTGTCCTTCTGGGCCATAAACAGCAAAATTCATGCCCCAAAAATCGCCGTTTAAATTTAGGGAATAAGCATCGGAGAGAATGTCAATATTTGTTTTAAGAAAGCTGAGATTTTTCTTTATTATTAAGGATTTTCCATTGGAAAAATCGACAGTGTACTGCGGCAGAAAAGTAAAAAGCTCCTTGCGGATAACAAAAGAGGACTGGCCGTCAGCTTTTCTGACATGTACGGTGTTTCCGATAAGCTCAAATTCCTGATCAACATAATAGACAGCATTTTGGGCAAAATCAAAGACCTCATAATGATCTGTAATTTTAAAAACTTTTTGTTTAATGTATAGCTCATACATGATTGTTAATAGCCTCCAATTTCTGCAACTGCGGGCTTTTATTTTAAAAGACTTTTCACCAGCCTTTTAAACCATTGTCCAGCTTTGCTTGCCGTTTGATTTTTAACAAATTGTACGGGATCCTTAGCAAATCGAATTCCTTTTTTTATTTGGGCGGCAGCTTTATCGACCTGCTTAGCAGCGGTATTGCGTTTTTTTGATGAGCGTGTTGCCATGAAATTTCCTTTCTGCTGATTTTTTCAATCAAACTCTTTCGGCTTTGGGTATCATTTTTGAAATGATATGTTCTTTTCTTATTCCATGCTTATTTTATATGCTTTTTGCCTTTGGAAGGGAAAACAGCTTTAAATTGATGAAGGGCTGGTGGACATTAGTTTTCTCTTTGAAAAAATATGTTGGAAACGAGAAAGCATAGGAAAGCGTAAGGAATTATTGCAAATAGTTTTGAATTTCCGCCAAAACGGCGTCTGTTCCGTCTGGCGAGGTCTGCATGGCGGTAGCGAAGACCTCCCTTTTTTCTTTCATCTGCTCGATTGCCGCAGTCAGGCTTTCGACATTGACCTGCTCTTGCAAAAGCACAAAGGCATAGCCTTTCTTTTGGAAATATTCGGCGTTTAAAAGCTGGTCGCCGCGGCTGGCAGAAAGGGGCAGAGGGATCAGAAGCATTGGCTTTTTTAAGGTCAAAAATTCAAAAATAGCGTTTGAACCTGCTCGAGAAATCACATAGTCGGTAATTGCCAGTGCATTGGCCAGCTCCTCGGATAAAAACTCAAAGCAGACATAGCCGGGCATATCCTTCGGCAGGGAAGCAGTATTGCCCTTTCCGGCCAGATGAAGGATTTGCATGCTTTTCGTCAGCTCTGGCAAAGCGGCGAGCAATGCCTGATTGATTGCCTGCGAGCCTTGAGAGCCGCCCATGACCAGAACGACCGGCTTGTCCCTATTAAAGCCAGTTAAGGCATAGCCAGCGTCAGGATCGCCTTCCTGTAAACGCCGGCGAATGGGCGTACCCGTCCAAGTCGTTTTTTTGGAAGAAAAATGAGTCAGCGTATCCTCAAAGGTCAAACAAATTCGAGCGGCGACCTTCGAGGTGATCCTTGTCGTCAATCCGGGGGAATAGTCCGATTCATGAATAATGACTGGAATTCGGCAAAAAAAAGCCGCCAGTACCGGGGGAACTGCCACAAAACCGCCCTTGGAAAAAAGCAGATCGGGTTTTATTTTCCGAAGCAGACGAAGCGATTGAAAAAAGCCGGTCAGCACTCGAAACGGATCGGTCAGATTTTTCAGGCTGCGATAGCGCCGAAGCTTGCCGCAGGAAATGCCATAGTAGTCAATTCCCTCGCGCTGAAGCATTTCCTTTTCAATGCCTTCTTTACCGCCAATATAA
>JBGZBY010000019.1:0-48474 GCA_041844915.1 Eubacteriales bacterium
AAACTTGATGATATGATAAAGGAAATGAGGTTTGATTTTTTCCGATAAAGCAGTTGGCGGCTATTTGAGCGGTTTAAAGTCAAGAATCAAAAGCCTGAGGCTAAGAGCGGAAGGTCGGAAGCTAAAAGACGAGAGTGGAAAGCCGGAAAATTGGGGGATTTCAGGAAAAATTAGAAATGGAGCTGTTTATGCTGAAGGAGGATAAGGAGCTGTGGTCAAGCGATTTTTGGTACAAAAGCAGGAAGCCTTTGCGGAGGAGAAGCATTCGATTTTAGAGGAACTGAAAGGAATGTTTTCTTTTGCCGCTGAAAAATTGGAGGCAGTGGAGCTGTGGAACTGCTATGATATGGAGGCTGATTTTTCGCCGTGGGAATGGGAGATTGTTTTAAGGAAGGTATTGTCGGAGGTCAATACCGATTGCTTAGGCGGAGAAGCCTTCCCATGCTTGCCGAGAACGGAGTATTTTGCCTATGAATATTTACCCGGCCAGTTTGACCAAAGAGCGGATTCGGCAGTGCAGTGTATTTTGGCAGTTATCGGAAAAAAATGTGTCGTCCGTTTTAAACGAATTGTCGGCTTGACCGGTGAATTTTCCGAGGAAGAAATTAAACGAATGAAGGGCTACTTGATCAATGAAGTGGATTCGCACGAAATCTCTTGGGAAAAACCCGAAAATTTGCAGGTCGAGCTTAGAGAACCGAAAAATATTAGAATTTATCAGGGCTTTATTGCTTTTTCACCAGAGGAAATGAAGGAATTCTACGAGCAGATCGGCTTTGCCATGACTTATGAGGATTTGCTGCACTGTCAAGAATATTTTCAAAGAGAGGATCGCGACCCTACGGTGACGGAACTGAAAGTAATAGATACCTATTGGTCGGATCATTGCCGCCATACGACTTTTGCGACAGTGCTGGAAAAAATTGAATGGGAGGATGACAGCTATTTGCCTGCCAAGAAGGAAGCATATCGGCTGTACTTGGAAAATAAGGAAAAATATGCCGGTGAAAAGCCTCAAACCTTGATGGACATGGCGACACTGGGGATGAAGGAGATGAAGGCCAGAGGCTTGCTTGAGGACTTGGATCAATCCAAGGAAATCAATGCCTGCTCGATTCGGGTGCCGGTCAGTTATCAAAGCCTAAATGGCGAAAGCAAAATTGAAAATTATTTACTACAATTTAAAAACGAAACACATAACCACCCGACTGAAATTGAGCCTTTTGGCGGTGCAGCAACCTGTCTTGGCGGAGCAATTCGCGATCCGTTATCAGGCAGGGCATATGTATTTGGCGGAATGCGGGTAACGGGAGCGGGAAATCCGACCGAAGGCATGGAGGAAACTTTAGCTGGAAAGCTGCCACAGAGAAAGATTACCGTTGGAGCGGCGGACGGCTATAGCAGCTACGGCAATCAGATCGGACTAGCAACTGGAGAGGTCAGAGAATATTATCATCCGAATTTTAAGGCAAAACGGATGGAGCTGGGCGCGGTAATTGCGGCGGTGCCAGAGAAAAATGTACGCAGAGAAGAACCTTTACCGGGCGATATAGTAATGGTACTGGGTGGAGCGACCGGAAGAGACGGCATTGGCGGAGCAACCGGCTCATCCAAGGCACATAGTGCCAAGTCCATTGATACAGCAGGCGCGGAGGTGCAAAAGGGAAATGCGCCGGAGGAAAGAAAGTTGCAGCGATTGTTCCGAAATCCTGAATTTTCGCTGTGTATAAAGCGCTGCAATGATTTTGGTGCAGGTGGCGTGTCTGTAGCGATTGGAGAATTGGCAGATGGTCTGGATATCGAACTGGACGCCTTGCCGAAGAAATACGACGGTTTAGATGGTACGGAGTTGGCGGTTTCCGAATCACAGGAGCGCATGGCAGTTGTTGTAGCGGCTGCCGATCAGGAGAAGATTACGGCATTGGCGGCGGCAGAAAATATCACGGCGGTCAAGGCGGCGGTAATTAACGGAGAAGGCAGGCTTAGAATGTATTGGCGAGGCGACAGGATTTTGGAGCTTAGTCGGGAGTTTTTAGATACAAATGGCGTGCTGGGCAAGGTGGAAGCGATTGTACCAGCAGTCGAGGGAGAATTTTTCAGCAAAAGAACCGAACAAAATATTTTGCAGTTATGCGCAGAGGATAATTTTAGAGAGAAATACAAGGAAGCGCTTTCTGATTTAAATACGGGAAGTCAAATTTCGCTGGCGGAGAAGTTTGACAGTACGGTTGGCAGAGGTACGGTGCTGTTCCCGTATGGAGGAAAAACGCAAACCAGTAAGGTTGACGGAATGGTCTTTAAGATTCCGATACAGGAGGGAGAAACCGACGCGGTTGCTTATATGACGCATGGCTATTCTCCGGCTATGGCGATGTGGAGTCCGTTTCACGGTGCGGTATTTTCCGCCGTGCTGGCAGTATCGAAAGCAGTGTGCTTGGGAGCGGATTATAAGAAGCTAAGGCTGTCCTGCCAAGAATATTTTGAGCGGCTGCGTAAAGAGTCAAAGCGCTGGGGAAAGCCGATAGCGGCGCTGCTTGGTTCCTACTATTTTCAAACAAAAATGGGTTTAGCCTCAATTGGAGGAAAGGACAGCATGTCAGGCAGTTTTGAGACCTTAGATGTGCCGCCGACCTTGATTACCTTTGCTGTCTGTGCCGGCCGGCAGAATGAGGTGATATCGCCGGAGCTGAAGGGCGGCGATACGGTGCTGCTTTATTACCCGATTAAGCTGACGGCGCAGCAGATACCGGATTTTTCCGCTTTGAAGGATATGTATGAAAATATTCTGGACTGGAATCAACAGGGTATGGTTTTAGCAGCCAAAACGGTGGAGCATTCTCTGGCGGCAGCAATTGCCGGTATGGCGTTTGGCAATGAAATTGGAATCTGCCTACAGGATGATATTCCGGAGCTTTTTGCACCGGAATACGGCAGTATTTTAGTGGAAGCTCCGGCAAAGATCTGGAATGAGCGCCAGACAGAGCTGACAGCAGCGGGAGTTAGACTTTTGGGCAAAAGCTGCCCGCAGCCGGAAATCAACTGGAAAGGTCAGAGTATATTGCTTTCTGAACTGAAAAAAGTATGGAAGGCTCCATTGGCGGGGATATTTAAAGATCATGCCAAAGGAGAAGTGCTGGCGAGCAGCGCTGTTATCGGAGAGAAAAGGCCTGCGACAACTTGGGCAGGAGCTGGGCTATATAAGGGGGTCAAGCCGTTGGTGTGCATTCCGGTATTTCCGGGAACGAATTGTGAATATGATGTGGCAAAGGCCTTTTTGAGAGCCGGCGCCGAGGTAGAAACCATCGTGCTGCGCAACCGCAATCGCCAAGAGCTGGAAGAATCCATTATGGCATTGCGAAAGACGATTGACAAGGCGCAGATATTATCTTTGGCAGGGGGATTCAGCGCGGGAGATGAGCCAGATGGCGCAGGTAAATTTATTGCGGCTATTTTAAGCCAGCCCTCCCTAAAGGAAGCGATCAATGCTCATGTCAAAGAGAAAAAAGGTTTGGTTTTGGGGATTTGCAACGGCTTTCAGGCCTTAGTTAAAACTGGACTGCTGCCCTATGGAGAAATCAGAGATTTGGAAGCGGATTCGCCGACTTTAACTTATAATCGCATTGGCAGGCATATATCCAGAATTGTTGCTACGGAAATTTGCAGCGTTGGCAGTCCTTGGGCAAGTCATTTACAGCTGGGCGATAGGCATTTGATTGCCGTTTCCCATGGCGAAGGCAGATTTTATGCCAATGGAGATTGGGTGCGCCAGTTGATTGTAAAAAATCAGATTTTCACGCGATATATAGATGCCGACGGACATTCCTACAGCGAAGGAGAATACAATCCAAATGGCTCATCATTTGCAATTGAAGGAATTATCAGCGAGGATGGCTTGATCTTGGGGAAGATGGGACACAGCGAGCGCTATGAGCAGGGACTTTTAAAAAATATCTCCGGCGAAAAATTCCAAGATATCTTTACCGGCGGCGTGGAGTATTTTCTATAGGGAACAGCCTTTCGTGGTGCGAAGAAAAAGCGCTTTGCACAGGCATAGTCAGGAAAAGCATGAGTCACAAAGGGAATGCAACGAGAAGCAAGGGACGAAGCGCGGAGGCAAAAAAGCTTGCTAAAAAAATAAAGAGCAGCTTTGCGCGGGAACAAGCTTAGGGATAAGCAAGTAAGAGGGGAAAAGCGCTTTGCACAGGCATAGTCAGGAAAAGCATGGGTCACAAAGGAAGTACGACAACAAATAAGGCATGAAACACGAAGGCGAAGGCTTTGCTTTGAAAAGAAATGAGCAGCTGCCTAGGAATGAGCCGGGAATAGCTTGGGCATCGGAAAATAGATCATAAAGACAGATCATATAGGAGGATTTATGAAGGTTGCAGTGGTCATGGGCAGTCGATCGGATTTACCGGTCGTGGAAAAGACTTTGGAAATGCTGAAAAAATTCGGGATAGACTATGAGGCCCGAGTGCTTTCGGCGCATCGTACACCGGATGAGGCTTTGGCATTTGCCAGAGGAGCGGAGGGAAGTGGAATTGATTTATTGATTGCGGCTGCCGGAAAGGCGGCGCATTTGCCGGGAGTTTTGGCGGCGGTAACGACGCTCCCGGTGATCGGACTGCCGATCAAGTCCTCAACGATGGACGGACTGGATTCTCTGCTTTCGATTGTGCAAATGCCGACCGGAATTCCGGTTGCTACCGTGGCGATCAACGGAGCGGAAAATGCCGGAATTTTAGCGGCGCAAATTTTGAGCTTGAAATATCCTGAATTGAAGCGGCGATTGTTGGATTTTAAGGAGGAAATGCGGGATAAAATTTTAAAGGAAAGCGCGATTTTGTAAGAGAAAAGCAAAAAGCGAGAAAGTAGAGTTGAAAAGTGAAAAGAGAAG
The DNA here is from genome assembly GCA_041844915.1 of Eubacteriales bacterium. Lineage (GTDB taxonomy): Bacteria > Bacillota > Clostridia > Lachnospirales > Vallitaleaceae > W11650. The sequence continues at coordinate 4,898 of JBGZBY010000019.1, forward strand.
AATTATTTTTTGACACAAAGGAATATAGTCAAGATAAGCTGAAGGAAGCCTGCGGCGTGGTAGGAATTCATTCCGACCGGAATGCCGCTGATAGGATCGTTTTGGCGCTGCTGGCGCTGCAGCATCGTGGACAGGAGAGCGCGGGAATTGCTTTGCTTCATGAGGGAAAGCTGCAAAGCTACAAAGACATGGGCTTGGTACGGGAGGTCTTTTCCAAGCAGCTGCTGCAAACCTTAAAGGGCAATATCGGAATTGGCCATGTTCGCTATGCGACAGCCGGCGACAGTCAAGTCGTCAATGCCCAACCGCTGGCAATCAATTATCGGGGCGGCAATATTGCTTTAGCACATAATGGCAATTTGGTCAATGCGCGTCAAATTCGGCGAGAGCTGGAGGATGAGGGGGCGATTTTTCAGACGACTACGGATTCGGAGATTGTACTGACCTTGATTGCCCGAAATTATAGGACAGGTTATAAGGACGCGATTTTAAAGACATTGGAGAGAATTCGCGGCGCATATGCGTTTACGATGCTTTGTGAGGGCAATTTGATTGGCATTAGAGATCCGCACGGCCTTCGTCCCTTGGTTTTGGGTAAGTTGCGAGAAGGCTATATGCTGGCGTCGGAAACGGTAGCGCTGGATATTGCCGGAGCGGACTATATCAGAGATATTCAGCCTGGAGAAATGGTCATCATCAATGAGCAAGGCGTAGAGTCCATTCAGTATTCGGTAGGACAGAAAATTGCGCATTGCAGCTTTGAGTATGTATATTTTGCCCGACCGGATTCGGTGATTGACGGGAAAAGTGTTTATGAAACTAGGAAAAATGCCGGACGCTTGCTGGCGAAGGCCGATGACGTTGAAGCGGATATTGTGGTGGCTGTGCCGGATTCGGGAATCGCGGCGGCGCTGGGCTATGCGGAGCAATCGGGAATTCCCTATGATGCAGGATTGATTAAAAATAAATATATGGGCAGGACTTTTATCGAGCCGACGCAGGAAATGCGGGAGCAGGCGGTATTTTTAAAGCTAAGCGTTTTAAAGGAGGCGATTCGGGGAAAGCGAATCGTGCTGATTGATGATTCTATAGTAAGAGGAACAACTAGCCGGCGAATTATAAAGATTTTGCGCGATGCCGGAGCAAGGGAAATTCATTTCCGGATCAGCTCGCCGCCTATTAAATACCCGACCTATTTTGGAATTGATACGCCGGTAATCAGCGAGCTTTTGGGAGCAAATTACAGCACGGAAGAAATTTGTGAGATGATTGGAGCGGACAGCTTAAAATATTTAAGCATTGACGATTTGGTCGAGGCAATCGGAATTCCTAGGGAAAATCTGAATTTGGATTGCTTTAATGGAGAATATCCTTTGGAAATACCGGAAGAAATCAGAAATCAGGCAAAATGTTAAAGGAGCAGGGAATGGCAAAACTGGATTATAAAGAAGCGGGAGTAGATATTCACGCCGGATATGAAGCGGTGGAGCGAATGAAAAAGCATGTCAAGTCTACCTTTACGCCCTATGTGATCGGCGGCTTAGGCGGCTTTGGCGGACTGTTTTCGATTGAGATGGCAAAGAAGATGGAGGAGCCGGTATTGGTTGCCGGTACGGATGGCGTGGGCACGAAGCTGAAGCTGGCGATTGATATGGATAAGCATGACAGCATCGGGATTGATTGTGTGGCGATGTGTGCTAATGATGTTTTGTGTCAGGGCGCAAAGCCTTTGTTTTTCTTAGACTATATTGCCACGGGCAAGCTTTTTCCGGCGCAGGTGGAGGCGATTGTAGCGGGAGTGGCGGATGGCTGTCGGCAGGCGAAAATGGCGCTGATCGGTGGAGAAACTGCGGAAATGCCCGGTTTTTATGCCAAGGGAGATTATGATGTGGCGGGCTTTTGCGTAGGGATTGTCGATCGGGCAAAGGCAATCGACGGCAGCGAAATCAAAGAAGGCGATGTCCTTTTGGGCTTGGCTTCTTCAGGCCTGCACAGCAACGGCTTTTCGTTGGTGCGTAAGATATTGGAGCAAAGGGAAATCGCGCTTGACCAAAAACTGGAGGAAGCTTCAGAGATTACGGTGGGAGAAGCACTGCTGGTTCCGACCAGAATTTATTACGAGGCGCTGGAGCCATTTCTGGGAAAAAATATTTTAAAGGGTCTGGCGCATATCACCGGCGGCGGTTTTTATGAAAATATTCCTAGGATTCTGCCCCATGGGTTGATGGCGGAGATAAGGAAAGATTCCTATCCCTTGCCTAAGCTGTTTTCTTATTTGCAGGAATGGGGGAATCTGGACTGGGATGGAATGTACAATACCTTCAATATGGGAATCGGGCTGGTAGCGGCAGTGTCGCCGGAGGAAGCGGAGGGCGTGAAAGGTGATTTAAACCAAAGAGGCTGGACGACCTATGAAATTGGCAGGGTAGTGGCAGGAGGCGAAGGAGTAAGGCTATGCTGACAAAAATTGCAGTATTGATTTCAGGAAATGGCTCTAATTTACAGGCGCTGATTGATCAAGTGCATAAGAAGAGCTTGGGAGAGATTGTTTTGGTGCTTTCCGACAAGGAGGACGCCTATGGTTTGGTTCGAGCGGAAAATGCGGGAATACCGGCTTTTTTCGTTGATCCCAAGGAATATCCGGACAGACAGGAATATCATTTGGCACTGCTTCGCATGGTGGTGGAAGCAAGAGCTGATTTTGTTGTGCTGGCAGGCTATCTTAGGATTTTGACGAAGCTGTGGATTGATATGTTTCCCGGCCGGATTCTCAATATTCATCCCTCTCTTTTGCCGCTGCATTCCGGCAAGGGGTATTACGGCTTAAAGGTGCATGAATCGGTGCTGGCGGCCGGAGATAAGGAAAGCGGCGCAACGGTTCACTTTGTCGATGAGGGAACGGATACCGGTCCGATTCTTTATCAGGAAAAAGTTGTCGTAGCAGAGGGAGAAACGGCGGAGAGCCTGCAAAAAAAGGTGCTGGAAATTGAGCATCGGCTATTGGTTAAGGCGGTTTCTGAGCTGGCAGAAAAGCTTCGCCCGACCAAAGAACAGGAAGAGGATGAGATTGTCGCTATGAGTGATATTTTGCGAAATATTCATTAAAGGGATTGGATTTTGCACAGGGATTAAGCAAGAGCTCTATCAGTACTACCGATACAGTAAGAGAAATAGAGAAGGTCTTATTTTTTCTATAAGTGATATTTTGAGGTAATATTTTGCGGAATATCCATTAAATAGATTGGATTTTCTGCATAGATTAGGGCAGCTTTCTGTCAGTATTGTTGACATGGGAAAGAGCTTATAAAAAAGCAGAACTGAGCATAAAAATTTTTCTCAATAAGCAGGCGAGGGAAAGCCATATGCAGATAGAGGGCTTATTTAAAGACACGGCATTTTTGAAAAAGCGGCAGCAGCTGATGAAAAGGATATAGAGGTAAAACAAGAAAGGAAAGAAAAATGGCAAAGAGAGCGCTTATCAGTGTTTCGGATAAAAATGGAATTGTTGATTTGGCAAAGGAACTCACAGGACTTGGCTTTGAGATTATTTCAACCGGAGGAACGGCAAAGGCTTTGCGGGAGGCGCAGCTGCCGGTCATAGATGCTTCGGAGGTAACGGGCTTTCCCGAATGCCTTGACGGCAGAGTAAAGACATTGGATCCGCATATTCATGCGGGGCTTTTGGCAAGGCGTTCAGATTCGGCGCATATGAAGCAGCTTTCGGAGCTTCATATTGATCCGATTGATGTGGTGGTGGTAAATCTCTATCCCTTTAAGCAGACGATTTTAAGGACTGGTGTAGAATTAGCCGAGGCTATTGAAAATATTGATATCGGAGGGCCGACCATGCTGCGTTCGGCAGCTAAAAACTATCAGGATGTGTCGGTGGTGGTTGATCCGGCAGATTATGAGGAATTGGTGAAGCAGTTAAAGCAAGGTAAGGCTGCGCCGGAGTTTAACTTTTATCTGGCGGCCAAGGTTTTTACGCATACTGCCAATTATGATGCTTTGATTGCCGGATATTTAAATGAAAAAACGGGCAGACAATATCCGGAAACGCTGACTCTTACCTTTGAAAAAAAACAAGAGCTGCGCTATGGCGAAAATCCGCATCAAAGCGCGGCATATTATCAGGATATTACAGCGGAAAAGGGGCTTTTAAGCAGAGCAGAGCAGCTGCATGGCAAGGAGCTTTCCTATAATAATATCAATGATACCAACGGTGCTTTGGAGCTGTGCAAGGAATTTGACGTTCCGACGGTGGTTGCCTGCAAGCACAGCAATCCTTGCGGAGTAGGAAGCGGAGAAACGATTTTTGAGGCATATCAAAAAGCCTATACCTCCGATCCGAAGTCAATTTTCGGCGGAATTATCGTAGCCAATCGGGAAATTGACGGAGCCACAGCTGCCGAAATTCATAAAATTTTCATTGAAATCGTGCTTGCTCCAAGCTTTAGCGAGGAAGCCTTGACCATCTTAACGACAAAGAAAAATATTCGCCTTTTGCGGCTGCCAGAGCTGGCGCAGAAAAACAAGGGCGGCTATGAGATTCGTAAGGTCAGCGGCGGTCTGCTGGTACAGGAGAAGGACAATGAGGATTTGTGGGAGGACAGGCTGCGCTGCGTAACGGAGCGCCAGCCGTCGGCCAAGGAAATGGAGGATCTGCGTTTTGCTTGGAAATTGGCAAAATATGTAAAAAGTAATGGTATTGCCATTGCTAGGAATGGCCAATCGCTGGGCTTAGGTACGGGACAGGTCAATCGCATTTGGGCGACGGAGCAGGCAATTGACCATTGCAGGGAGGCTCTGGGAGAGGAGAGCTTAAAGGGAGCGGCGCTGGCATCGGACGCCTTTTTCCCGTTTGCCGATTGTGTGGCGGCGGCGGCTGAGGTGGGGATCACGGCGATCATTCAGCCCGGCGGCTCGACACATGATCAGGATTCGATTGACATGTGCAATCAGCATGGCATTGCCATGGTCTTTACCGAAATCCGTCATTTCCGTCATTAAACTGGAGAATGCAGAGAACAGATTAAGTCTTTGAGAAGGAATGAAAATGAGATCCTGCGCGATAAGCTGGCTGCGAATAGGAAGCAGGGGAGAAAAAGTAAAAAATTGCTGAAAATAAAAAATGGACAGAGTGTGTGTTTGGCAAGAAATAATAAAAGGAGATTTGCAACGGAGAAGCCGTTAAATAAAAAAGACCAAAATTGCTATGATGTTTAGTTGCCCAAGAGCATAGGAAAGACCTAGATTATTGAGAAAAGCGGTAAAAGAAGCAGCAGTTAAAATCACTAGAGGCCGGATGAAAAGCAAGAAAGAGAGCAGGGCAGGAAACGCCCCACACTTTATTTAAGGAAATGAAAGGAATGGATAAGTAGTCATGAAGTATTTGGTAATTGGAAACGGAGCAAGAGAAAGCGCCATTTTATGGAAACTTCATCAGGATGAGCCGGAAGCGAAGCTTTTTTGCTTGCCGGGAAATGGCGGAACAAGCGAGATTGCTGAAAATGTTGCAATGTCAATGACCGACTCGGAGGGAATTGCTGCCTTTGCTGCGCAGCAAAGCATTGATTTGACCATTGTCGGGCCGGAATTGCCCCTAGTGGAGGGAGTTGTTGACGCTTTTCGCCAAAAAGCTCTGCCGATTATCGGGCCGGATAAAGCGGCGGCACGCCTTGAGGGCAGCAAAGCATTTGCCAAGGAATTTATGAAAAAATATCAAATCCCGACCGCCGACTATCAAACCTTTGAAACTGTCGAAGAGGCGCTGGCAGCGATCGCTAGCAAGAAATATCCCTTTGTTATCAAGGCGGACGGGCTTGCGGCGGGGAAAGGCGTTTTGATTGTAGAAAACGAAGCTGAGGCGGTCAGCGGCTTGAAGCAGATTATGGAAGAAAAGAAATTCGGCGAGGCGGGCAATAAGGTTGTATTTGAAGAATTTTTAACGGGAACGGAGGCATCGCTTATTTGCTTTGTGGACGGTAAAACAATTTTGCCTATGGAAAGCGCTAGGGATTATAAGCGGGCGTTTGACGGCGACGAGGGTTTCAATACCGGCGGCATGGGCTGCTTTTCGCCCAATCCGATTTTACAGCCTGCATGGATACAAAAGGAAATTGAGGAAAGGATTTTGCAGCCAGTTTTGCAAGGGATTCGGGCGGAGCAAATGGATTTTCGAGGGATTCTTTTTATCGGGCTGATGCTGACGGCAGAAGGGGTTAGGGTGTTGGAGTTTAACGTTCGCTTTGGCGATCCGGAAACCGAAGTCCTGCTTCCTCGCTTACGGACTTCTTTACCGGAGGTGCTCAAAGCCGTATATCATCAGAGGCTGTCGGAGATTTCCCTGCACTGGAGCGAAGAAAAATGCGTTGGTGTTGTTTTGGCGGCAAAGGGATATCCGGAGGAGTATGAGAAGGGAAAAAAAATTGAAATTCCGCAGGAGCAAGGACAGGAAATGATTTTTTATGGTGGCGTTTCCCGCGATGAAGCGGGGCGGCTGATTACCTCCGGCGGTCGGGTGATGGTTGCTGCCGCTTGCGGCGCAACACTCTCTGAGGCAAGAGAAAGGGCGTATGGGATTGCCGAAAACATTTGTTTTGACGGCAAATGGTCGCGCCATGACATTGCCTTGGTTCAGGAAGAATAAGAAAAGGATAAAACCTCTCAAGCAGATAAATGCAAGAGAGGTTTTTTGTGGGGAATTTTTTCAAAAGGAAGCACCAGCTATTAGAAGGGAAAGAGGATAGGAGCGGGCTTTTATGATATTTGCCTGAATTTATGAGGAAGCTCTTCTAAGAATCAAGATGGAAATTAAGGACAGAAAAAATTAAGATAATTAGTTGACACGCTATCCTGCTTTAAAACTAAAACTTACTTTGGAATTAAGGCTTTTTATTCAGGAATCGAGCACTATCGACATTTTGCCTGCGACATGTTAAAATAAACATATAGGTATGGCTTTGGCGCTTTTTATGCCAATGCCAATATTGGTAAGGCTATGATATGGAATTGGTATTATAGAAGTAAGAAAAGCCAAAGGTTTGATTTAGGTTTGCAGTGCGAAAGGATAAGACAATAGGAGAAGGAAACAATATGAGATTTACATTTGATTTGACGGAGCAGGATTATTTGGATTTTAATATTTTTGTGATGCAAAGCTATCAATTTTATAAAAAGCAGAAAAAGATATTTCATATCTTATTTACGGCAATACCTTTAGCAACAGGCTTTGTTAACTGGATTTTTACACGAGAGGGCAGGTTGGACATTGTGGAGTTGGTAATGTTTTTAGTAATGGCGCTGCTTTCTGTGGTATTTTATATTTTTTTCCCAAAAGTATTTGATGCATTGAATATTAGAAATGTGAAGAAAATACTGTTTAAGGAGGGAAAGCTTAATATTTTAGGAGAGAGAAGCCTGACATTTGAAGAGGATAGGCTTCATCATGTGGGAAGCGGGGAGGAGGCTTGGATTGGGTATGAAAAAATTACGAAAATCATGACCTCGGATCAGGCAATGTATCTTTTTACGGCACCGGCAATGGCGGTTATTCTTCCGCTTAGAGCTTTTTCTAGCCAAGAGGAAAAAGAACGCCTTGCGGAGTTTCTAAGCTCTAAAATTAATGTTATTTCCTAAAGGAAGGATTTGCTAGGAGCTTTGGTTTATTTTAATTATATTTTTGGATTCTTTCAGTACTTTGATGGCTTTGACTTGGCAGATTGTGCCGTCTGCGGCAGTTTTGATGCTTTTGCAATGCTCGAATAGAAAAGCTATTCGAGCATTTAGCTTTTTTAAGATATCAGACCTGCTGCCACAAGACGGTAGAAAGAAATCATGGCTTTTTTTATCGACTTTTTTTTATAAGTATGTTAAAATAAAAAGGGTATGTTATTTTTTAGGCGCTTTTCACTTTTTCTGGTTGGTAAAAAGCGGCTTTTATTTATGTATCGGCACTTCCGGCAGGGAGTTAAAAAGAAATAAGAGGCTTTGGTTAGGAGGAAATTATGTCAGAGCATGTGCATAAAAGGAAAGTAACGCCGCATCCGGTGGCATTTCAGAATTATATTACAGGCAATCCTGCCAATCATTTTAAGAAAATTCTTGCTGTGATGTCCGGTAAGGGAGGGGTAGGAAAATCGACGGTATCTGCCAATTTAGCGATGACCTTGCAGGAAAAGGGCTGTCAGGTCGGAATCCTAGATGCTGATTTGGTCGGCCCCAGCATTCCCAGATTGCTGGGAATTGAAAAAGAAGCCATGCTGATGACCAGAAGCGGATTGCAGCCGGTTGTTTTGCCGAATGGGCTAAAGGTCGTGTCGATTAATCTAATGCTGGACAAGGAGGATAAGCCTCTGATTTGGCGAGGTCCGCTGATTACAAATACTATTAAGCAGTTTTATACGGATATTATCTGGGGAGAGCTAGACTATTTGGTCATTGATCTGCCGCCGGGCACCAGTGATGTCAGCATGACGATTATGCAGTCGATTCCGGTCGACGGCATTGTAATGGTATCGGTGCCGCAGGATATGGTGTCGATGATTGTAGCTAAGGCGGTCGGCATGGCTAAAAATTTGGGAGTTCCGGTTTTAGGACTGGTTGAAAATATGAGCTATCTGAAATGTCCGCACTGTGAAGAAAAGATTTATATCTACCGTTCCGAGGAGTTGGCGGAGTTTTTGAACAGGAAAAAATTAGATATCCTCTTGGAGTTGCCAATGAAGCCGGAATTTTCTACGGTTGCTCGGAGAGATGACGAGTTGTCGGAGCTTTTTTCCGGATTGGCGGAAAAGGTGATAACGCGGCTTTGTGAAAAGGAAAAGGAGATCTGAGTGAGTTTCGGTAAAATTGTGGTAAAAATTGGAAGGGCTCTTTAATTCACAGGATCCTTTGCGAGTAAGGAAAAGTATTTAGGGAAAGGATAAGCGATGAAGCGAATATATTTGGATTATGCGGCAACTACGCCGGTCGATCCCTTGGTGTTGGAAAGAATGCTGCCCTACTATACCGAATGCTTTGAAAATCCTTCCGCTCTGTATGGCAGGCAAATTAAATATGATATGGAAAAGGCAAGAGCCCAGATCGCTCAGGCCATCGGTGCGGCTCCATCGGAAATCATTTTTACCTCCGGCGGAACAGAGGCCAACAATCTGGCGATTTTGGGGATCGGCAAGGGCTGCGGCGGCGCGCATTTTATAACTACGACGATTGAGCATGATTCGGTAAGGCGAGTTTTTGCTGCTTTGGAGCAGGAAGGGCACAGAGTAACCTATTTGCCAGTAGACAGGGAAGGGAGAATTTGTCCGGCGGAGCTGGAAAATGCAATTTGTCCGGATACCCGACTTATTTCGGTGATGACGGCAAATAATGAGCTTGGCACGATTCAGGATATGAAGGAGATTGCGGCGATTGCCCGGCGCAGCGGAGTCTTATTGCATACCGATGCGGTGCAGGCACTTGAGGAGGGAGAAGTATCTGCACAGACGGCGGATATGATTAGTCTTTCGGCGCATAAAATCTATGGGCCGAAGGGAGTCGGAGCGCTATATGTCAAAAAAGGAATCAGATGGAAGCCGTTGTTTTTTGGCGGAGAGCAGGAAAGCGGCAGGCGAAGCGGAACGGAAAATGTTCCCGGTATTATTGGCTTTGGCGCGGCAATGGAGCTTTGCATCAAGGAAAGAGAACAGCGGAGGCAGCATAAACGGGAGCTGGCAGATTTGCTTCGAAGGAAAATATCGGCTTGGCAAGGGGTTGAGATCAACGGTTCGCCGATTCATCGGGTTGACGGAATCTGGCATCTGTCCATTGCCGATGCTTCAACAGAGGCATTATTGACACTGCTTGATTTAAATGGAGTGAAAATTTCTGCCGGCTCTGCCTGTCAGGCGGGAAGCTACCGGATTTCCCATGTGATGAAGGCGATAGGGGAGCCGGAAAACCGAGCGCATCTGCGGATTTCCTTTGGAAAGGACACTGCTCCGGCGGAGCTGGAGGATTTTTTGCAGATTTTGGAAAAGCTGCTGAATAAATTGAGAGAGAAAAAGGCTTGAAAGCGGCGGAAGGTATTTTTATGAGCTTTGAAAGGGAAATTGGCAGGGCAGACGGGAAGTTGCGCGGGAGGCGGACAAAGAGAGAAGGCTAAAAAGAAAAGGAGCGGAAAAGGGAAAAGAAGGGGTTAAGGGAGTATAAGGAAACTACTGCAATCGAAAACCGATTCTGCGAATCAGCTGTCGCAGCTTGGTTACGACCTTTGGAAAGGTATTTAAGGAAATAATGGAAATATTATTACAGGTATTTACTTTTTTAGGCGGCTTCGGAATGTTCATCTATGGTATGAATACAATGGCTGACGGCTTGCAGAAGGCGGCGGGTTCAAAGCTGAAGGAGCTGCTGAATCTACTGACAAAAAATAAATTTCTGGGAGTGCTGGTTGGCGCTGCCATTACGGCGCTGATTCAAAGTAGCTCGGCGACCACGGTCATGGTAGTTGGCTTTGTCAATGCCGGACTGATGAATCTAAGTCAGACGGTTGGCGTGATCATGGGCGCCAATATCGGTACAACGATTACGGCATGGATTGTATCCAGCTCGGAGTGGTTTAAGGTATTTAGTCCGGAGAATGTTGCTCCACTGGCTATCGGACTAGGAGCGATCCTGATCTTCTTTTCCAGGTCGGAAAAGAAGAAGCTGGTGGGAGAGGTGATTGTCGGCTTTGGTCTTATTTTCATTGGACTGGAATTTATGAGCGAGGTCATTACGCCTTATCGGGATTCAGAAATATTTAAAAATGCCTTTGTGCTTTTGGGGAGAAATGCCTTTTTAGGCATATTGGCGGGTGCGTTGGTAACAGCGGTAGTGCAAAGCTCTTCGGCCAGCGTAGGTATTTTGCAAACCTTGGCAATGTCGGGGCTGGTGCCGATGAATGCGGCGATTTATATCATTTTGGGTCAAAACATTGGAACAACGGTTACAGCAATGATGTCGTCGGTAGGAGCAAATAAGAATGCCAAGCGGGCGGCGATGATCCATCTTTTGTTTAACGTGGTCGGAAGCATTATTTTTGCGATTGGTGTAATGCTCTTTTTTGGAGTATTTCGTCCGGATCTGGGAGGCGATTTGATTAGCGGTTCGGAAATTTCGCTGTTCCATACGTCGTTTAATATTATCAACACAGTCATGCTTTATCCTTTTTCTGATGTTCTGGTAAAGATTGCGCAGAGGCTGATTTCCGGAGACGACAAGAAGGTGGAGGAGGTTGCCTTGGTGCATTTGGACGACCGTATTTTGGAAAGCCCCAGCTTTGCAATTCAGTCGGCGATCAAGGAAGTCGGCAGTATGGGAGAATATATTTTAGGCTCTCTGCGCTATGCAACAGCGGATCTGGTCAGTCAAAAGGCGGATTATGTGGCGGAAAATAATCGAAGAAAGGAAAACGCTGCCAAATATTATCAGTTGATTACTCAGTTTTTGGTCAAAATTGGCAATTTGTCGCTTTCTGAGCATCAGAAGATGGTTGTCAGCGATCTTTTTTCGGCGGCGATTGACTTAGAAAGCATTGGCGACCACGCCAATGATATTTCTGATATCGCTAAGGAAGCGGCAAGGGTTGAAGCCAATTTCAGTGAAATGGCGATTGGAGATATTACCACGATGTTCGATAAGGTTGATGAAATTGTCGAGCTGGCGCTAAAGCTTCGAGAAACGAATACATATAGCTATATTGCCAAAATAGAGGATTTGGAGGAAGAAATCGACGAGCTGGAGGAAAAAATTCGAGCGGAACACACGGAAAGGCTGATTTCTGGCGTATGCGATATCCGGCTCAGTATTTTATTTTTAGATACGGTGTCGCATTTGGAGAGAATCAGCGACCATGCTCTGAAAATGGCGTATTGCGTTAAGGAGGAAATTTTAAGTTAAGGGAGGCGACCTCAATGAAGAAGTTGCAAATTGAAGTTGTCAGAGATATGCTGAGAAATAATGAAAGATCGGAATTGCAGAGACTTTTGATAAGCAGCAATCCGGTCGATGTGGCAGATTTGATGGATGAACTGACAGATCAGGATCTTTTGGTTGCTTTTCGTATTTTGCCGAAAAATTTGGCGGCAGATGTTTTTTCTTGGGCAGATTTAGATACTCAGCAAAAAATTATCGAATCGGTCAGTGAGGCGGAAGTAGGCAGAATTGTCAATGAGCTTTTTGTTGATGATGCCGTTGATTTTATTGAAGAAATGCCGGCAGTTGTGGTAAAAAAGATTTTGAAAAATGCTTCTCCGGAAATGCGGAAGGAAATTAATCAGCTGCTTAGTTATCCTGAGGATTCGGCTGGTACGATCATGACTACGGAATTTGTCGATTTGCGGGCCGGCTTGACGGTGCGGGAGGCGATTGCCCGAATCCGGCAGGTAGGAATAGACAGTGAAACGATTAATGTCTTATATGTGATTAATGATAATCGGCGGCTTTTAGGCCTTTTGGAAATACGAAAAATAATATTATCCGAGCCGGAGAATTTAATCGGTGATATTATGGATACCAATGTCGTTAAAGTGCATACCTTAAGCGATCAGGAGGAAGTTGCCGGTCTTTTTAAAAAGTATGATCTGCTGGCGTTGCCTGTGGTCGATACGGAAGACCGTTTGGTAGGGATTGTAACGGTTGATGATATTTTAGATGTTATTGAAGAAGAAAACGAGGAAGATTTTGCCATTATGAACGCATTGGAGCCGGCAGACGAGCCTTATTTGGAAACCAATGTTTTTACTCTGGCAAGGCGAAGGATTGTTTGGCTTTTAGTATTAATGGTATCCGCAGCTTTTACCGGAATGATTATTCGGCAATATGAGGAAGTGCTGAGTTCGATCGTGATACTTACGGCGTTTATTCCGATGCTAATGGACACTGGAGGAAATGCCGGCTCCCAATCGTCTGCATTGATTATTCGCGGGCTTGCGCTGGGAGAATTGGAGTTGAAGGATTTTTTTAAGATTTTGTATAAGGAATTTTTGATTAGTCTGATTGTTGGAACCATTTTGGCAATCATTAATTTTGGGCGGCTGTATTTTGTTGAAAAAATGTCTTTGAATATTTCCTTGACGGTTACATTAAGTATGATTTTTGTAGTAATGATTGCTAAGGTTTGCGGCGGGCTTTTGCCGGTAGCGGCAAAAAAACTAAAACTGGATCCAGCGATTATGGCAGGACCGTTTATTACGACAATCGTGGACACACTGGCGTTAATCGTATATTTTCAATTTGCTAAAATATTGATTTTGAAGAATTGACAGAGTAGGGAAACAAAAGGACGCAGTATTTTATATTTCCTCTGATTCCAGTATGCCAGTGTCCAAAATCGTAAACTGGTTTTTATTGACGCGCAGAAGGCCCTCCTTTTGCATCTTGCTAAGTTCATTGGACAGCGCGCTGCGATCGACGCTTAAATAATCTGCCAATTGCTGGCGGCTGTAGGGAATTAGAAAGGAATGGCTGCCCTGTGAAGCGGCCTGAAAGGAAAGATAAGATAGAAGCCGTCCACGGATGGATTTGGAGGAGGTATGAAAGATTCGGCGTGATAAATTGAGGTTTTTCTGCGAAGCGATGGTCAGCAGATTCCGAACCAGCTTGCTGTGACAGGAGCAGGCCTTGGAGCAAAATTGAAGCAAATGAGCTGTATTGATAAACAGCACAGAGCAGTCGCCGGCGGCGACAACGCTGATCATCAGCGGGGATTCCGGCACACAGGCATAGGCTTCGGCAAAGATCTGACCGGGGCCGACGGTGTCTAAAATGCTTTTGTTTCCCCAGATATCATCATGCTCAATGGATACGTTCCCTTGAACAACCATACCGATGTCATTTACAGTATCTCCGGCGCGATAAATGACCTCGTTTTTTTTGTATTTTTTTTCTTTTAAATGCAAGCAAGCCTGCATAGATTCCAGCTCCTGCAAAAGAATACCCCGAAACAGCGGAGTTTTGATCAAAAAAGAAAGCTCCATTTTTTTCTCCTTATGTTGTTGTAACAACAGAAATGTTGTTTAGATTATAGTATATTCTCTTTAATAAGTCAAGCCCTTACTTTTTCTAATATTTGATATTGTAGAAAGAGAGGGATAGGATGCGGGACCGGTATGGATTTGGTAAGAAGGGAATATCCTACTGAGATTATCAAAAAAAGAAGAAAATGGTAAATTTTCCGGCATTTTAGGATGAAAAAAATTCAGCGGCTCAATCGGCTTTGGATTTGACCAGACGAAGCAGACAGCAGAAGGAGCCTTGAATGAGAGCGGCTGAAAGGTTAACGGTCATTAGGCTTTTAAGGAGGTAAGAAATGGAAAACAAAATGTTCTGCTATCAATGTCAGGAAACGGCCAAGGGAACGGGCTGCACTATGGCGGGAGTTTGCGGGAAATCGCCGGAGGTAGCGGCGATGCAGGATCTTCTCGTTTTTACGACCAAGGCGCTGTCGGCGGTTACGACCCAATTGAGAAAAGAGGGCAAAAAGGTTTCCGCCGAAATCAACCACTTGGCGACGCTAAATTTATTTATTACAATAACCAATGCCAATTTTGACAAGGAGGCGATCGTAAAGCGAATCAAGCATACCTTGGAAATCAAAGCAGAGCTGCTGGAACAGGTTGAAAATAAGGCGGATCTGCCGGAAGCAGCCTTTTGGAGCGGCTTGGAGAAGGATTTTGCTGCAAAGGCCGCCGAGGTCGGAGTGCTGGCAACAGAAAATGAGGATATCCGAAGCCTTAGAGAGCTGATTATCTATGGATTAAAGGGACTTTCGGCATATTCCAAGCATGCCAATGCGCTGCTTCAGGATAATGAGGAGGTTGACGCTTTTCTTCAAGAGGCCCTGACAGCAACCCTAGATGATTCTTTGGGAGTAAATGAATTGGTTGCTTTAACTTTAAAGACCGGTGAATACGGCGTGCACGGCATGGCGCTGCTGGATAAGGCCAATACCACGGCATACGGCAATCCCGAGATTACCAAGGTATCGCTGGGCGTTGGCAATCGTCCCGGTATTTTGATTTCCGGTCATGACCTGCGTGATATGGAAATGCTGCTTAAGCAGACCGAAGGTACGGGCGTGGATGTCTATACTCACTCGGAGATGCTGCCGGCGCATTATTATCCGGCATTTAAGAAATATTCGCATTTTGTCGGCAACTACGGTAATGCATGGTGGAAGCAAAAAGAGGAATTTGAGAGCTTTAACGGGCCGATTTTGATGACCACCAACTGTATTGTACCGCCGAAGGACAGCTATAAGGAACGTCTTTTTACGACCGGCTCGGCGGGATATCCCGGCTGTAAGCATATTCCGGGCGATATCGGTGAGGAAAAGGATTTTTCGGAGATTATCGCTTTGGCCAAGACCTGTCCCGCTCCGACGGAGATTGAAACCGGCGAAATTATCGGAGGTTTTGCTCATGCTCAGGTGCTGGCTTTAGCGGATAAGGTGGTTGATGCGGTGAAAAGTGGAGCAATTAAGAAGTTTATTGTAATGGCGGGCTGCGACGGCAGATCGAAAAAGAGAGATTATTATACCGATTTTGCCAAGGCATTGCCGCAGGATTCGGTGATTCTGACAGCGGGCTGTGCAAAATATAAGTACAATAAACTGGAGCTTGGCGATATCGGCGGCATTCCCAGAGTGCTGGACGCCGGCCAATGCAATGATTCCTATTCCTTAGCGGTAATTGCTTTGAAGCTGAAGGAGGTTTTTGGAGCGGAAAGCATAAACGATCTGCCGATTATTTACAATATTGCGTGGTACGAGCAAAAGGCAGTTATTGTGTTGCTGGCGCTGCTGTATTTGGGAGTGAAAAACATTCATTTGGGACCAACGCTGCCGGGCTTTTTATCGCCAAATGTTGCGAAGGTTCTGGTTGAAAGCTTCGGCATCGGCGGTATTGGTACGGTAGAGAATGACATAGAACTATTCTTTGGAAATTAAGAAATAAAAGCCTCGCCCCGCAAGCCTTTTGCGGGGCGAGGAAAAAATACTTTGTAAGAAGCGGAGAGCGGGGGTCTTAGCCCTTGATGGCTGGGTATACAGATCTGGGCATATGCACAAAGTGTAGGATAAGAAATTGTTTTCAGGAAAGGAAGAAAAAATGAAAATTACAGGAGATATGTTGATTGGTGATGTTTTGAGAAATTATCCGGAGGTATCCGGAACCCTTCTGGCTTGCGGTATGCATTGCCTTGGTTGCCCTTCCTCACAGGCGGAATCGCTGGAGGAGGCCTGCATGGTGCATGGACTGAATACGGAAGCAGTGCTGGCAGCGCTGAATGAAAACGTAGCAAAATAAAGGAGAAAAAGGGAAGCCACAGTGTCGGCAATAGATTATGCAAAGATAACCAGAAAGGAAAGCGTATAGTGAATTTTTTATGGGTTCATTATATAAGGAGAGAAGATGAGTGCATTTTTAGGGCCTATCCATTATTTAATGTTTTCTAAAATTCAATGGCAGGATGAGCTTTGCCGCTTTTTGACGAAGAAGGTGGAGAAAATACTGCTGGGCTTTGAGGAACAGATTACCGAGCATACCTTTTCCCTGCCAGAGGGAGATTTACAGGATATTATTGATCAGAGCAATATTCACGGCTCGTTGCAGGAGATGATCGGGCTGGTTGAGCATAAGCTTGCCTATATCGCCGCTCAAGCAATAAAGCGGACGGCGCTGTCGATAACGGAGCTGGCGGAGTATGCTAAGGAGTATGGCAAGGACCGAGGGATTAAAAACAAAATGACCGCGCAGGAAGCCTATCAGTTTTTATTTGGCAAGCTTTTAAACGGAATGCCCTGCGATCGAGTGCAGGAGTTGGTTGAAAAAGAGGAGAATCGCGTGGTCTGGCGGGATACGATGGATATTCACAGCGCCTTTTGGACGGAGCAGGGGCTGGATGGAGCGATTTTTTATCAGCTTCGCGCGGCGATGATTACCGGTATCTTGGAAGAAAGCGGCGTGAGCTTCCGTCAGGAAAAACCGTTTTATTATGTGCTGTATACGGAGCAGGAAAAACACACGGAGCTGCCCGCGATGGAGAAATAGGCGGAAATGGCGGAAGAAAGCAGGCGAAACAGAAAAATCATCGTAAAAAGAAGATTCTAAGCAGAATCAAAAATAAAAGAAAGGAGCCGGTCGGTCGTGAGCGGAATAGAAATTTTAGTTAGGGAGCATCAAAATATATTAAAGGTGGTAAAAGCGATTCGGCAGAGTGCAATCCAAGCAATGAATGATGGAGCGGTCGATACCAAAAACTTTTGGGAATACCTTGACTTTATCAGAAATTATGCCGATAAGCATCATCATGGGAAAGAAGAAAAGATTCTTTTCAAGATTATGACGGAAACGCTGGGAGCTGCGGCAGAAAAATTAATCAAGCATGGAATGCTGGTAGAACATGATATGGGAAGGCTATATGCGCAAAATTTAGAAACCGCTTTGCGCTCCTATGAAAATCAGCCGAACGATGACGCGAGAGTCGATATCATCGCCAATGCGGTTGCCTATGGAGAGCTCTTGCAAAGGCATATCGACAAAGAGGACAATGTGGTATATCCCTTTGCCGAAAGGCAGTTTTCCAAGGAGATTTTGGAAAAGGTCAATCAGGATACCGAGGTCTTTGAAAAGGAAGAAGCCGCTGTCCGTGAGCATTACGAAAATTGGGTGAATCAGCTGTAGAAAATAAAAGCCGTAAGCATACCATAGCCTAAATTATACCATAGAAAAAATCCGCAGACATGTGCGCAAAGAGCTCGGTGACTTGAACTTGCTCCTGACAAAAAACTGCCGAATCTTTGGAAAATACTGCTTGACAAATTGCAAGAATCGTGTATACTTGTTTGCATATCATGATATATCTTTTGTCAAGAAGCTTGGAAAGTTTTTGGCAGGGAAAATAACCAATCAATAAAATCATTTTGGAAAGGAGTTAAGAATGAAAGCTTTCTTTGAGCAAGTCAATTTCATAGGATACTGGCAAAGCACAAAGTACAGGTTGTATTCTTAATGTGCTTTCCTTATAGTGCATAGATACAGCCTAAGAACTGTATCTATGTGGAATATGAAGCTTTGAACGCCACATAGACCCCATCTATGTGGCGTTTTTTCATGTATGCTTGAAAGTGCTGACGGTAGATTGGGCAAGGAGAAAAGAAGGAGGAAAAAATGAAAAAAGGAAAAATATTATTGGTAACGATAGCATTGATTTTCGCACTGAGCGCTTGCGGCACGGGCACGAATACGGGAAACACACAAACCACAGGTACGCAAGCTGCGGAAGCAAAGGAAATCAAAATCGGTGTGCTCCAGCTTTTAAGCCATCCGGCCTTGGACGAAATTTATCGAGGCTTAGTGGAGGAGCTTGCCAAGCAGGGCTATGAGGAAGGCAAGGAAAATAATGGAATCACTATCAAAATAGATTTGCAAAATGCGCAGGGAGATCAGAGCAATCTGGCGACAATGGCTGAAAAGCTGGTGGAGGATAAAAATGACATTCTGGTCGGGATTACTACTCCGGCAACCTTGGCCTTAGCGAATGCGACCAAGGAGATCCCTATTGTGATGGCGGGCATCACTTATCCGGTGGAGGCTGGACTGATCAAGTCAGAAGCACAGCCTGATACCAATGTGACCGGAGTCAGCGACCGGACGCCGATCAAGCAGCAGCTGGAGCTGATGCAGGAGATTTTGCCTGAGCTAAAAAAATTAGGCGTGTTATATGCCTCCAGTGAGGACAATTCGGCAAAGCAGATAGAGGAGGTCAAAAAAGCGGCGGAGCAGCTGGGTATTGAACTGAAGATCGCTTCTGTAACGGGTACAAATGATGTGCAGCAGGCGACGGAAAGCTTAGCGGATTCGGTTGAGGCGATCTTTGTGCCGATCGACAATACCATTGCCAGTACGATGCCGACCGTGGTCAAGGTGACGGACGAATATAAGATTGGCGTGTTCCCGTCCGCGGATACTATGGTTGCGGATGGCGGCGTTATGGGGCTGGGCGTAGACCAGTATATGCTGGGCGTAAAGGCTGCTGAAATAGTGATTGCCGTTTTAAATGGGGCCGATCCGGCCAAAACTCCAATTGTGCTTGCCAATGAAGGGATTATCTATTTAAATGAGAAAAAGGCGGAGCAGCTTGGGCTTGTGATTCCGGAAAGCATAAAAGCAAAGGCGCAAATTGTAGGCAATTAAATGTTTGCCTGACCCAATCGTTCGCAGGACATGAAAAGGCGGAAGAGCTGACGGCGAGCAGGGAGCCGAAAAAAGGGAGAATCTGCGGCTGCCAGCCGCCAGCTTGCGAGCTTTGGCAGGGTCAGGCAGAAGGCCTGATTAAACCCCAGCGCTTTTCGGAGAGCATAAAAGGCGAAAGAGCCTAATGGCGAGCAGGGAGCCGAAAAAAGGGAAAATCTGCGGCTGCCAGCCGCCGGCTTGCGAGCTTTGGCAGGGCCAGGCAGAAGGCCTGATTAAACCCCAGCGCTTTTCGGAGAGCATAAAAGGCGAAAGAGCCTAATGGCGGGCAGGGAAGCGGAAAGAAGGAAAGGCAGCGGATGGCGCCGGAACATTAGAAGTTTAAGATAGGACAGGAGGCAAAAAGTGAACTTGGTGATTTCAGCGGTTTCTCAAGGAATTCTTTGGAGCATTGTTTCTTTGGGACTATTTATCAGCTTTAGAATATTGAATGTAGCAGATATGACGACCGAGGGAAGCTTCCCCTTAGGAGCGGCGGTTTGCGTGACTTTAATCCATGTCGGCGCAGATCCGAGTCTTGCCATGGCGGCAGCAATTGTTAGCGGAATGTGCGCCGGAGCGGTAACAGGTTTTTTTATCACGGTTTGCAAAATTCCTGCTCTTTTGGCGGGGATTTTGACGATGACAGGATTGCTGTCCGTCAATTTGCGGATTATGCAGCGCTCGAATTTAAGTCTGCTTAATTATGAAACGATCTTTGAGCGTATTTATCAATTGGGATTGTCCAAGCATGTTGGAACGATTGCCATTGGCTTGACAGTAGTCGCGGTATTGATTGGGCTGATTCGCTGGTTTTTTGCAACTGAGCTGGGGCAGGCGCTGATTGCTACTGGTGATAACCCGAAAATGGCGGTTTCCATGGGAATTTCAACGGAAAGAATGACGGTGCTGGGATTAATTTTGGCCAATGGAACCATTGCGCTGGCAGGGGCTATCCTAGCTCAAAATAATGGCTATGCCGATGTCAACTCCGGTCAGGGAGTTATTGTTATTGGCTTGGTGGCAATTATCGTAGGCGAAGTGATTTTTGGCAGAGCGACATTTTTTATGCGTTTGGTCTATACGGTTCTGGGAGCTGTTATTTACCGTTTGCTGCTGCTTCTGGTGCTGAAGCTGGATTTTATCAGCGCCAATGATTTTAAGCTGCTTTCTGCATTGTTGATTGCGGCCCTGCTAGCTATGCCGAAAATAAAAGAGCTGCTGAGAGCAAGAAATCAAAGCTGTTAGCCATGTGCGGGAAAGCCAAAGGAGTCTATGTCAAAGCCCAATACAGCAGGAAGGAAGTCTTTTGATGCAGGGCGTCTGAAAATCAAAGGATGCTACGGCTGCTTATGCCGCTAGTTAAAGGCGGCGGAATGGAGATATTATGTCAAATCAAATCAATGAGAAAGGCGATGGTTCTTTTCGGGAACCGCTGATTGAACTGGAGCAGGTCAATAAAATTTTTCATGCCGGCACAGAGGAGGCGTATCATGCCTTGGTCGATGTGAACCTGTCGATTTTTGCCGGCGATTTCATTACGATTATCGGCGGGAATGGAGCGGGAAAATCGACCCTGCTCAATGCCATTGCCGGAACGCTTTCGGTGGACAGCGGCCGTATTTTGGTGAAGGGAGGGGATGTTACCGCTAGTCGAGAGCATGAGAGAGCCGGCTATATCAGCCGTGTTTTCCAAAATCCTTTGGATGGAACGGCGCCCCGCATGACGGTTGCCGAAAATATGGCACTGGCTTTAAGACGAGGGGAAAGGCGAGGTTTTTCTCTGGGGAAAAAGAAGGCGGAGAAGGCGATTTTTTTAGAAAATCTGGCAACTCTGAAGCTGGGGCTGGAGGAGCGGCTGGATACCGAAATAGGGCTGCTTTCTGGTGGGCAAAGGCAGGCGGTATCGCTTTTGATGGCGACGATGAAAGAGCCGCTCCTGCTTTTGCTGGACGAGCATACGGCGGCACTGGATCCGAGGACGCAAAAGAATATTATGAGGTTGACGGAGGAAAAGATAAGGGAAAAAAATCTGACAGCATTTATGATTACCCATAATTTAAAGGACGCAATTAGGTATGGCAATCGAATCCTTTTGATGCATCAGGGTAGAATCCTGATGGAATTTGCCGGCGCCGAAAAGGAGGAGCTGAGCGTCAATCAGCTTTATCAGATATTAAACGAGGCCTCCGAGCAATAGGTAAATTATGAGAGGCTCTTTCGGCGGGCAGAGAGTGCGGGAAGGGCTGATTTCAAAGCAAAAAATTGAATTTGTAATAAAATTTTAATATTTCCGGTAAACAAGTTATGATATAATAAAATCTGGTAATTTATGTATACATTGCTGTGCTGGAAAATGATTTGTCCGGTGGCGGTCAAAAAGCGGCGAAGCTTGTGGACGCATAAGGCACAAGCGATCGGGCGTATACAGAAATTATGTTCCCTAAAAGAATGACAGAGAGTGAAAGAAAATGAGCGCTTATAAACTTCTGGCCCAAAATAAGAAGGCCTATCACGATTATTTTATCGAAAAAAATTATGAGGCCGGAATTGTGCTGGTCGGCACGGAAGTAAAATCCGTTCGCATGGGTAAGGCATCGATCAAAGAGAGCTATATCAAGATTATCAACGGTGAGATCTTTGTGGTTGGTATGCATATTACGCCGTATGAGAAAGGGAATATCTTTAACAAGGATCCCTTGCGGACGCGCAAGCTTTTGTTGCACCGCAAGGAGATTAATACTTTGGCGGGAGCGGCGGCGGCTGACGGCTATACTCTGATGCCTTTAAAGCTTTATCTGAAGGAGGGTCTGATAAAAATGGAAATCGGACTGGCGAAGGGAAAGAAGCTTTATGACAAGCGGGAAACGCTGAAAAAAAAGGAAATCAGCCGAATGGCGGAGCGGAGCTTTAAGGTCAAGCTTTAGGATGATCATGGGGGTGTCTTGGATTCGACAGGGTTTTTGCAGTTAAAGAAGCCATTCGTAGTTCGGGGCTACGTTAAAACTCGAAACATAAAATTAAACGCTGAAGATAATTTAGCATTTGCTGCCTAATTAGGCAGCTGTCCGTCCTGTTCGCTTACCGGCAGGGGAGCGGGCATCATACAGGTGAGGCACTTTGCATCGAAAGCTTTGACGGTGTAGAAGAAATATGAAGCTACTAAAGCCGATAGTCTGTCTTTGGACGCTCGGCGGAGGGAAAGATAAAGCAAAGACTGTAATGGGAGATGCTTTAATGAATAGGATTTTGGACAGGGGTTCGATTCCCCTCACCTCCATTCGATTCAGTAACCAGTCAAGGAAAGGAGTAGATGATGAAATTAAAGGGTTTAAAAAAGGCGTTGCTGTTTGGGGCGGTAGTTGGAGCCGGAGCGTATGCTTATAAAAAATATGAAGAGCTTAAAGTTTTCTATAATGAAGTTCTGGTAGGAAAGCGCAAGACTTTGTATTACAATTCGGCATTTGAAGACGACTCGGTGGCGGCGCTGGGCTCGGCAGTCAAGCTTAATTTTTTGGGTGTTCATCCGGAAAGCCCGTCTGTTTATTTGAATATTTTTGCATTGGCAAGCTCAGTCAGCATTTTGGTACCGGACGAGTGCCGGGTTATTTTAGACGGCAACAATACTGCCAGCAGCATTACGGTTTCTGAATCAGACAACGAGGATACGGAAAAGGAATTTACGTTGTATATCGACTATAAAGCAAGCGGCTCGGCAGTCAATATCGTATATGAGAGTGTTTTGAAAAAAGAAGAGGAATGCGGTTGCTGCTGCGGCTGCAAGGACGAGGACGATTGCGGCTGTGAAGAGGAATGTGCCTGTGAAAAAGAGGAAGCGGAGCAGCCCGCCGAATAAGGGAGTGCGTTAGGTCTTAATGATATAAAAAGGATAATGACTATGCAATTGCCAATTGTGCGGATTGCATAGTCTTTTGTAAATGGCTGTTTTTATTGTTCTGCTCCCCGAAAAAGCAGGACGGACGGCAGGGCTTGAAATAATAGAATAGAGGATGATATGAGATTATTGGATAAATTGGAAAGAAAAATAGGTTGGCTGGCAATCCCCAATTTGATGTTTTATATTATTGTGGGTAATGTGCTGGTTTATATTATGGAGATGCTGTTTTCTTTGGATATGAGATCGGCACTGGCGTTTGATCGGCAGGCAATCTTGGCAGGACAGGTTTGGAGGATTATCAGCTTTGTGTTTATTCCACCTGCTGCTTTTTCCGGCAGTATGTGGAGTATGCTGATGGCAGCCCTGATTTTTTTCTTTTATTACAGCATTGGACGGCAGCTGGAATATGCAATGGGTACCTTTGCCTTTACGATATATTATTTGGTTGGGATGTTGGGAGTAATTGTGACAGGCTTTGCCTTTGGCGGGAGTTTGACGGGGACATATTTAAATTCCAGCTTATTTTTTGCCTATGCCTTTTATTTTCCCAATGAGATGATTTTGTTCATGTTTTTTATTCCAATCAAGATAAAATATTTGGCGTATTTTAGCGGAGCGATGCTGACAATTCTGCTAGTACTATCATCTTGGATGGGAAGGCTTGTGATCGTGACGGGATTGTTTAATTTTCTGCTTTTTTTCGGAAAACCTTTGCTGCTGAGCAGAGTGGAAAGCATTGACAGCTATCGGCGCCGAGAAAAAATGCGGCGAGCAGTTGGAAATGAAAAAAGTGCCGGTTTTCGAGCGAAAATCTATGTCGTTGATCCTCACAAGACAGGAGGACCTTCCGGTTCTGTGGCAAAGCATTGCTGCGAAATTTGCGGCAGGACGGAGCAAAGTAATCCAGAGCTGGAATTTCGCTATTGCTCTGGCTGCGAGGGTTATCACGAATACTGCATGGAGCATTTGCATCAGCATACTCATAAGCAGGCGGGAGAAGCCTAAAAAATACCTTTTTTCGCAGCATTTTTTGTTGAGGAAGGGTTGATTTTTTGGCTTTTGTCAAATAGTGTCGATAAAGAATGAAAAAGCTTTATTGACATTTGTTAAGCAGTACCGATAAAGAATGAAATCATGCTTTATTGGCGCTTGTTAAGCAGTATTGGTAGAGAGTGAAATCAAGCCTTATTGACACATGTTAAATAGTATTTGATAGAGGATAAAATCAAATTTTCAAAGGGCTGTTGCAAAACGATAAAAAAATTGTTTTCGCAACGGCCCTTTTTTCTGCATTTAAAATAAATGGCTGCGTTCCTTTTAAGAATCATTTCAAAGTGATTCCTTCCCTTAATTTTGGGTACAACAAAAAAGCCATCCCTTTTCCATCAAAATTTTTTAAGCGATCTGGTTTTTCGTGTATCTGGTTGGATTAAAATCCGTTTTTCGGATTTTAGAAAGCAAGGTATTTATGTTTAACCCCAAAGCAAGGAAAGTAATCTCTGCCTTGATACCTGCAAGCCCTTTGCATGGAAAACGGTGATAGTTTAACCCGCTTTTTATCTTGGAAAATACCCCTTCGGCTTGAATGGAGCGATTAATTCTTTCTACGATTCCTTCTTCGGAAGTAATATTTTCCCATGATTTTTGACGGTAAACGTAGCATCCGGATCGGTCTTGGCATAGCTGTTTCTTTCTCCCATAACCGCCAAGTGTTTTTCATAGCTATCCAGCTTTTCCAGCCATTCTTCGTATTTCTCGTATTCTCTTTGTACCTCGGTTTTTCGTTTTCCACTTCCGTAGACAAACATTCTTGCATTCCTGCCTGCAAAGTTAGGATGTATTGGCCGGTTTATTGGCGGTCGTGATATATTCCGCTCTATTTAAAATCATCCACCGAAAACTTGGGGTTGATCGGAAATAGCCTAAACTTTGCCATCTCATTTTTCAGTTCCATGACGGTCTATTGCATCTTGGTAAACGGCTTTGTTACCAAGGAAAAGAATTATTTTCTCCCCCTATTAAATCATGACATCGCCAATCAGGCGATGAATTACATTATAATCACGATTATAGCTCTTGTGGTATGGAAAAGAAGAGAGGAATTCCTTACAGAAAAGGAAGAAACGAAAGAATATTATATCGTGGAAACATCCGATGAATGGCATGAATAGAAATGGTACAAAGATGAAGTTAGAAAGTATGTTGTGTAAAGAAAGGAAAATAAACCAATAGTATAAATAATTTTTAATATTAGATTTTATTATAAAAATTTAATTTATAAAATATATTGATTTTAGAGAAAAAAATATGATAAACTAAAGTTGTCCAAAAATAGAGAGAAGGATGAGAAGAAGTGGAAAACAGAATTGAAATGTATAGGAAGCCTTTAGGATTATCTCAGCATAGACTTGGGAAGAAAGATATTATGATAAGAGCTTTGTGGAAAAGGATACGAATGTATTGAACATAATTGAGCATATAAGAAATAATGGAGTGAAAGGAGTATTTAAGAATGAATAAAAATAAAATTACTTCTAATAAAATTATCAACACTGTAAATCTCCTATTAGGTTTAGTTTTGGTTTTTTCTGTCCTTTCAAACGTGGTTTTTGCATATTCAAATGACACAGGGTGGAAGGGCTATGCCGTATACAGGGATGGTGTCATCACGTTTCCTGGCAATTCATCGGGATTAAATGATCATGCGGCTTTGATGGATGAGAAAAGCTATAATGATAATAGACCTGTTCTTCATGCTCCGGGGTATGGAAATGTTGTAGAATGGGGGACATGGGATGAATTTTTGGGTGGAAGTTCTTTTCTTGGTGTGTATAGACCTAAAGGTGCAACGATAACTGAAACTGAAGCTAAAAGGTTTGTTTCTAAAGCGAGACAATTAAGAGGTATCGGTTATAATTTTTTGGATCAAATTGTTTACAATCCTGTGACGGCAGGAACATGGGTAGATTCAGATGAAATTTTCAAGTTAAGATGTGATGGTGTAGTAGAATATGTTTATGAATGGTATGAATACAGAGTAGGAGGAGCCGATGGTAAATGGGATATAACAAGGAATAGGTTGGAGAATTTTTGGGAACATTCAGGGTTTAATATAACTCCACGGAAACAAAATCGATCACTTCTTTATAAAGTGCAGTCATCATTGCCATGGTAGTTTCTATGAATCACCATAAGGGAAAGTTGCTGATTTTTTCTTTGACAGTATTTCTTGTTTGTATTGTTTTCACTATAAAATTTTTTAAGCTCCCAATACCTTTTGTAACTAATTTAACCGCAACAAAAGAACTAAAAAGATATGTAGGAGAAGACGATTTATATGTAAAATACGATTTCAAAAATAATTCTTACTACATCTCAAATGGAGGAAATAGAATAAGTTACGATTTTACTGAGAATAGAATATTTGATGAGAAGCTAAGTTCTAAGTTCAATGAGCATGCAAAGGCGCTTTATGTAAAGTTTTCTAAAAGAAAAGGAGAAGCAAGATTTCCTGATGGTATTCATTTGCATACAGAAGTGAGTGCTAAAGATTATAGGCAAATAGAACAGAAAATTTATCTTTTAAACATATATGAGCGAAAGGAGTTTGATAGTGAAGAAGAATTAAAAAAAAGAATGTTGGAATTGATGTTTGAAGTAATAGAATTTTTAGGAGATGAGTTTAACATAACTAGCTGTCAAACAAATTATATTTGCTTAAATGGAACTTTTAGCCTTGAATATAATTCAAGAAAAAAACTAAAAAATGTTTCAGAACCAGAGTTAAGAGACAACATTTATAAATCTGACAGAAATAGTGAGAATGAAGAATTTTTAAGGTGGAAAAATGACTTAGATTGATTTGTGCGGACAGAGATATGTATAATATTCTTTCAAAAGCCTTCGATTATGCGGGGAGAGAAAAAAGCCTTAATGATTTCTTTGTAAAATGGAAAAGCGGAAAATGATTCGCGGGCCTTTGGCTGGAATATTCTGGAATGAAAAGGAAGGAAGACAGTTCGTTTTGCCGCTTATATTCTGCATATAGGCAGGCACGGCAAATTGCCGGCTTTTATGCAGGAAAAGGACGAAAAGCAGAGCAGGAATATAGAAGCAAAAATAAAACAAGAAAAACAGAAAAAATAAAAGAAAAAATAGACGGAAGAAATATATAAGGCATGGAAAACACACTAGATAGGCATGTCTAAAGTTATTTTCTTAACGAAAAGAATGAGAAAAGCCTTAAAAATCTAACAAAAGTATACGGGGGAATTTTGTGTATTCTGTATACACATATTGATTCTTAAAGAATCTATAAATATCAAGAAAGGAAGGGGTGGTTAAAATATTAACAGTTGTTGAAAAAAATTTAAAAATTGTTTATATTAAAAAGGGTTGTTCCGGATAATTGACAATATTTATCCGGCTTTAGAAGGAGCTTGGTATTTAGGTTAAGGAGGCGAATAAAAAGGTGTCTAACACATTTCATGGGGGAATTCACCCCTCGTATTCCAAAGAATTCACAAAAAAAATTCCAATTCAGGAAGTGAAGCCGGGAGAAACAGTGACGATTTTGATGCAGCAGCATATCGGCGCTCCTTGCAAACCGCTTGTAAAGGTAGGAGATGAGGTGCTGGTCGGCCAAAAGATTGGCGATAGCGAAGCCTTTGTGTCCTCTCCGGTACATAGCACGGTTTCCGGAGTGGTCAAAAAAATTGCCAAAGTTTTACAGCCGAACGGAGCCAAGGGCGAGGCGGTCATTATTGCCAACGACGGCGAATATCGTCGGACATACATGGAAACAAAGCCGCTGGCGGAGCTTTCCAAAGAAGAAATTCTCCATTTGATTCGAGAAGCGGGCATTGTCGGCTTAGGTGGAGCTGGCTTTCCCACGCATATTAAATTGAACCCTCCCGCCGATAAAAAAATTGAATACATTCTAATTAACGGTGCAGAATGCGAGCCTTATCTGACCTCCGATCATCGCATTATGCTGGAAAAACCGGATGCCCTAATTCGAGGCTTGGAGGTAATTTTGGCTTTATTTCCCGAAGCGCAGGGAATCATTGGAATTGAGGACAATAAGCCCGATGCCATAGAAGCAATCAATAAGGCGATAGAAGGCAAGGCGCGGATGTCTGTTTGTGTGATGGAAACCAAGTATCCGCAGGGTGCAGAGAAGCAGTTGATTTATTCGGCAACGAAGCGCAAGGTTCCGAGCGGTAAGCTGCCGGCGGATATCGGCTGTATTGTCGACAATGTGGATACGACAGTAGCAGTCGGGCGGGCAATTTTTAAAGGAGTTCCGCTACTGCGCCGGATTATTACCATGTCGGGTGAAATGCTGGATCAGCCAGCCAACTATAGCGTGCCCCTTGGAGTTTCCTACCGCCAACTGATTGAAATGTCGGGCGGACGTCCGGAGGACGCGGTCAAGATCATTCACGGCGGTCCGATGATGGGATTGGCGATGTTTGACTATGATGTTCCGGTAATGAAAACCTCGTCCTGTATTTTGCTCTTATCGGAGAAAGAAGCGGCAATTTGCCAAGAAAGCGCCTGCATTCGCTGTGGTCGTTGCACAAGAGTATGTCCGATGAATTTATTGCCTCTGGAGCTGGATCGTTTTGCCAGAAACAGCGACGAAGACAGATTTTTGCGTTGTCATGGACTGGACTGCATTGAATGCGGCTCCTGCTCCTATATTTGTCCGGCAAAACGGCATTTGGTACATTCCATTCGAGTAAAAAAACGGGAATTAATGGCTAAAAAACGAGCATAATCGGAGGTAGGAAAATGTTAAATATCGTTTCATCTTCTCCCCATATCAGGGATAATGCCAGCACCAAAACTATTATGCGGGATGTTTTGATTGCATTGGCGCCGGCAACATTATGGGGTTTTTATGTATTTGGATTAAATGCGATAATCAATGTGGCGCTGGCAGTAGGCTCGGCAGTGCTGTTTGAATATTTGTATCAGAGAATTTTGAACAAGCCGATTACCATAGGCGATCTGTCGGCGGCAGTTACCGGACTTTTGCTGGGGCTGAATCTGCCATCGGGAAATTATTATTTTGTTCCGATTTTAGGCAGCTTTGTGGCGATTGTGGTGATTAAGCAGCTCTATGGCGGACTGGGACAGAATTTTATGAATCCGGCGCTGGGAGCGAGAGCTTTTCTTTTGGTATCCTTTGCCGGATATATGACGACTTGGCCTTTGGCGGCGCAGAGCGGCAGATTTACCGGTATTGATATGCTGGCGGGAGCAACGCCGCTGGCGCATTTAAAAACAGGCGCACTTTTGCTGGATGGTCAGCTGATGGTTGAGGCGGACGGACTTATGCCAATCAGCCTGTCGGATACCTTTTTGGGCTTTATCGGCGGCTGCATCGGCGAGGTATCAGCGCTGGCGCTGCTTTTGGGAGCGGCATATTTATTCTGGCGAAAAATCATTACCTGGCAGATACCAGCCGGCTTTTTGGCAATGTTTGTTGTGATGATGCTTGTATTTGGGAAAAATCCATGGGATTTGAATTATTTAGCTTATCAGCTGACCACCGGAGGTTTATTTTTAGGAGTTTTCTTTATGGCAACGGATTATTCAACCTCGCCGATGACCGGCAAGGGCCAACTCCTTATGGGCTTGGGCTGCGGCTTTTTGACGGCGTTGATTCGATTGTTCGGCGGCTATCCGGAAGGAGTGAGCTTTGCCATTTTGATCATGAATCTATTTGTACCGCTGATTGATAATTATTTGATTCCGACAGCCTTTGGAGGAGAGAAAAAATGAGTAGGGAAAGCTTAGAACAAACACCCAAATCAGAAGTGTTTTTAATCATTAAAAATACTTTGATCCTGTTTGCGATTACTGCGGTGGCAGGGCTTTTGCTGAGCCTCGTCCACTCCATGACGGAGGCGCCGATTGCAGCACAGGAGATTATTCAAAGAAATAATGCCTTAAATGCGGTTTTGCCTAATGCGCTTTTTGAGGAAATGGAGGTTGTTGACGCGGAAAGTTATCCTCGGGTTTTAAAGGTGTTTGCCGGCAAGGACGCTTCCGGAGCGCCGGCAGGCTATGCCTTTATGCTGACCAGCAAAGGCTATGGCGGAGCAATCACTTTGGTTGCCGGTATCGGAGCAGATGACAGGGTTAGCGGTATTGATATCGTAACCCATTCGGAAACTCCGGGACTTGGAGCCAATGCCGATAACGATGCTTTTAAGGACAAGTTGAAAAACAAGGCGACAGAGCCGCTGACGGTTGCGAAAGGGAATAATGACGGACAAAATGTCGATGCATTAAGCGGCGCTACCATTACCTCCGCAGCGGTTGTTGACGCGGTCAACGAAGCGATCGCTTACTACAACAGTCAGTTGAAAGGGGGCAAATAGATGAATATTGTAAAGGAGAGAATAAAAGCGGGCATTATTGATGACAATCCGATTTTTGTCCAGGTCTTGGGCATGTGTCCAACACTGGCGGTCACCAGTTCGGCGATTAATGGGATTGGTATGGGACTTTCGACGACCATCGTGCTGATCGGATCGAATATGGTTATCTCCATGCTGCGTAAGATTATTCCGGCAAAGGTACGGATTCCGGCGTTTATCGTGGTAATCGCAACCTTTGTTACGATGATTGACCTGCTTTTGCAGGGCTTTATTCCAAGTCTTTATGCTTCTCTGGGCTTGTTTATCCCGCTGATTGTGGTAAATTGTATCGTGCTGGGACGGGCGGAGGCCTATGCCTCCAAAAACGGCGTGTTGGCGTCGGGTTTAGACGGTATTGGCATGGGATTGGGCTTTACGCTTGCACTTGGCATTTTAGGCTCCATTCGTGAGATTTTGGGTGCCGGTCAGATTTTTGGCATTACGATTTTACCGACGGCGATATATCAGCCGATCACCATCTTTCTTTTGGCTCCGGGCGCTTTTATCGCTTTGGGAGTAATGCTGGCGGTTTATAATTATCTGATGGCAAAGAAGAAAAGGGAGGAGAGGGCATGACGGAATATATTTTGCTTTTTATCGGCGCAGTATTTGTGCATAATGTTATTTTGGCTCGTTTCTTGGGAAATTGTCCGTTTTTGGGTGTTTCCAAAAAAATTGAAACCTCCGTCGGCATGGGCGTGGCCGTTACCTTTGTTATTACCTTGGCTTCCATTATGGCGTATCTTTCGTATAACATTATTTTGGTCAATTTGAACCTGAAATATCTGTACAATATTGTTTTTATTTTGGTAATTGCCTCCCTTGTTCAGCTGGTTGAGATGATTATTCAAAAGACCAGTCCGGCGCTGTATCAAGCACTTGGTGTGTATCTTCCTCTGATTACGACCAATTGTGCCGTTTTGGGAGTAGCGGTTATCAATATGAAGGAGGAATATGATTTGATCAAAGCGACAATCAATGGTTTTGGCACGGCGGTTGGCTTTTTGGTGGCGATTGTACTTTTGGCGGGAATTCGGGAAAAAATGGAATATAATGATATTCCGCAGTCATTTAAAGGCTATCCAATCGTACTGGTAACAGCAGGATTGATGGCCATTGCTTTCTTTGGATTTACAGGTTTGATTAAATAACAGGACAGCTGAAGCTTTCAGCTTTTTTCTGCGCCAGAGTGGCAAAAGCTTGTAGAAATGAACAGGCAATTATCAGTGCAGGCCTCGGGCAGCTGTTTTAAGTAAAAATGGACTGTCAAAGCAGGAGCAAGGGCGGAAAGATAGAAAGAGATGGGGCTTTAACAATTTGATATTGGTTATCGGCAATTAAGGGAGGTTAGGAAATGTATGAGGTATTAATTACCATGGCGGTTATAGGAGGGCTGGGCTTGGTTTTTGGCGCTGGTCTGGGAGTAGCCTCCAAGGTTTTTGCAGTCAAGGTCAATCCTCTGGTGCCGGAGGTAAGAGAAGCTCTGCCCGGAGCCAATTGCGGTGCATGCGGCAAGGCAGGCTGCGACGCTTATGCCAAGGCGATCGTCGAGGAAGGCGCGCCGATTAACTTGTGTCCGGTCGGTGGAGCAAAGAGCTTGGAGATGATTTCTAAAATTATGGGAATAGAGGCGCAGGCAGGTGCGAAAAAGGTGGCATTTGTTCAGTGCAACGGTACTTGTCAAAATGCGAAAGAGAAGTATCAGTATATTGGAGTCAGCAGCTGTGCTGATGCCGCGTATTTGCCGGGGGGCGGCCCCAAGGCTTGTGAATATGGCTGCTTGGGACTGGGCTCCTGTGTTCGGGTATGTGATTTTGGAGCATTGTCCATTGTAGACGGCATTGCCGTAGTTGATCCGGAACGATGCGTTACCTGCGGCAAATGCGTTGAGGTTTGCCCGAAGAAGCTGATTGAGATCGTGCCGGATGAGAAGAAGGTAAGAGTGCGCTGCCGTTCGCTGGCAAAGGGCAAGGAGGTCATGGATGCCTGTCAGGTTGGCTGTATCGCATGTAGTAAGTGTGAGAAGGAATGTAAGTTTGACGCAATTCATGTGGTCAATAATATTGCCCATGTTGATTATGACAAATGTAAGCAGTGCAATGTTTGTGTCAAGGCTTGCCCGAAGCAGGTCATTACGGAAAAAATCAGAGTAAAAAAAGCAGCTCCGGTTCCGGCGGTAGAGGCAGCGGAAAAAGAAGCAATGTAAAAAAAAGAAGCCCTTGGCAGGCAGGAGTCCGCTAAGGGCTTTTTTCATCGCCGAAATTTGGGCTTTTAAGTAGGTTTATTGGGATGCCTGACGGCAGGCGAAGCTTTCGTCCTTGTAGAAGCTACAGGCAGGAGTGGTTTGAACAAAAGTGTATTCTCTGCTGATTTGAGCGGCGGGCTTCGGTGGTAAAGTATCGAAAATTCAGAAAAAAGGGCATGTGCTTACTGGTGGATGCATTCTAAAAAAACAAGAAAGGAACTTTTATTCCCGAGGATTTTATGTTATAATTTATGAGAAATCATTTGCTTTTTTGCCATGATATCGTCGGGCTGTGAATTTGGGTTATTCAAGCAGGATGCTGGCTCGGTATAAAAAAACGGCAAAAGAGTCGGGACAGAAACCGTAAGCTGAAAGGAGTTTTAAATGAGTTTTATTGAAGGGATCAAAAATAAGGCGAAGCAGGATCTGCAAACCATTGTGCTGCCCGAAGCCATGGATATCAGAACCTTGACCGCCACAGAGCAGGTGCTCAAGCAGGGATTGGCAAAAATTATTTTAATCGGCAATGAGCAGGAGATCAAAGCAAAAGCGGGCAATCTGAATATTGATGGCGCGCAGATCGTCGATCCGCAGAGCTTTGATAAGCTGGACAGCTATACGGAGGAGCTGTTTATCCTGCGGGAAAAGAAGGGCATGACAAGAGAAAAAGCAAGGGAGCTTTTGCTGACGGATCCCCTGTTTTTAGGAGTAATGATGGTGAAGCTGAAGGATGCGGACGGCATGGTAGCTGGTGCGGTAAATTCGACCGCCAATGTGCTGCGTCCGTCGCTGCAAATTTTGAAAACAGCTCTGAATGTCAAAATTGTTTCGACCTTTTTTGTAATGTCCGTGCCGGACTGTGATTTGGGCGTGAACGGAACCTTTGTTTTTGCAGATTGCGGTCTGAATCAGAATCCGTCTGCGGAAGAGCTGGCATCGATTGCCGGCAGCTCGGCGGAAAGCTTTAAAATGTTGATTGGCGAAGAACCGGTTATTGCTATGCTCAGCCACTCGACTAAGGGAAGTGCGGCTCATCCGGATGTTGATAAAATCGTGGAAGCAACGCAAATCGCGCAAAGAGAATATCCGCAGTATCAGATTGACGGCGAGCTTCAGGCCGATGCGGCAATTATTGCCAAGGTTGGTCAAAGCAAGGCTCCGAACAGCAAGGTAGCAGGAAAAGCGAATGTATTGGTATTTCCAGATTTGGATTCCGGCAATATCGCCTATAAACTGGTGCAGTATTTAGCCAAAGCCGAGGCCTACGGTCCGATCACTCAAGGAATCGCAGCCCCGATTAACGATTTGTCCAGAGGTGCGACCGCTGAAGATATTACCGGTGTAGTAGCGATTACTGCAGTACAGGCCCAATACAAAAAAGCACAAGCTTAAAGGAGAGTAGAATGAAAATTTTAGTTATCAATTGCGGAAGTTCCTCATTAAAATATCAACTGTTTGACATGACCAACGAAACCGTACTGGGTAAGGGGTTGATTGAAAGAATTGCCATCGAAGGCTCTAAGCTGGTGCAGACGGTTGGAGAAGAAAAATATATCGTAGAGGAAAATATGAAGGATCATAAGGCGGCGATGAAGCATGTTTTTGATGCTTTGTTGCATCCGGAAAAGGGCTTGATTTCCTCCTTGGATGAAATCAATGCAATCGGTCACCGTGTTCTGCATGGTGGAGAGGAGTTGACGGATTCTATTATCATTGATGAGCATGTGAAGGAAGTCGTTCGGGAATATGTCAAATTTGGTCCTTTGCACAATCCGGCAAATCTGATGGGAATTGAAGCCTGTGAAGATCTTGTTCCGGGCAAGCCGAACGTAGCGGTATTTGACACCTCCTTCCATCAGACAATGCCGGCCAGCAGCTATATGTACGGAATTCCATATGAATATTATGAGAAATACCGGATCCGTAAATTCGGCTTCCATGGTACCAGTCATAAATACATTACTCGTCGGACGGCAGAGCTTTTGAATAAGCCCTTAGATGAGATCAACATTATTACGGTGCATTTAGGCAACGGTTCCTCTCTGGCGGCAGTAAAAAATGGAAAATGTCTGGATACCTCCATGGGTCTTACTCCTTTGGAGGGCGTGGTTATGGGAACTCGCAGCGGAGATATGGATCCGACGGTACTGACCTTCCTGATGGAAAAAGAAGGAATCAAACCGAATGACCTGAATCAGATGCTGAATAAAAAATCCGGCTTTCTGGGCATTTCTGGTCTTAGCAGTGATGCAAGAGATTTGGAGGAAGCGGCGGCGAATGGCAATGAAAGAGCAAAGCTGGCACTGGATATGTTTGTCAATCGCACCAAAAGGTATTTAGGCGGATATTTGCTGGAGTTGAAGAAGGTGGATGCAATCTGCTTTGCCGGCGGAATCGGAGAAAATTCTGCGGAAATGAGGGAGCGTTTGGTCGGAGGTTTGGAATTTTTCGGTATCAAGCTGGATCCGGAGAAAAACAAAACCAGAAGCGAAGCTTGTGTTTCAGCAGAGGATTCAAAGGTAGCGATTTGGGTGGTTCCGACAAATGAGGAACTGATGATTGCCAGAGATACCTTGGACTTGGTAAAATAAAAAATCAGGAGAAGGACCGAACAGTGCTGAGCCGTAAAACGCTTTACCAATTTGAAAAGAGTGCTGATCCGATATAAAAGATCGTGCCAGAGGTAAAATAGGCGAGCGGAAAGAAAGCGCGCTGCATCGTAGCTGTCTATAGCTAGATAAAAATCTAATATAGGAAGTGCCAAGAAATTTTTACAAAAAAAAGGAACTGCCAGAATGAGTATGAAAATCATTTATGGCAGTTCTTTTTTGCTGCTGGTAGATTTTATTTGTCTGTTTTCCTGCCGAAAAGGGATTTGCTTTGTTTAAAAAAAGGAACTGCCAGAATGAGTATGAAAATCATTTATGGCAGCTCCTTTTTTTGATTTTAGCATTTTTTATTTGATTGTTCCGCTGCCGGAAAGCTTTTTTGCTTTTAAGGAGGGAATTCCGGCAATGGAAAAGTGATTTGTTGTTTTATGTCTTTAGGGGGATTTGCAGCAAAGGAGCTACACCGAAGCTGCTGGACGGTAACAGGTTGAAGCTGTGGAATAATTGCTTTTATACCTACGGCTTTCGGAGCGTTCTTTGCAGGCTTGGCAATAGACAGGACTGGAAATTAATGATATAATTATAAAAAATTAGAGAAAATGGAGATTAAAATTGTGATAAAAAAGTTTTGGGAAGCCGTTGTGCAGCAGAAGCCAGATGAGATGCGGAGCTATTTTAAGGAAACAGCTGTTATAAGGTGGCATAATACCAATGAAAAGTTTACTTTGGAAGAATATATAAGGGCAAATTGTGAATATCCCGGAAAATGGGATGGCGAAGTGGAAAGAATAGAAGAAATAGGAGATTTAATCATCACAGTAACCAGAGTGTTCAGTACAGATAATTCCGTTTCTGTTCATGCGACTTCGTTTCTGCGAATGGAGGATGGCAAAATTGCTTCAATGGACGAATATTGGAGCGATGACGGAGAGGCGCCGAAATGGCGATTGGATATGAAAATAGGAACAAAAATTAAATAAATGAGCCTTTATGGGTGAGAATCGGAACATTTAAGATTATCAAAAAAACGCGCTGAATTTTTTCGCGCGTTTTTTGCTGCATAGAAAACAGAAATATTATCTTCCGATTGCGTAATAATATGGCCACCATTGCAGGCAGGCATTTAAAATATTATCCGCAAAATAGTAATAATCCTTCCGGCTGTCCGGATTGTAGGTTTCAAAGCGAATAATACCGCCTTCATTGGTATATCCCTTTACGATGACAAAGTGACCAGCGCCGGGCGCGGAGTAGTAGTCGCTCATATAGTAGCCGTCTAGGCAAAGCAGAACAATGCGATCCTGATCCAAGTCCTGAATAATCTGCGAGATATTATTTAGATCTTTTCTTTGCCATGGCACTTGATAATTGGTCATGATTCCTTCGATATCATCCGTGTACCACCAGCCGCCTTCCGGCCGAACCCAAGAGCGCAGAGTTTCAGCGGAAACATTGTTGGATTCGCTGAACCATTTTAGGATCATGGAGGTAACGGCAGGGCCGCAGTTTTCTGCACTGTAGGTGCCGGTAACATTTTGATCGACAAACCAGTCGTAGCTGCGAATAACATGTTTTTCGGCAATGGTATCATTGACGAGAGTAAGCTTCTTTCTCAGAGAGGGGTTTACCATACGGGCAGCGATCGTGGCGACTTCAGCACGGGTAATGGTCGACTTGGGGTAGAACCGCAAGGTGTTATCACCGGTCATGATACCATAATGATACATACTTAGAATATCCTCTCCGGCAAAAGTACCGCCGTCTACATCGGGAATATCCAGCAGGGTGACGCCGCTGTTTAAAATGTCCTCATTGGTAAATGGAAAAAGACCATTATAAATGGAAGCAAAATCCGTGCGGTTAATCGGCGCGGTATAATCAGAAAAATAAGAGCCGTTTAAAATGCCGTGATTGATTGCTGCATCAATATAGCTTTGATACCAAGCTCCCGTGGGAGAGGTCTGCGTTGCCGGAGTAATTCTATAGTAGGTTTCAAATAAGCGGACGGCTAAGGTCACAGCTTCGGCAACGGATAAGCTGCCGTTCGGGTTGAAGGTTGACAGAGAATTTCCCTTCATCAGATCCAGCTCGTAAGCAGTCCGGATTCCCGGCAAAAACCATGAATTGGCAGGAACATCGGCAAATGGCATATACGCTTTTTTAACGGTAAAAGCGGAGTAGTCCATAGTGGCATGGACGGGACTGATAAAGCCCAGAAGCAATATCAGAACCAGTCCGGCGGCAATACGCTTGTGTAATTTTTTCATAAAAACCTCCATAATAAATAATACTAATATTTCCTTGCCATCCGGAAGCCGGAAAAACGACTTGAAAAACAAATAAAATACCAAAAGACTGGTTTTAGTATAATGCAAAATATGAGAAATAGCAAGCGGAAAATAGGAAAATCACAGGAGAAGGAAAGGAAAAATCCGAAGGAAACGAATTATAGGGAGAGTTAATAAAAAAAGGAAGGAAAGTGAGGAAAGATTATATAAAATATAATTGAAATTATCAAACAATTAGATTATAATGATAAATATAGTTCGCCAGCTTAGTCAAAGGGATCAAGTCACTGGCGATTAAGTTCTGAAGCAAGGCTTTGAAAAAACGGGCATTACGAAAACCATAGAACAAGCGAATAGGAGGAAATTATGAAAATTGCAATAGGCTGCGATCTGAATGCGCAGGAGGGAAAGCGGAAGCTGGGTAAACAACCTTGATTTTAAGGAAGGCTCGTATTTAGTGAATACAGGGAAATAGTTGTATTCGCTGAACGCGCTGACGGATGAAAGAGAAGTCTCAATAAAGCAGAGTGAAATTCAGTATCAAAAAGACCTGACGAGTGAGAATGACAGTATATTTTTTAGAATGTGGTAAAAACAAATATTGTCCTTTTTGGCCGTATACAGTATAATGTTTATGAACAGAAAAAACAAAAACTCAAAAGACTGTTGGCATTATTGATTTTGATCGTCGTATATGCTCTGCCCTGCCTTGTATTATCCTGTATCATTTTTTAGTTACGCCCATTTTGGAAAATAAGAGGAAAAGCTATGCAAAGGATAAAATTTCGATGCAATAAATATTCGCCGGCTGTGCTGTACATCATGGTTATATGCGGTGTTGCGCTCGGATTTGGGATATATGCCGAGATACTGATTTCGTCAGGTATTGCGAAAGGACCGGAATATGCGCCCTTGTATTTCAGAGAGCATACCGACCATGCCGTATATCTGATGCTTGCTTTGCTTCCTGTTGTTATGCTGATTCCGGCATGGCTTGCTGCAAAGTGCTGGGGAAGCAAGGAGGAAGAAGCACAGCTTAAGCTGTATGAAGATCATGCCATTTTATATTTTGGAAGCAAAGAGGTGCGTATTGAAAAGGGAGAGCTGCGCATTAAGACTCCGAAACTACAGCCGCATTGGTATACTGTCTATGTATTGAAAGCACCGGAATACAGAATTGTACTAGTTGCTTCTGTAAAAGAGCTGAAAGAAAAGAGCGGTTCCGGAATTTCCCTTGATATTGCGATGGACAGATTGTCCTACTACAAGAAATTAAAAAAAGGGGAGCAGGAAGAAAGGACAAGGGTCGATTTTTATGGAATACAGATTGCCTTGGGTATTACAACTCCCCTTGTTTTTGACGGTTCTCCCTACTATGTGGATTATGAAAGCAGGGTGAGCCTTTTGGATGTGCCATTTGTCACTTGTATGATCAGGGAGAGGAAAAACCCTGTTCATGTGGTCGGAGATATGGTAATAGATATACGCTTTTTAGAAGGCGATGATTTTGATGAAACGAATCTGAAACAGCAGGCGATTTTGGAAATCATAGAGCTGGACGAACAGATTGAATGCTAGGATGTTCAAGTCAGAGATTGAAAATATGAAATGTTAAGAGGTATGAAGATGAAGAGAATGATTACAAAAGCAAATTGTATCAATAACATTACGGTATTTAGCCTTGTGACTCTCACATGTATACTCGTAACGGGGGTTTTTGTGGTGAAGCTGCTGGAAGATATGGAAGAAGGAGCGGCGCTTTTTATACCGGGGATAATTGCCTTATTTGCCGGAGTTTTGCTTGTTTTGATATTCAGCATAACACGCATTATAAAATACATAAGGCTGCTAAAGCAAAATTAGAGTCGGGAGGGATTCCCTAAATTTGAGAATTAAGGGATTTAAAATTTGGCGGGAAACCTAATATTTCGGCAATGACAGATTTGTTAAAAAGAGGTATAATAGGAGGGTCAGGGCATTTCTTTCAATAGTAGCACAGAATCGGAGGAAGCATGAAGGAAATTTCATTGTTGATTGCCGAGGATAATCCTTCTGTTCGGGAGGGCTTAGCCCAAAGTATTTCGGAGATGGTGCCGGAGGTCCGCGTCGATACGGTCAAAAACGGGCGGGAGGCCTTGGATTTTTTAAAAAGCTTTAAAGCAGATATTGTGATTACCGATATTTGTATGCCGCAGCTGGATGGTCTGGAATTGATTCGGCAGTGCCGTAAGGAAAAATATGAGCTGGATTTTATTATTGTCAGCGGCTTTGATGATTTTCAGTATGCGCAAAGGGCCATTCGCTATGGAGTAAAGGCATATCTGCTTAAGCCGGTATCGGTCGAGGAGCTGAAAAAGGAAATAACGGCAATGCTGGAGGCTCATAAGGCAAAGAACAGGACAGCTGTCGGGAGATCGCCGGAGGAAAAAGAAAGGGAATTGTTTTTGCACAAGACATTCAAGGGAGATATCCTGCCGGAAAGCATTTCCCCGCTGTGGAGCAGATATCGCCTGCCAGAAGCAGTATGGTATTTACCGATTGTGATGGACAGCTTATATTTTCATGAAGAAAATTATGACAAAGCGGTAATCTATAGGGAAACGGAAGAATTTTTAAAGGAGATGCCATCTGTTGGATGGTATGATCTGGTTTTAACCAATACCGGTCAATTTGTTTTGCTGCTTTATTTTAGTAAAGAGGAAGAAATGCTGCGGCAGACACTTCAATCCTTGAACCGACATTTGCTTAGGCGGCTGGGCTATGAGGTTTACTTTGGCGTCGGAGGCAGGGCATTGGAGCAAAAGGAGCTACCGGAGGCTTGCCGGCTGGCGGAAAGAGCGGTATCTTATCTCCTGTTTGAGCCGGAGGATAAGGTAATTTTCGGCGAGGATTTAAACCAGCAAAATATCATGCCGACCGCTTGATCTCCCGGTAAATCGTCCGTTCGCTGACTCCGATCTCCAATGCGATTTCTCGCTTGGTTTTCTTTTGTTTTAATAAGATTTCAATTTTTCCCCGTTCTACTTCCGTTAAATGTTTGCCTTTTGTTCTTTTTGTGGTATAATTCATTTGATACATAATACTTCCTTTTGTGTTCTTTGTTTTTGTCGTGATTAACAATATAACACAAAAAACGTATTATGTATCTTTTATTTTGCGGGAAAAAGAATCCATCTTTGCTGGATTCTTTTTCCCGCAATTAAATTTTTATTTGTAATACTGACACTTTATTTTACAACTTTCACGCGTGCTTTTCTGCCAAAATTTCCCTTGTAGATTGATAAAAATCATGGTACAATATTAAGAAGTATGACTATGAAAAACAAAGGAGTTAGATTATGGCAGGACATAGTAAATTTGCAAACATCAAACATAAGAAGGCAAGAAACGACGCGCAAAAAGGCAAGATCTTCACCAAGCTGGGCAGAGAGCTGGCAGTAGCGGTTAAGACCGGCGGCAGCGCGGATCCAGCGCTGAATCGAAAGCTAGCTGACGTCATCGCCAAAGCCAAGGCCAGCAATATGCCAAACGATACGATTGATCGCTCCATCAAAAAGGCTGCCGGAGATAACGATGGCGCCAATTATGAAGCGATTGTGTATGAGGGCTATGGGCCGGAGGGAACGGCAGTTATTGTAGAATGCTTGACGGATAACAAAAACCGGACGGCAGCCAATGTACGCAGCGCCTTTACCAAGGGCAAAGGAAATCTCGGTACCAGCGGCAGCGTAACCTTTATGTTTGATAAGAAGGGTCAGATCATCCTTGAAAAAAGTGCTAAAATCAATGAGGATGAGCTGATGATGCTGGCTTTGGAGAAGGGAGCGGAGGATTTTATCGCGGAGGAGGACGGATATGAGATTATTACTGATCCGGAAGCCTTCAGCGATGTCAATGATGCTCTGCTGGCGGCAGGCTATCAGCCAATCTCGGCGGAGGTGACGCAGATTCCGCAAACGACGACCGATTTAAAGGATCCGGACAGCATCAAAGCCATGAACCGTTTGCTGGATATGTTGGAGGATGACGACGACGTTCAGAATGTCTATCACAATTGGGGCAATCAAGAAGAAGAATAAAAAGGGAGAGCTGCTCTTAAGCAGCTGCTTCAGGGAATAGGCAGAGTATTGCCGAAAAATTTTTTTAGGCTTTAGACATGTGCCCAAGAGGGCTGCGGCGGATGATTGGCAGCGGAGGCGGCGGGAGAGAAACCGGCTTATAGATAGGAATTATTATGAAAAATCGAATGCGAGAGTTGATTGAGCTTTTAAAACAGGCAAGCCGAGCATATTATGCCGAGGATCGGGAAATTATGAGCGATAAGGAATACGATGCGCTTTATGATGAGTTGGCAGCCTTGGAAAAAAGCATGGAGATTGTTTATCCCGATAGTCCGACGCAGAATGTCGGTTATGAGGCGGTTGATTTTTTGCCGAAGGAGGAGCATGACAGTCCTATGCTGTCCTTGGATAAGACGAAATCGGTGGAGGCCTTGGTGGCGTTTTCGGATAAGGAAAGCCTGCTTTCATGGAAGCTGGATGGTTTGACGGTGGTGTTGACCTATGAAGGCGGCCGGCTCTTAAAAGCCGTTACCCGCGGCAACGGAACTGTCGGCGAGGTGGTGACCAGCAATGCTAAGGTGTTTGTCAATTTGCCGAAACAGATTCCTTTTCGGGGGAAGTTGGTGCTTAGAGGAGAAGCGGTGATTCGCTATGACGATTTTCAACGAATCAATGCGGCGCTGCCGTTGGAAGCACAATACAAAAATCCTCGCAATTTAAGCAGCGGAACCGTCAGGCAGTTGAGCAATGAGGTGACGGCAATTCGCAAGGTACATTTTTATGCGTTTTCTTTGGTGGAGGCGGAGGGCAGGCAGTTTGCGGCAAAATCCGAGCAGCTCCGCTTCTTGCAGGACAATGGTTTTGAGATTGTTTTTTTTCGCAAGCTTATGCCGGAACTGATTCCGCAGGCAGTGGAGGAATTTGAAAAGGAAATTGTTCAAAATCCATACACGACGGACGGCTTGGTGCTGACCATTGACGATATTGCCTATTCGCAAAGCTTAGGGGCAACCTCCAAATTTCCGCGCGATTCGATCGCATTCAAATGGCAGGATGAGATAAGGGAAACGCCGCTTCTGGCAGTAGAATGGTCGGTTTCCCGCACCGGTCTGATCAATCCGATCGCAGTCTTTGAGCCGGTTGAACTGGAGGGAACAGTGGTTCAAAGAGCCTCGCTCCACAACATCAGCATTATTGAAGAATTGGAGTTGGGCCTAGGCGACGTTCTAGAGGTCTATAAAGCGAATATGATTATTCCGCAGGTAGCCGAAAATTTGACCAGAAGCGGCAGCCTGCCGATTCCAAAGAGCTGTCCGGTATGCGGGCAGGAGTCGATCTTAAAGGAAACGAATGGAATTAAAACCCTGTTTTGTGTCAATTCTGCCTGCCCGATGAAAAAGCTGCGGGCCTTGGAGCATTTTGTCAGTCGTAATGCCATGAATATTGAGGGGTTAAGCGGGGCGACTTTAGAAAAATTAATTCAAAAGGGCTTTTTGGCGGATGCCGCCGATATTTTCCGGTTGGCAAGGCAGGAAGCGGAAATCATTACACTGGAGGGCTTTGGAGAAAAATCCTTTGTCAAGCTGATGGCAGCCGTTGAAAAGGCTAGAAATGTTCAGCTCGGCAATTTTATATATGCTCTGGGGATTCCGAATGTGGGTCTTAGCAATGCGAAACTACTGGCAAAAAGCTTTTGTCAGGATATAAATCAGGTTCGGCAAGCTGGCTTGGCAGATCTGGAAGCAATAGAGGGCTTTGGTCCGATCATTGCGCAGTCGGTGCAGGAATAA